>NZ_JBLXXY010000009.1:0-66218 GCF_048512815.1 Rothia sp. CCM 9419 | reverse complement strand
GTTCTAGGCTTAAACCTTTAATGGTTAAATTGATGTGGCGTTACACCCAAATCTTTTGGGGGTGACACGCCTCTTTGTATGTTGGAATAATGTGAGTGAAAAAATTAAGCCGTTAATCTCACACTGTAAATTTCATGCATGTAATTTATCGGGGTCAAACCCTGTTTTAAAAAGCTGGAAAGACAGACAAAATAATCTTAAAAACAGTTTTGACAAGCAAAAATATAAACTTATGGTAGACTTGTGTATGACTTGAAAGTATACCTGATGCCATCTTTTGAGGTGTGAGCGCCTTGATGAAGCGTTGAGTTTCTAGGAATCTTGCATTCTTAAAGGTGGTTTTAGGTTGCATAAAAGCCAGTATTTACATAGTATTTAAGGCTGTCGCATTGGTGGCAACACCTCTCGACACCTTGAACTATTCACCGTTATTCCGCGGCGGGGATTTAGCTTGTTTTCTCACCCAAGCTGAGTCTCATACACTCCAGCCCGGCGAATAACCCGGTGCTCTACCTTGGTGACGGGACGCTCATACAACTTGCACTTGTGCTAAGTATGTACCGCCTGCGCACCGTCATTACGTCAACAAATGGAGGAGAAAACTATGGCAGCAAACTGCCAGGTGACCGGAGCTGTTCCCGGCTTTGGACACAGCATTTCCCACTCGCATCGTCGCAACAAGCGTCGTTTCGATCCGAACATTCAGAAGAAGCGTTACTGGGTGCCTTCACTGCGCCGCAACGTAACCCTCAACGTGTCCGCTAAGGGCATCAAAGTTATTGATGCTCGTGGTATTGATGCTGTTGTTGCAGAAATGATTGCACGCGGGGAGAAGATTTAATCATGGCTTCAAAGACCAAGGACGTACGTCCTATCATCAAGCTTAAGTCCACTGCGGGTACCGGCTACACCTACGTAACCCGCAAAAACCGTCGTAACAACCCCGACCGTATGACCCTCAAGAAATACGATCCCGTTGTTCGTAAGCACGTAGAATTCCGAGAGGAGCGATAAGACATGGCTAAGAAGTCCAAAATCGCTCGTAACGAACAGCGCAAAGAAATCGTTGCACGTTACGCAGAAAAGCGCCTAGCGCTCAAAAAGACCCTAGTCGACGAAAACGCTACTCCGGAAGAGCGCGAAGCTGCTCGTCTCGGACTGCAGAAGCTTCCTCGTAACGCTTCTCCAGTACGTGTTCGTAACCGTGACCAGATTGACGGCCGCCCCCGCGGTACTTTCCAAAAATTTGGCATTTCTCGCGTCCGTTTCCGTGAAATGGCACACCGCGGCGAATTGCCCGGTATCACCAAGTCAAGCTGGTAAGGTTTGGCTAGTAACGATTTAGCTACTGAGCTAATCGCTAGATAAACATAAAGTCTCAGGAGGGGCAACTATGGCTAAGAACCGCAGCGAACTCGTCGCAGAGGTTGCAGAGAAAGCTGGCACCAGCCAGGCAGCTGTAAACGGTGTGCTAGACGCACTATTCCAGGTATTTGAGAAGTCTGTCGCCAAAGGCGAAAAGATTACCATTCCTGGTTGGATGGCTATTGAGCGCACTGACCGCGCTGCACGCACCGGTCGCAACCCACAGACCGGGGAAACTATTCAGATTCCTGCTGGTCATGGTGTTAAGCTGACCGCTGGTTCCAAGCTGAAGGCAGCAGTCTCCAACAAGAAATAAAAACTTGTCAAAGACTTACAAAAGAGGTTGTTTCATCGAAAGATGAAGCAACCTCTTCTGTATATCTACGGGTATAGATGTTTCAGTAACCTCAAGAGGACGAAACCTCAGATACACTAGAAAAAAGTATTGGATACACAGGAGAGGAGCCACAACGGATGACACACACATCCCTCGACTGCTCGTCTTCTGAACGTACTGAACAACTACTGCGTGCATGGTGTACCGCACTAACCTCCACCTCAGTAGGAGCTCTTGCTCACGGTATTGCAGGAGGCGGTTTGCCTCACCCTATTATCTGGCTTCTCTGCACCGCACTGACAGCATTAGCTTGTTTGCCGTTTAGTACGTATCGCATATCAAAATATCTCTTAGCTGGAGCAATACTCCTTGGACAAGGATTATTGCATCTCATGCTTGCATATAGCGGGACGTCACTGACCGATACACACCGC
This sequence comes from Rothia sp. CCM 9419, assembly GCF_048512815.1. NCBI lineage: Bacteria > Bacillati > Actinomycetota > Actinomycetes > Micrococcales > Micrococcaceae > Rothia > Rothia sp. CCM 9419. The sequence continues at coordinate 64,082 of NZ_JBLXXY010000009.1, read as the reverse complement.
CATCATCATGGAGCTCAACGGCTCAACTTTAGCTTGCATCTAGAGACTACTACCCACCATGCGCATCATGGGAATATGCCACTGATGGTGCTTTTTCACATCGGTGCGGCAGCAATAACTTTTGGCATGTTCTGCTATGGACAAGAAACGATTCGTCGTTGTCTCAACGCCCTAAGCCTTCGCCTGACAGAACTGTTCTGGACTCCACCGGTACACATTCACCTTCCCCGAACATACCGTGTGCCAATCTACTTTTTTGAGCAGACGCTCCATACCCTGCTACTTCTTCTTACACAGCCTCGACGAGGCCCACCTCTATTGCGTTGTTCTTTCCATAACTAAACAACACAATAGAAGGAATATATATGAAGACAGCACCATCTCGTGCACTCCATAAAACACTAATCTCTGCTCTATACGCACTATTAGTGTTAGGTTTGAGCACCTTAGCCATTACTCCAGCTCAAGCCCATGACCAACTTATTTCTACGGTTCCTGCCGATGGAGAAACCCTTAACCAGCTACCTGACAAAATCACCCTCAAATATAGTGGGAATATTTTAGATGTCGATGGAGCTAACCAAGTACGAGTAACAACCTCGACGGGGGAATCTATCGCTAGCGAATCTCCAGAAATTTCAGGAAAAGATGTCTCGACGACACTTTCAGGAGACAAAAAAGCTAACGAAACATACACCGTTACGTGGCGAGTAGTTTCTGAAGATGGACATCCCATTCAAGGAAAATACGAGTTCGTCGTCGGTGAAGGTGCACCGAAAACATCGGCTACAGAAGCAACAGCAACTCACGAAGCTTCAACCGAAAAACAGGATGCGCCAGAAACCTCTTTGATCGAGAAAAATAAAGGCATTATCTTTTCTCTCGCAACATTAGCTACGGTAGTTGCCGTTATCGTTCTCCTTCTTAAGAACAGGCGTTCTTCCTAAGGCATCTTTTTCTATCACCAAACGTTCCTAAAAGCGTTTTATTATATTTTTTGAGGAATACTCATGTTTAAGATTTCTACACCCAAAACTACTGTCCTATTGAGCTCTGTCGCTATTGGTGCGCTTGTCCTTACGGGCTGCGGAGCACAAGATACCTCAAACCATCATTCTCAAAGCTCGGCTACTCCCACATCTTCTGCAGATGCTAGCAGTACTGCTACGACACCTACAGAAACTACAACGAATGCCTCTGAGCAAAATAGTGCACTGGTCTTTTCTGATACTTGGGTTAAAGCTACAAAAGGTGGTATGACCGCGTTCTTCGGGAAAGTAAAAAACACGACGGATAAACCCATCACCATTGTTTCTGCGACGAGCTCTATCTCTGATGATACGCAACTGCATACTACAGAGAAGGACCCCGCTACCGGCTCAACGATGATGAAACAAGTGACAAGTTTTACCATCAACCCCGGAGAAGATTTTGTCTTTGAACCAGGCGGAAACCACATTATGGCAGTGGGAATGAAATGTTCCCTACCTGCAGGACTTCGTGCAAATGTCACCCTCAAAACCGAAGATGGTCAAGAGTTTGGCTTTGAAGCAGTCGCTCGCGATTATGCTGGTGCGAAAGAAGAGTATGCTCCTGGCGAGGAACATACTCCTGCAGGTAGTGAGCATTCCCACGAACATGGTGAGCATTCCCACGAACATGGTGAGCACTCCCACGAACATGGTGAGCACTCCCACGAACACGGCGAACATTCCCACGAACATGGTGAGCACTCCCATGAACACGGCGACTCACACGAAGGAATGCACCATATGGATGGCATGTCTGAAAGCGAAGACAACTCCCAAACCATGCTTCCACAATGCGCACAATAATACCTACGACATCTAAGGCGCTGATAGCGTTTTAGAAACCTCCACCTTGAGGAAACCGATGAGTGATTCTGAGCAGACCCCCGCACACATTTCTGACAAAGAAACAAGACCAGCACCAACACGTAGACACCTCGTTGCAGGTGCCCTCGGCGCAGGTATCGGAGCTCTTGCAACAGAAACAATCCATAGGATGTCTCCCGAAACCCACCAAGAAACAACAAAAGAACAAAAAGTTGCACCTCTTCAGGAATCGAGAACATCCTTTTACGGGGCACGGCAAGCTGGAATAGACACACCAGCACCAGCAATTGGGCATTTTATCGCTATCGACTTAAACGACGATACCGACGCTCAACAGCTAAGCCGTCTGCTCAGAATCCTCACCGATGACGCCGCGCAACTCACTCAAGGACACGCCCCAATCGTTGACCAAGAACCAGAACTCGCAGAAACTCCAGCGTCACTAACCATTACTTTTGGATTTGGCGAAAAAATCTTCGAGATAGCAAACCCCCGCCAAAAACCACCATGGCTCAAACCACTACCACCCTTCGCGCAAATCGACCAGCTACAAGAACGCTGGAGTGACGGCGACCTCCTCATTCAAATCTGCGCCGACGACAGAATGACCGTCGCCCATGCGCAACGAATGCTACTCAAAGACACCCGAACTTTTGGAACTATCCGATGGGTACAAGAAGGATTCCGCCACGCGTACGGATCCCAAAAACCCGGGCAGACCATGCGAAACCTCTTTGGGCAAGTTGACGGGACCGTCAACCCCACAACATCAGATAACAGCATGGAACAAGTCGTATGGGGAAAACACCCTAAGACCCCCGCATGGGAAGAGAACGGAACCTCTATCGTCATCCGACGTATCCATATGAATATCGACACCTGGGACGAAGCAGACAGAATTGCACGTGAAGACGCCGTTGGCAGAAAGCTAAGCAACGGAGCACCTCTTACCGGAGAAAAAGAACACGACATACCCGACCTCTCGGCAACAGACCACCTCGGATTTAACGTCATCGCACCCTACGCACACATACGTAGAGCAAGCCCACAAGAACCCCAAGAACGTATCCTTCGACGAGGATACAACTACGACCTTCCTGTAACAGACGCATCAGGCTTTTCACGACATGGAGAAACTACCGGAGGCATCTCCCAAAGCGGACTAATCTTCGCCTCATACCAGAGTGACCCCACACAACAATTCGTTCCCATCCAAAAACGCTTAGCACAACTCGACATGCTGAACACCTGGACGGTACCCATCGGATCAGCAGTATTTGCGATTCCCGCCGGATGCCAAGAAAATGGATTTATCGGAGAAAACCTCTTCAAACCCTCCCAGCCATAACAAGCCCATCACCACAGACACACCACACCACAACACAGGAACAACCAACCTCATGGCGCAGCGACGACTTACGCAACAAAAAACACCTCAAGAGAAGACCTCACAGCTTATCAAAGCACTCTCTTACGGGGGAGTAAGCCGCCAATGGATTTGGGCATTTCCCATATCAGCCCTGCTGCTACTTATCCTGTCATTACTCGTCACCGGCGAAAGCAACGCAACTGCTCTTGTCGACGCCGGAGCCTTTGTCCGCTGGGGGCTACCTATCGTTGAAGTACTTCATAACTTCGCCATGATGGCAACAATGGGTGCTCTCATCTTTGCTATAGGCATCATCCCACGCTTTAGGGATTCAACACTGAACACAAAAACCTTCCGAAAAAACTCCACTCAACATCAAAAACAACGAGCAGAATACCCTCCCTTTACCGCACTGCTTAACTTCGCATCAGCACTATCAGTGACTTGGACACTCACCGCTATAGCAGTGCTCGTACTTACCTACTCCGACATCTCAGGCAGACCGATAACCGCTGCAAGCTCTTACGCATCAGAACTCATCAGCTACATCACCGACATCGATGCAGGAAAAGAACAAGCCACAACAATCATCGTTGCAGCTACCGTATCAACACTCATCTTTGCGGTACGTTCACTACTAGGACTACTTATCACCTGGGGTATTTCGCTAATCGCCATCATCGATATGGCATTAGGCGGACACTCCGCCGGCGGTGCAGACCATATGGGAGCCGTCAACTCCCTCGGACTGCACCTCTTAGGAGCTATCAGCTGGTGCGGTGGGCTGATTGCGCTCGCCTACATCTCCCAGCAAATTAGCGCACCAGAAGCAGGAACCGGCACCACCGTAGAACAAGAGCGAGGCACTAATACTACTCTGAACCGTCGTGCCCCAATGGCAATTGTGGTTCTCAGAAGATACTCTGCAGTAGCACTCTTCGGATTTATTCTTATTGTTCTATCAGGAATTATTAACGCTGCTGTGCGTATGAATAATCTTTCTGAACTATTCACCACAGCCTACGGCAATATGATTCTCACAAAATTCATCCTGACCATGATGCTAGGGGTCATAGGTGCAGTTCACCGACTTTACCTCATACCTGCTATGTCACGTGGGGAAATTCGCCCCATCATCGGCATATGGCGCGCAATTATCGCTGAGATTATGATTATGGGCGCAGCAAGTGGACTAGCCGTATCACTCTCTCGAACCGCCCCGCCCGTTCCAGAAACCCTTGCAACCGACGCCCCACCTGTACGCATCATCACCTGGTACGACATGCCACCAGAACCCTCTCTCACCCATTGGGTTACACAATGGCGTTTTGACTGGCTATGGGTATTCCTCATCTGCTGTGCAGGATACTTTTACCTATGGGCCTACTATCGTGTGAAAAAAGCTGGTGGAACATGGCCCATCATGCGAACCGTCTCTTGGCTAGTTGGACTCTTCGCACTGAACTATGTCACATCCGGAGCCTTAGCCATTTACGGTCGAGTACTCTTCTCCGCGCACATGGTGGAACACATGTCACTGACCATGATTGTTCCCATTTTTCTCGTCCTTGGAGCACCTATCACACTCCTCTTGAAGGCTTTAGAACCTCGCCAAGACGGAACACGAGGCCCACGAGAATGGATTTTGAGAATTATTCACTCTCGATGGTCCAAAATCGTCACAAACCCCATCTTCGCAGCCGTTAACTTTGCGGGTTCTATCGTCATCGTCTACTTCACACCATTACTCAATTTCGTACTCTCCTACCACGTGGGCCACGAGTTGATGATTATCCATTTCTTAATGACCGGATACATTTTCTCTCTCGTGCTTATCGGCATCGACCCCATCCCGTATCGTCCTGCCTACCCCATGCGTCTCATCCTCCTCATCGCAACGTTGGGGTACCACGCATTTGTTGGTATTGCCATGATGAATATGGAAACACTACTTGCCGCATCATGGTTTGGAAACCTTGGAAGAGAATGGGGACTATCCGCCATCGACGACCAAAAACTTGGCGGATCACTCATGTGGGGGATAGGCGAACTACCCACCATGCTCATCGCTGTAGCCGTCGGTATTCAATGGGCAGCATCCGACAAAAAAGTTGCCAAACGACTAGACCGGCAAGCCGAACGAGACGGCGACGCAGACCTCAAAGCCTACAACGAAATGCTTGAAAAACTTAACGAAGAAAACTCAACATCACAATAACAACTAACGAGTTACGCGAACAGAACGCAACCACCCAAAGAACACCACCACAACTGCCACGCCAGTAGAGATAAGAACCTCATAACGGTGCTCTACACTCACACCCATAAACAGCAAAAGAGCAACTAACACAACAATAAGCACCCAATTAAGATACGGAAAAGCCCACATCTTAAGCACATCCGCACGAGCCGTCACATCAACACCCTCTGCCAAAAGAATACGGCGAGAACGAAGATGAGACACCGCAATAAAAAGCCACACAAAAATACCAGTAGCACCGGTCGTATTCACCAAAAAACTAAAAACAGCATCCGGCATAAAATAATTCAAAAGAACCGACGCAACACCCACACACGAAGAAAAAATAACCGCAACCCACGGGCTACCCACCGAAGAAATCCCACCCAAAAACCTCGGAGCATCACCGCGCGAAGCCATAGCAAACAGCATGCGAGAAGAACTATATAACGATGCATTCAAACACGAGATAAGCGCCGTAAGAACCACAATGTTCATTACAACCGCAGCATACGGAACACCAAAACTCTCAAAAACCGTCACAAAAGGTGAAACACCCGAGACAATAGACGTCCACGGAACCACACACAACGTCACAGCAATAGCACCAATATAAAAAATAAGAATACGCAACAACACAGCACGTACAGCCTTCACCACAGACTCCCGCGGATGCGTTGATTCACCAGCTGCAATAGTAACAATCTCAGCGCCAAACATTGAAAAAATGACGGCAAGAAGCGCACTAAACACAGCACCCACACCATGCGGGAAAAACCCACCATGACCAACCAACTGAAAAAGGCCCGCAGAAGAATGAGGGATAACACCTACAAGCGCCAACACACCCAACACAATCAACAGACCTAAAGCAAACACCTTAACCGAAGAAAACCAAAACTCAGATTCCCCATAAACCCGAACCGACACGAGATTTAAAAGCGTCAAAGCAAGAACAAGAACACCGGCAACCGCCCACTGCTCAAAAGCCGGAAACCACCCAGAAATAATCGTGGCAGCAGCCGTCGCCTCAATAGCAACCGTAACAGCCCAAAACCACCAATATAACCACCCCACGGTAAAACCCGCCCAAGCACCAATAAAACGATGAGCATACGCAGAAAAAGAACCAGTCTGCGGAGACGCTGAAGACAACTCACCTAACATGCGCATTACCAGAGTCAAAATAACACCAGCGAAAACATAAGAAAGAATCACAGCAGGACCAGCAACCGTAATAGCAGTAGAAGACGCCACCAAAAGACCCGCACCAATAGCCCCGCCTAAAGCAATCATCGAAAGATGACGAGGACTCAACGACTTCGTCAACGAACGTTCAGAAGGAGAAACCAACCCAACAGAACCATCAGATACTGACGACATAGAACTCTCACAATCATGAGACATAGCCAAACTGCTACTTTCTGCTAAAACGCAAACAACAACACAAGCCCATACACAACCATCAGGAAAGTGTTTTTACCGCTACATAGACTACTCCGACAAGGGGTAATAACAAAATAAAAGAGAACATCACCTATATGACACAACATCACAAAATATGACAATCTATAACAAGCACTACCTCAAGAAAAGAAATACTTTCAGACAAAAATACATCCTAAGATAGTGTAAACACACATCAACGAACCAATATCAATACGAAAGACTACCTCGAATGAACAACACAATACGCTCACACAAGGTACGCGCTAGCGAATTAACCGGACGCGGATGGTTCAACACCGGAGGCAAAGACCTCAACCTACAAAGCCTTCGCGGAAAAATTGTCATTCTCGACTTCTGGACACTCTGCTGTATCAACTGCCTCCACGTCCTCGATGAGCTACGCCCCCTCGAAGAACAATACGGCGACGTCCTCGTCACCATCGGAGTACACTCACCAAAATTTGAACACGAAGCAGACCCTAAAGCCCTCGAAGCAGCTATCGACCGGTACGACATCGCGCACCCCGTCCTCGACGACCCAGAACTAAGCACCTGGCAATCCTACACTGCACGAGCCTGGCCCACACTCGTCGTCATCGACCCCGAAGGATACATCGTTGCGCACCTCTCCGGAGAAGGACACGTTCAAGGGCTCACCACACTCGTCGAAGAACTCATCCAAGAACACAAAGAATCCGGCACTCTACGCTACGGCAACAGCCCCTACGTCCCACGCCCCAAACCACAAGGCACCCTAGCCTTCCCCGGAAAAGCTATCGAACTACCCGCCGAATACTCCGAAGAAAACATCACCACCTACCTTGTCACCGACAGTGCACGCCACCGACTCGTACAACTCAACCCCGACCTCGAAACAGCGCAACGCACCATCGGAACAACACAACGAGGATGGAAAGACGGAAACAGCGATGAAGCGCTCTTCAACGAGCCACAAGGTCTATGCCTCGTACCTGAAGAACTCCGCGAAACACTCGGATACGACATCCTCATCGCAGACACCGTCAACCACCGTATCCGCGCCCTCAACTGGAAAACCCAACGCATCACAACCATCGCTGGCAACGGTGTACAACGCCTCATCGACGGCGAAAAAGCACGCTCAAAAGACCCCAACCACATCCCAGAAAACCTCAACCCAACCGACGTTGCACTCTCCTCACCCTGGGACATCACATGGTCACACCAAGCACAAGAATTCATCATCGCCATGGCTGGAACACAACAACTCTTCAGCTACAACCCACACACCAATAGAATCCGTGTATTCGCCGGAACAGGAGCTGAAGGACTCAAAGACGGAACAACCCAAGACAGCTGGTTCGCCCAACCCTCCGGGCTAACAGAAGACCATCAAGGCAACATCTGGGTTGCAGACTCAGAAACCTCCGCACTTCGTCTCATCCGCTTTGAAAACAACACCCCACACATAGAAACAGCCATAGGCGTTGGACTTTTCGACTTCGGATACGTTGACGGAAACAGCACCACATCACGACTACAACACCCCCTCGGACTGACCGCCCTACCTGACGGATCAATAGCTATTGCTGACACCTACAACGGTGCTATCCGCCGATACCAACCCGAAACACAAGAAGTAACAACGCTCATCCGCGACCTAGACGAACCCTCAGACGTCCTTATCGAACATACAGACACCGGCGCTCGCCTAATCGTAGTAGAAGCTAACGCACACCAACTCATCCGCATCAATATCCCTGAAAATGCACAAAAAATTGATGAAGGATCATCACAAACAGCACGCCCAGCGACCTCACTCAAAGGGGAGAGCCTGCAACTCGTGGCCCGTTTTAGTGCGCCAACGAGACAAAAACTTGATTACCGTTGGGGAGACCCCACCCAGTTACAGGTATCTTCGACACCTGAAGAATTCATCCTCTCAGGAGCCGGAACATCCCAAGGGCTACAACGTTCGTTAACTCTCAACCCCCAAATTAATAATGCGGTACTACACATTACCGCTCGAGCTGCTGCCTGCGACGGAGAAGAAGGACAAGAAATTCCTGAACACGCAGCATGCCACCTCTACCAACAAGACTGGGGTATTCCCGTAGTTGTCGACGGTGAAGGAGAAGAAACACTCACTCTCGACCTACGAGGCGTAAACTCCTAAGAAAAAAGGTTTTAGGCACATCAACACAACGATGTGCCTAAAACCTTTTTTCATAAAATGTAGACCTAAAAACGAGGACGAACAACTACCTCATGATCGGAGACCTCTAAATCAGCAGAAAACGTAAACGGAACGTCCTCCTTCACTTTGTTCTGTTGACCTGTATAAAGGTCAAGTTCGGTAAATGATATTTGAGCTACCCCTGAAGATGAAGGCAACACCCACTGTCCCTCATCATTAATAACGGCCTCAGCCGTAGGATATTTCTTAATAGTCCATGAGACATTTCCTTGAACACGCCCCACAAAATCATATTCAAAAGGGCAATTTGCGGGAAATAGAGAATTTTTTGATGCACATTCATTCAAATCTGCTGACACTTGTGACGTAATAGAGTTCTGGGCGTTTTCGCTCGGTACAAGACGTAAATCTACTGTAGTTTCATGAGGGTCATTCCCCCTGACAAGAACTTTTTGCTGTTCAGCCGAATACAGGGATGACTCATAAGTTACTGAAAAAACACCAGGGTAAAGAACCGCAAAATTCTGAGATGTTGAATCAACACCCACCTTCACACCATTTACGGTTGCACTGTGCACTGCTGGTGCTTGCAATCTAATCATAGGAAGGGTTTGAGGGTCGATACGCCATTGGTCAAAGACTCCCCAATGAGAGCCGACCTTTGTTAGGTGAAAGCTACTTTGGTACGTTGACTCATCAACGACGTATTCGACATCTACTTGTGCTTTGGAACCATCATCAGTAATAGCACTATTAGTAATTGAAAATTTTTTAATCTCTGATACAGAATTTTTTAAGGCTTTCCCATCTAGTAAGGTTCCATCAGCATCAGGAATGTGAGCATCGAGAATGCCTAAAGCCCGTGCTCCTTTACCATGTTCAAGAGCCTGAAAATACTGATGTACTTGCCCTTCTGGTGCGTACACTAAACGGTTAATAAGGCTCAAAGAAATTAATGCCAGAGCTATTGCACAGAACATTCCAACAGCCCAAAAAGCTAAGATACGATCAACAGAAGAACGAAAACGCATACCACTAATGTAGCCCAGAAAATCAGTGTGAGAGAACTCAGCAAAGAACACAGAAAAAGAAGCGCCTGTGTAGAGAAGAAACTAATAAGATGAACCTATGGCAGAACATATCCATCAGGTCCCTGAAAAATACGGCGAAATTCTTGCAACCTATCATCCGCGTATCAGTTCATACCATCGCCGTCTGATAGCAGCAGTTCCTCCATCACTTGTCATTATTGCTATCGGTCTGCTACTTGCGCGTCGACGCCTTGCCCTGCCTTATACCGTTATTCTTGTGTTTGTTGTCTTAGCCGCAGCACTGTCCGTGTACTCATTTTTGAAACCAACTATTGCAGTGCGCACGAAAACACATTTTCTGATGGGGCGAACCTTCGGGTGGAGAACCATTGAGCTCAACGAAATTCACCAAACAATTTTTGCTGAACGTCTCATCGGAAAAAAATCGGTGCACAAAGCCCAAAAAGGTCTTAAAAGTTTAGGGCACCGTGGAGTACCAGCACTCTGGGCTACTAACGCACAGAAAAAAAGAATCTTCCGCATGGACGGAAGAATCTGGGACAAAAAAACGATGAAAAAGATTAGTGGCGATATCTCACCGCAAACCGTGATGTACCCGAACATCAACGTTTTGCAGATGAATAAACAACACCCCGGTCTTGTGAGCTTTAACGAATTACACCCCCAGTGGCGTTCCACCTTAGCCATTATTGTGTATTTATTGCTGCTGTCTCTCGTCGTTTCTGCAAACTTTCTGCCCACAGAAGTTCTTGAAGAGATACATCTTCTCTAAAAGAAACGAAGACTTACCCATAAAAATGATGGTGGTGTTTTCCTCTCTAACGGAAACACCACCATCATCTTTTTAAGTTGAAGGAACAGCTAATACTGCGACGAGAAACGAAGCATCAGGCGTATAAGGATATAAATCCCATGTCGAGAAACGCTGAGAAACTTCTAGCCCCGCTTCTTGAACATCAGAGAAAAAATCTTCAAAAGAATAGCCACGGCCAGCGCCAAAACCGATAACAGCTCGACCTGACGTACCCAGAACGGTAGCGAATCCGCGAAGTACCTGAACACGTGTGGACGGTGCAAGAAAAGTCATCACATTTCCGGCGCAGACAATCATGTCAAAAGGTTGAGGTGCTTCAACATCTTGCTGAGAATAACCTAACACTTCAGCTGTATCTGCCAAATCTGCGGTAATCCACTGCGCTTCAGGGCACACCCGCTGGGCCTCAGCTATTAATTCAGGATCAATATCAATACCAATAACCTGATGGCCTTGCTTCTGCAAATAAGAACCGATACGTCCGGGGCCAGCACCAGCATCTAAAATACGAGAACCGCGAGCACACATCGCATCAATCAGACGGGCCTCACCTAAAATATCAGCGCCTTGCTCTTGCATCGTCTTAAAACGTTGAATATACCACTGAGAATGACCAGGATTTTGCTCTTTTTTAATCTGCCACAACGACTTATCACGCATGATATTGACCTAACCTATATATAAAGAATGCCGGTACGTACAACGTTACCGGCATTCTTTAAAACTGTCTAAGAATCTTTGTCTGCGACAGATTCCAAAACATCATCTGTTGCAGACACAGCCTCATCTTCTTCTTCGGCAGGTTCAGTAAGCTGAGCAATAATATCTGCAAAGAACTGTTCAATATCTTGTTGCCCGCGAACAGGCCCACCCGCGACAAGAGCATCAGCACCCAACGCAACCGCCATCGGAGAACCCCAACCAAAAGCTGGCTGGAACTGGTGCTGCGGATCAACCAACGGCTCAAAAGTATCTGAAAGGCCCAGATAAGGAATCAAATCATGCTCCGAGACAATAGGATGAATCTTCACTAATGGAAGAAGCTGCTCTTGCCAGTCATCTATTTGCTCTAATAGACCTTGACACGGGCCACAACCGGGAGACACCCACAGCAAAATACGTGCCTGTGAAGAAGCAAATTCTCGTACGTTAACCTGGAAACCATCACTATTTTCTAATGTTCCAAAAGGAATAGGCAAACGAACGTACTCAGCTTCAACACCGTCATACTCTTGAAGGTAACTCTCAAGAGCAGAAGAATCTTCGAGAGAATCAGATCTCCCTACCGTAGGCGATGCGGGAACAGTTTCAGAACGATAAATAAACCACAGTGTTGACGACAAAACTACAGCTGAGAAAATCCATAGCCAGCCTTCGCTGTTCAGAGAGAAAAACTGAACCAACGCAGAATTACCGGTTTGGACAGCACCAACCAACGCACCCATCGCTGCACCAAAAAGTGCAGTATTTCGGCCAAGCGTAAATACAGAGATAGGTGCTTGCGAGCCAGAACCAAAACACTGACACGAAGCAGTATTTCCTGTGACTACCGCACGAGCGATAACAACCCAATACACCGCAAAAAGAATAACTGCGACAAAGGCCCCCAAAGCCCCAATAGGACCAGGAACTACAAGAATCCACGCCGCAAGAAATAACTCAACCCAAGGAAGAGTCTTTGCAATGAACTTTAAAGGAAGCCAACTATCTAACCTGAGATTGACCAGAGCAGTTGCGGTACTTTGAGGCTCTTTTGCCTTAGCAATACCACTAATAACAAGAACGGCAACAACCGTTAACGAACAAAGAACAAGGGGAGTCACGAATATTTCCCTAAAAATAGAGCGAATGAAGAAAACTAACTGTCTTTAAGACTAACCGCACATGCCTGAATAACCCTAGAAATACGACAAAAAACCTGAGCAAACCTAGAAAACAAGAGAGAAGAAAACTAAAAAATACGTGTCTTTGAATCAGAAGCCACTCAAAAATATAGGAGCAATAAAAAATTTCAGAACCAAAAAATCTTGATAATTAGGTTAGACTAATCTAAGTACCCTTGAATACCAATAGGGTTCTACCCCAAAAACCCAGACTAGGGAATAACACATTGACAGCTTCGCTTCGCGAAAATACATCTAAAAATATTCTGATAAGAGCAATAGCAGTACTCTTTGCCACCTTCATCCTCTTATCATCAGCACCTACACAAGTTCTTGCGGCACCAGCTCAGAACAGCTCAACCCCCAGCAGTGCAGTAGAGCAAACTCTGCCAATCTGCGAAAAAGGCGCAACCAACCCAGACGGAACACAACGCAACCACCAAGACTACGCGTTGTGCATGGCAGCAGAAATTAACCAAGCCATCGCCGCCTACAAAAATAAGGATTACAACAAAACTTTAGATGATATCGGCGAAGCATACTTTGGATGGTACGAAAACTCGCTAGAACCAGCCTCCATGACACTATCGGGAAACCGAAAAGTCAAAATGGAAGGGCGCTTCACTCGCGTAAAACTAGCTATCAAAGCTGACCCCGGAAACCCCGACGTTATTCAACAACTAGAAACCATCAAAACCGCAGTGGCACGAGACGCCATGGTACTTGACGGAGTATCACCAGCAGACTCTCCCGAATCTATCGGAAACAAACTACTTGAAGCACACCACGTAGAAAAAGCAGACCCCACCGTCCAACGATGGGTAGACTTCAGCACCGCGATGACCCTACTACTACGTGAAGGACTCGAAGCACTCCTCGTCGTTGTCGCGATTGTGCTCTACCTCGTCAAAAGTGGCAATAAAAACCTCGTCAAATACGTGTACTTCGGTGTCGCTGCAGCTATCGCTCTATCCTTCCTGCTCGCCTGGGGACTTTCTGAACTGCTCGGTGGAACAGGACAAGCATCAGAACTGCTCGAAGGCATCACCATGTTCCTCGCCGTAGGTATGCTCTTCTACGTTTCCAACTGGATGCTCTCAAAATCCTCCGGAAAAAACTGGTCACAATACATCAACGGAATGGTTAAAACCTCCGTATCAGCAGGAGCAGCAAAAGCTCTCGTCTTTGCAGCCTTCCTCGCCGTCATCCGAGAAGGAGCAGAACTCGTCTTGTTCTACGCCGCATCCTTCTCCGGCGGAAAAAGCGACCCCCTCTGGATAGCCTTAGGATTCTTCGCCGGTGTTGCTCTTCTCGCAATTATTTTCCTCATCTTCCGCTTTGGCGGAGCAAAACTACCAGTACGCCCCATCTTCATGGGAACTTCCATCATGCTCTTTATCATGTGTATCTCCTTCGTCGGAAAAGGCGTACAAGAACTTAAAGAAGCAAACGTCATCCTTGGAAGCACCAACCTGCCATGGATGGAATACTACATTCCAGAACTAGGAATATACCCCCAAGCAGAAACACTGCTACCGCAAATCATTCTCTTCGTTGCCAGCGTATGGATTATCTTGTCCCATACCCTACGAGAGCGTCGCGAACGCCGCGAAGCAGAACAAGAAAAACAACAGTCCTTAGCTAAAAACTAAGGGCCACACAAAAACTTCACCCATTGAGGTGTAAAAAGAGGAAAACCCTCGACACAATAAATATCCTCACCATACAGGTACGGATATTCATTGCGACATAAATATCTAAGGAGAAACTCCATGGAACTAGGTAAGAAGACCCTCGTTACCTTGGCATCACTTGCTATCGCAACGACCGCGCTAGCAGGCTGCACCAAGAACGAAGAATCAAAAACTGCAGATGAAGCAAAAGCAACCGCCAGCGTGAGCGCAGAAGCTAAAGCTAGCGACGAAGCAGCTGCACCTGAAGAAGAAGCAGAAGGCGCAGTAGCAGCCAACAAACGCCCCGACGAATGCGGACTTCAGGAACAAGCCGGACCAGAAGCTGACTTTGGACCTTTCATCGGTGCAATCCACTTCTTCCAACCAGGACAAATGTTCGACAACCCCAAGTCAACCATGAAAATGCTTGACTACAAAGACTCACAAATGCACCTTGAGTTCGATCTCAAAGCAACAGAGTTCGCAACCAACTGGGGTTACTCCGTCGACGAAACCCCTGCTGACCTACACCTCATGTACAAGCTCGACAACAGCGAAGGCAAAACTGTTGCAAGCGGCATGATGATGGAAATGAACGCAATCGACGGTTCACACTACGGCACCAACCTGCCAAAGGACTCCATCACCGAACCCGGCGACTACACCCTCACCGTCACCATCTACCCACCCAACAACTACGACCTACATCAAGACTACATCACTGGTGTACCTGCACGCGGCTGGTTCAAACCACTCACCGCTGTGATGCCATGGAAGATTACTCAGGAAAACCTCGACATCGTCAAGGAAAACACTGTAGAAAACTTCATGGAACCATCTGAAGCATGTAAAGACTACCCAGTCAAGATGTTCGAAGATCCAGCAGCTCAAAAAGCAATGGAAAAAGCAGAATCTGAAACTGCTGTTCCTATGAACATGTAAGCTAACCCGTAGCTAACAAGTGGGGCGCCCTCAAGAAAAGTCTTGAGGGCGCCCCACCCGTTTAATATCAGAAACAACTAAATACCAGTCGTACGATAAATCCAGTCACGCTCAGGAGCAGAAATAGACATAAACGAATTAGACTTTGACTTAGGCCAATAAGCAACAGTTACACCAGAAAGCACTCCATTGCACACAAGAGACCCTCCAGAATCACCTGTTACGAGGAAGCCACCGCGGTCGTTATAACCACGAAGCTGCGCTGAATTAGAGTTCTTAATAGAAGTACTCGCATAACGAATCTTCATCTTCAAACCTCGCTGACGTTGAGCATAAGAACTCTCAGAATCAATGTTGTCCTCCCACAAGCCGTAACCATACGCCGTGCAACGAGCATTTTTAAGATCTTCTGCAGTGCCACCATCACGCAAACGATAAGTTGCCACACGAGCTTTGGCTAAACCTGGTACATGCACCAACGCCATATCCTTATTTTCATCTGGATGGGTGACGATTCGGTCGATACCAGAATTTGGGCCGGTATACTGATTCTCTGGAAGATTCCAGTTAATACGAGGATTTCCCCAAACAACACGACTTGACCATGTGTTGACACCAATATCATCCACACAATGTTTTGCTGTAAGAACCCACCCATTACCAATATGGCTACCGCTACACAATAAGTCTGGTGCTTTATAACCATAAGCCCATAACCGAACAGTTGCGCTCTGATTAGAATTGAACCCTCCAACTACTGCATGAGCAGGTGCTGCTACCGGCGCCACGAAAACAGTACTCAACGCAGCTGCCGCAAGGAAACGTAATTTCTTGAACCTAGCCATAACATATTCCTACCTTCTTCATTGACACGCATAGTGCGGTCTTCCCCTCGACGTCGAGGCGTAACCTAAACCGCAAATAATTGTGATACGCACAACCAAATATGCGTTGTCGTTGATAGGAAATATCATAAAACGCCAGAACAAAAAACTCTGTCCCCATAAGGGTATACATTATTCACTAATGGTACTTTTAGCGCGCTAAACCGCGAATATAATGACGAAGAAAAAAGTTCTGCACTGCCACTGACCTGTCATATATCCACAGATAGCCATAACCTTCTTTCCAATACACTCTTCTCATTGTAGGTTTAATGAAAAATTAAGTTTGTCTTTGAACTTAGACTACTAACTCCCTTATGAAACAGGTGCTCTTATGTCGTTTAAAAGCTGGTTGCTTCGTTCTAGCGTAGTGCTATGTATCAGTTCCCTACTATGCGGATGCTCTGCTCAAGAACCGGTATCTGAAAAAGATAAGATGAACTCGCCTTCAGCTTCCATGACGGCAAGTGTTAGCGCGTCAGCTTCTTCGTCAGCTGGTACTTCATCTACGTCAGAATCCGAAAATGCTTCTACATCACCTGATGATGTTAACGAGTCTGGTCTGACAGCAGAGGAACAAAAGAAAGTTGATGCTGGTGAGTATGTTGCGGCTTCTGTAAAGCATCGTGCGTTTAATGTGCCGAAGCCTGTTTTTCCTGAGGCTGCTCGTGAAGAGACTTTAGAAGGTGCTGAGGCGTTTATTCGGTATTGGGTTGATTTGCGTAATTATGCTTCGAGTACGGGGGATGTGGATGATATTTCTCGTATTACTGCGCCGGATAATGATTATGAGCAGGATTTTTATCGGGACCTGAAAAAGGGGTATTTAGAGGGTGCTTGGCTTGTTGACTTTGTTATGAAAGTTGATTTTGAGGATAACGATTTTGTTTTGGGCGAAGACGGGACTTATCGTTTTCTAATTCGACCATCTTTTAGCGATTCGTATAACTGTACTGGTAGTAGTAGGTGTGAGCCTGAAACTGGGGATTTATTTAAAGGACGACCAGGCTCTGTCGCTTTATATTATGACCAGAATCAATGGACCTTTGTTGCATTGTTAGGGGTTGAAGGAATTGATTACAACGAATAAAAGGTTATTGATAGTTATATTATCTGTACTGTCTATTTTGTGTACAAGTAGTATTTCTTATGCCTTAGATACCAAGATAGATACTAAACGATATAAAGAATTTATTGAGTTAAAAATATCAAGCCGTATACCTGAATCTTCTCGCCGAAAGGCTCATCCTCAAGCTCCTCCGAATGCGTATATCACTGCTACCGGTATTCCCATTATCGCTAATTCGTCGGGTGGGCAGAGTGCGATTTCATATGCTGGTCCGCAGATAGAGTATCGTCTTGTTCGCTATTGTGATGGTAAGAAACGTTGTGTGCCTCCTCGTTGCGGGCTTTTTGCTGATGATGTTGCACATCGGGTTCAATCTTCTTCTGGCAATGGTTGGTCAGATACTGGTAAAACATGGTGCCCGTCTCGTGGTTCTCGCCCAGCAGGAGTCGCACCAGACCCATCTGGTGCTGATAATACCGAAGCCGAGCTGGACTCTGACGTCATTGAATTTCCAGTGTTTTCTGGTGAAGATTTTGAACGATTAGTTATTGACGCGCCCGAGATTGTTGTTGAACCGGGCGCTGATACTTTGGTGAACTACCATACAAACTTTATGGTCAAAGCTCACCCTCAAGATTTTGATGTGGAGGTTCTTGGGTTTCCTGTAAAAGTTCGTGCCGTGCCCGTGGGTTATGTATTTGATTATGGTGATGGTGCATCCTCGGGTGTGCTTAGCTCACCTGGGAAAGTTTTAGGTGATGGAGTATGGGATGAGCAAACACCAACAAGTCATCAGTATTCTTCTACCGGTAATGTGCAGGTGAATGTTTCTGTTGTGTATTCGGGGGAGTACTCCGTGGGAGACGGTGGGGTATGGCTACCTGTTTCTGGTGTGAACGTTGTACAAGGCTCCGCCGATGTCGCTATATGGTCTGTGCGTTCTGACCTCGTAGATCGATGAACTTGATGACAAGAAGTCGTATTTCACTTCTCTTTTTCTAGTAAAGAAAAAAGTGAAAGTTAGAACGTTAGTATTCTTTTCTTTCTAGCTGGATAACACGATCATGCTGGTGCGCAAAAATATTATCGTGCGTTACTGTTATGACTGAGGCGCCAAAATCATGAGCTGCGCCAAATAATAAATCGATAATCTTTGATTTATTTTTGTCATCTAGTGAAGCAGTGGGTTCATCAGCCAAAATAACCTGTGGTTTCATAATAATTGCTCTAGCAAAGACAGCTCGAGCTCTTTCACCTCCGGAACATTCAAGAGGTTTTTTCTTGAGTATATAGGATAGCCCAATAGCCTCAATGATATCGTTGAATCTTTGATGTTCTTTTAATGTTCGGTTTTTCGAATATATGAGTGGAAGTTTTATATTATCCTCGATACTTAAAGAATTAATGAGAGCTGATTCTTGTAAAGCAAATCCAATATTTTTATTTCTTAACTTTGCTAACTCTCTATCAGAAAGTTTTTGCGTAGATTTCCCGAATAGTGTATAAGTGCCAGAGTATGAGGTGTCGATAAGGCCCAATATGTTGAGTAACGTGCTTTTCCCTGAGCCGGACTCTCCAACAACAGCAACTTTTTCTCCTTGTTCAACAACGAGGGAAAAATTTTGAAGAAGCTTTATTTGCTGTTTTTTATTACGATAGACTTTTTCTTCTAGATATATTTCTAATATATTATTCATTCTATAACTCCTACAGAGATAGGGATTTTTTGTATTTTACGTAAAGTGATATTTACTGTTATTATTGTTATGAAAATATTAAAAATAAATACAGTAAATATTCCAGTCCAATCCATTTCAATCAATCCTAAAAACCCATATGTTACAAAAGATGATTCTTTATTTATCCAAAAGTTTTGCCTAGAGTATGCAGTTGATAAAAATATAGCCACTAAGGTTATAGTAGAAACTCCTATATGATATAGGTATAATAGATTTCGAAGCTTTTTGTAACTTAAGCCTACTAGTAAATTGATTGTGAAATCACGAATCATTACTCTTGCTGAAGATATTGAGCTCCAAAGTAACAGAAGTGTAATTATCGCAACTAATGCACCTGTTATGTATACAATAAATTTCATGGAAGAGTAAAAATATTCATTGTAAAAATCAATATTTTCTTGTTGGCTGTAGTAATTGAAACTAACATTTATTTTATTGTGAATATATTTTTTTAATGAGGAAATTTTTTGTTCGTTGGTCTCTGTAAGAATAAGGTCCATTAATCCGTTTAGCTTAAAAGCTGTGTTGGCTTGATTAATGTATGAGTCATTTACCGGAATGACAATTGAGAAGTTATAATATTGTTTAGAATCGAGGGCATAATAGTTAGAGTGCGATACATTTGGTTTCATGATTCCCACTACTTTAATATTTATATTTCTTTCTAAGGCAGGATCATAAATCTTAAGGTGGGTACCTAACGGATACTCTTTTGAGAGTCCAAATCCAACTAAAATTGGAATCTCAGTATCTTCTTCTATGGTATCGGCAAAGGACAAATCGTTTCCTTCGTAAAGAGGGAACTTGTTTATTTCATTGTATTTTTTATTAATATATGTTGCAGATACTTCGATATCTTGTTTGTTAGTTAAGTTTGTTATAAGACCATCGGTAAAAAAAGCATAATTATAGTTTGAGCTAATGTAATTATAAATATCATTCATATTAGTAGATGATATTTTTTCGGGGTCTATTATGGACTCTGGGTCAAGATTTTCAATAAAAGTACCGTCATGGTTGATTTTTTCTATCTCCAAATGTCCTTCAGTGCTTGAATGGGCAGCGCGAGAGGCTGTAAAAATTAGATAATTAGTTATAAAGAGTAAGATTATTGAAATTATTGCAAGAATAGGTTTGCGAAAGAAAAAATTTCGGAAAAAAAATTGGAATATTTTCATTGGTGCCTCAGGAGAAATGTGCTAATCATGATATAGGTGAGTAAAATTATGTATAAATATATATGGTTAAATAGACTCAACCTTAATGCTGTATTAATTAAAATAAAAAATAATAGGCAAGTACTTAGGATAAATAACGATTCAATAAAATATCTAGCTCTAATAGCCTTTAATGTGCACCCAGAGAGCATTCTGCATCTTACTTCAATACGAAATTTTGTAAATGACTGATAATAAAATGCTAACATTATTGCTGACATAGTGGCTATTAATGATAGCTTGTAGTCTATAACATACTTAAAATATCTTGATATCATTGCAGATTCTGAGGCTTTGCCTTCGATGAATAAGATGAAGCTTAAGAACGAAAATAGTATCGCGTATAAAGATAATAATTCAATACGTTTATCCCATCTTAATAATGATTTAGGTGGCAATCCTCGCATTCTTTCTATCCCTAACTAATTTTAATCTGACTCGGGGGGGGCGCTAACCGTATTCCATTTCTAGCTACTGTGGAGCCAAAGTGAAGGCTAAAGCCTATCTATTATGTCCCCATCGGAATTGAGTTGTTTGATTAGAGCCCCAGTCGAAGAGGTTGTCCCAGACTGAACCGGTAGTCTTCCCTGTCCATGCGTACCTGAACATCAAGACTTTACCGTTTCTCGTGTATTTGAACCAGGCGTTTCTGTACCCTGAACCGTTATAGTTCCAGGCTGCTCCATCGTATCTTACTTGGAAGACTTCTCTGGTAGAAGCTCCGTTAAGGTGATTTCCAAAGGTCGCTGCTTGGGCACTAGGTGCCCCTCCTAGTGCCAAAGCTGAGGCGACTCCGAGTGCGATAACCTTGTTTTTGAGTGTTTTTTTCATATCGTATAACTTCCTTGTTATAAGAGTTTTACGGTTAGCGTTCCCCTGTCTGCAACGCTACGCTTGTAGTAAATATTAAGCAATACTTTTAATGATTTTAATGTTAAAAATTTTTATATCTGCAGTAAGAGGCTGCCAAATCTATCTCTGTAGCTGGGTTCCCTTGAGACAAAGGGTAGAATCCTTGTCCCTTGTGCATCAAATAAAAATGGTATGCAGCTGTGAGAATAGTACGCATATGCTGGGCGCTCTAAATAAATTTCTGTAGGACATATTCGTTCGCAGCGATTTGTTAAAGCTTGTTCTTGTCTATAGAGACCAAGAATCGTAGGCTTGTATTCTTCTGGATAAACTTTGTAAGTTGGCGGAAATGATACTCGGAAAATAAGAATTCTAAAGTGTTCAAATTGGACATGTTATCTACTTATCGGGTAAGTGTGAGAGAAAATATAAAAGGACTTGAAGTCCTCGTTACCTGGTTTACTGAAAAATGAACTAGTGATTTTCTGTAATCACTCTGATGAGGTGAGAGATAAAATCAATGCTAACGAACTAACTGACCGTGATCTGAATTGTTCCAACATGATGCAGAGGCTCCTTCCACCGTGACCAGATTCCAGAAAATGGTAACGCCAGTTCAGGCAAGTAACAGTGCTGCGTCATTAATGGCACTTCTTTATTAGAGATAATAAAATTTTGTTTATCTCTAAGGATAAGGCGTAGGGCTGAATACTGAGCAATAGGGAGTGGATTCTCATTTACGCTCATATTTAAGAAATGCCACATATCTCCTCGGCAGTTTGCCCTTCTAACAGGCATGCTAACTGAATGTGGATCACACAAAACAGTAACTTCTGTTAATCGGCACGTGGCTATTCGTCTAAGAGTCTCCCCTAAACATAAGAAAATCGAGCTAAAAGGAATGTCATAATTGCTGTCACACAACAAGTCTAAATGCAGCCCTTCGGCCAAAAAGTCTCCTTTAAGCAATGAGCGCTCGTTGTATACAGGCTGGGTGGTCCATAACCCTGCATAAGCGTCTAGGGAGCCTTCCAGCCCCAAGGACCGAGCAAGCTGTGAAAACTTATCGGCAATGTCTAGTTCTTGAACACCACTGTCAAAAGAATTTACTGCGATTCCTTTGAGCTGTATTCTCAAAGAGTGAAATCTCATTAGTTTCTCTAGCTCACTGTTTCATGCTCCGCATCGGAGTGTAACTACTGTACCGTTGTTGTATCCCCATGACTTTTGAGTCCCAGTCGCAAATCCTTCCCCGTACGTGTACCATTTGGTGTTTTTTGATCCCTTACACTGATAACGCGCAACGGCCGCTTTACCTCTGCCTCCACCAGGCCATACAGATACTTTTCTGGATGAAGCTTTGGCTGAATACCCAAACCATCCTGCCTTCGCTTTTAGCGTTCCCCGCAGTTCCATTTTGCGGGGAACCTCACTCATTAGTGTCCATGAGACACGCCCAGAAACTTCTAATCCAGACTTATGGGCATTATGAACGTCAATACGTCCAACAAACCTTGGGGCGCGCGCTGGAAGCACTGACCCGTGTGAATCAGCATCCATGTCGTCGCCAATGTAACGAGAATCAAAGCTGTCGTATGGTGCGGTTTTTCGTATACTGTAGCGCCGGAAGATGGTGAACTCCCTGAGGAGTTCTCTGCTGCAATAGCATTTCCAGTAGTAATTAAGAATAAAGCTGTAATTTAAGGCAAAAGCCGTGCTAATAAAAGGTTTTGTTGACGTCATTTCTATTCCTTCTGTCAAGCTGACATGCGACATTGCATGTTAAATAAGGTAGGTGTTCGAGAGCACCGAGGACTGCGTCGTCCTCACCTGACATGGCTAATTTTATATGAAAAACTCATGCGAATTAATGGGGCGTGTTGCAAAGCATAGTAAATATTATCGTCGTACAACTTTCAAACGGCTAGGAAATCTAGCTGTAATCACTAGCCTCTAAACATGAAAAATCAGGAACCTATGTTCTTCAAATATCAGAGGAGAGCGGACTATGCAGCTGAGCACTAGACCTTTTTATATATGTATATATTGAGAATAACTAGTGGATACTTCTCTATCCAAAGGGGTACATAAAAACCAGCAGGATATGGATTGTCAGCTAAGACTAGATACCATCCCGATAATGTCGGTTTAGCAAAGAGTGCGGTGGCTACCGGGACGAGCTCATGGGGGGCGTGGCTGAAAGCCAACCCAGAACATAAAACTCAGCTCCTCCAAATTGCTAGATAAAGTGTTTGGGCGCTAACCCCTAAAGGGGTTAACGCCCAAACAGTGCTGACTTATCTAACCTCATGCCAAACCGCTTGCGGCAGTGTCGTAAAGCAACAGAGTAAAGACTTCTGCACTACTGACGCATGCAGGCAAGTGTAATCAACGCTTGCTCTTATTCCTGTGCTGCATGAAAGCATTCCACCACAACAGCATGGCCAGGCCAACGTATCCTGCAGCAATTTCACCAGCAACGATGAGCAACTTCAACCATGTTGCCTCGATATTCGCTAATTCGTCCCAAGTGAAAAAGTATGCGACCAGAGCTAGCACTGGGATCCCAAACAGCGCCCAACGCCAGAACTGAGAATCCAAAAGATGTGGCTTCACGTTCTCCATATACCTTCCTCCTGACTAGGCACGGCAAGAACCGGTAAATTGGTCGGGTGAAACAATAGTCGTGACCGCCACCTTAAACCTTGTAGTCATGAATTATTCCTTAGGTTTTGTGTAGTAGGACCATTGCACTACGAAAGAATATTAGCACTCAGTATGTGTCTTCCGGCACATTTGACATCATTGGTGTGAAATGTTCTACAACCCCAAAAGCTTGCGTTCGTCATATACGTTCCCGCTCGCTTCGCCTTAGTCTCTGATAGGTTGATGTGGGATAGAGGCTCGTGCCCAAATATGCATGAGTATCCACCGCGTGGACTGTTTGACCCACTGGCTGAGGTAGCCTTCGGGTTTCGTCAGTAGATGTAGACCTGCGCCCCAGCAGACCCTGTGTTTTGCCACAGGTTTCCAGCCAAGGCGCTCTGGAAGGAGTACTCTTCTTAATGGAAATCTAGATTCGCAGTTAAGATGTCTGCCAGTTTCAGAGAATTCCAGGAAGCACCTTAGGTTTAAATCCAAATTATTATTTAGTGATTATGACATCGGTTTTGTAGGCGAGATGATCGGAGCGACCAACAGAGAACGCTTGGCAACCTTCGGTTCGTAAATCTGAGGTTACTAGAATATGGTCAATTGGTGTGCGCAAGACTTCGTTAACGTTGGCTGGCCACGTACCTACTTGCTTTGTTCTGCACGATTCTTGGGAATCAAGAAGATGATAACGTGATGCCATTGCTGAGTGGCGGGTAGTCGCATTGAAATCGCCAGCTAGAATTGTAGACCGCGTGGCATTTTCGCCGAACGCGACTAGCCGTTCTAAATCACCTCGCCAAGCCTCCATTAATCCCGGCAAGGGAGGTGCGGTATGAACCCCCACAAGTAAGGGCAGGGCATCATCTGTAAACTCTATCGCAACAGTGCCAAATGTGGTGGCTGGTGCACTCGAGAGATGAGCATGACCGAGTCTCTGGCTAACGATGATAGTTGTCGGAGCAATCTGACCGCTATAGGCCGCAGTGAAACCACTATGAGGTGTATCGAATATTTCTCCACCATATCCGATACTTTCAATGGCACGCTTAGCGTCGTAAGCACTTGTTTCGGGAAGGACGATGATATCAGGGGTACCTTCTTCAAGAATCTCATTAAGATCGGCAGGAGCGAAGGTTCCTCCCGAATTATAAGTAACGATGATGAGCGATCGTTGAGCCTGCGATGTTGGAGAAACACCGAGTTGAGGCAGCCCAAAAGGAATAAAAACAAGACTAATTCCGACTAAACACCACACTACATATTGCAGAGAGCGCAAGATAGTAAAACTTTTGCCACGTGTTAAAAAAGCAAGCAACGTGCAACACAACAAAGCAAACACACCAAGAATCCGAGGGAATGCCATAATCTGCGCAAAAGGCAGGTAGGAAGTGACGAATCGGTTAACGATGAAATGTGGGAAAACAGTTCCAGTCAAACACAGAAGCCCGATAATGATTACAAGTGAGCGAATGATGTTTAACCCAAACGTCCATTTTGGGACACTTGGGTTAAACGCTTCATTTTGATTGAAAGTCATCTAAGCAACTATTTCAGCGTCATTAGCTTGCCGCTATTAGCAAGGTATTCACATCGGTCGGAAGCGGACTTGTAGTTCTTGTAAGATTTACCAACAGAGCGTCCGGTAACATTGTTCGTCAAATCCATTCGTTAATGGTTATCGGATGGGGGTTGCCCACGTCCGGCGAGTCTAGGCTGAAGTTTCTGTTGTGCCATTCCGACACTGATAGAGAGTTGTTAGAATGGCTATTGTTCTCATTGTTCATATGATGACGCAAATGCTGGTGTAGTTGTAATTGCGTTAACTGCAATTAAACTTCCGGACAGAATCGCTACTTTGAGATTTATTTTCATTCTTGACTCCTTGTAGTCATCTTTGTCTACAAATGCTTGCATAAAATATAATAATCCTATGTTAATCTCATGGTCACGCTCAAAGCGCCGGTAGTTGTGAGGAGTGCCGCATGTAGATTAGCCGATGCAACGCATCGATTCCTGATGTAAGTTGCAGCTCATCCAGTGACGCTTCTTTACCAAAACCTAGCAGGGACGGCGTCAAACTACCCATCGGACACCCAATTCACCTCCAATCGAGGCTCCTCAACAGCCACTCTGTACCCAGTCAGAACACAAAAAACCCTCGGGTATGTGCTTGACTAGGCCAAACGCGTAACCCAAGGGGGTTCTCTATCCACTCAGATCTTTGTATCCAAATGGGTGTCTAGATGGAGCGGCTGACGGGAATCGAACCCGCGTATCAGGCTTGGGAAGCGTGCGCTCTACCATTGAGCTACAGCCGCATATAGCGTTGGTAAGACGGTCTGTCTTCATTTTTATTGCTATGTTGTGAATACTTTAGCGCGTTCTGGTACTAAATGAAAATTTCTGTACGTTTAATACGATATTTTTAGAGTGTGCTTATTTCAGACCGTGATATTCGCCAGGAGATTGCTGGCGGTCGTATAGTTTTAGAACCTTTTGATGAGTCGATGATTCAGCCGGCGTCGGTTGATGTTCGTTTGGATCGTTTTTTCCGTCTTTTTGATAATCATAAGTATCCGCATATTGATCCCTCGTCGGATCAGTCTGAGTTGACTCGTTTGGTTGAGGTCGCTCCGGATGAGCCGTTTATTTTGCATCCGGGGGAGTTTGTTCTTGGTTCCACGTATGAGTCTGTCACTTTGCCTGCTGATGTAGCTGCCCGTTTGGAGGGTAAGTCGTCGTTGGGGCGTTTGGGTCTTTTGACGCATTCTACAGCTGGTTTTATTGATCCTGGTTTTTCGGGGCATGTGACGTTAGAGCTGTCAAATATGGCGACGTTGCCTATTATGTTGTGGCCTGGTTCTAAGGTTGGTCAGTTGTGCTTTTTCCGGTTGTCTTCAGAGGCTGAGCACCCTTATGGTGATGGCGCATACGGCAACCGTTATCAGGGTCAGCGTGGTCCGACGGCTTCGCGTAGCTATCTGAATTTTCATCGTACTAATATCGTTTCGGACGGTTAGGGTTTTTGATGCGCGCTATACGTTTATGCCCTGCGGGTACGAGCGTCGAATTATTTTTTGACGATTCTCTTGAAGAGTCACTGGTTGCGGACGTTCTGAGTTCGTGGGCGGCGATGGACCCTGTTCGTTGTGTGGGCGATTTAGAGCAGAGCACTGCGGATGGGAAAGTTTTTGTTTCTGCGGAGTTGAGTTGCCCTGAAAAATATCGGGGTGTTGAAGGCTTGCAGTTTTTGAGCGTTCAGCATGTTGATGCCGCTCAAGAGCGTTTGACGGTTGAGGTGACGTTGGCGATGCTTCGTACTTTAGCTGGTTCGGTGAGTCTTTTTCATGCGGCTGCCTTGGGTGATGAATCTTCTGGCCGTGCCATGATTTTAATTGGCCCGTCAGGGCGTGGTAAAACGACGGCGTCTCGTTTTTTGGGGCAGCATTTTGCGTATTTGTCGGATGAGACGGCTGTTGTGCAGGACGATTTATATGTACGTCCGTATCCTAAGCCGTTGTCGGTGATTGTGGAGAAGGGTTCTCCTAAACATCAGATAGATCCGGGGTCTTTGGGTATTTCGGTAGTTGCGCCAGATAATTTTTCGTATCAGCTATCTCGTATCGTACTTTTGGGGCGTGTTGAGGAGCCAACTGTTCCGTATGTGGAGGATGTGAGTTGGGCTGAAGCGTTAGTGGAGATTGCTGGTCAGACTTCTGGTTTGTTACTCACCGATGATGGTTTACCTCGTTTGCTGGATGCGATGAAGCGTTGTGGCGGTGTGCGCCGTGTGGTGTATTCTGAGATTTCTCAGACATTGCCGGTCTTTAGGGAGTTATTGTCTTCGCCGGCGGAGGAGTCTTCTGCGTCGTGGCAGATTGTTCATTCTGTTGAGCAGGAAGTACCGGCGGGCCTTGTGTCTCGTGTCTCGGGTACGTCTGCTGTGCTTTTGGATGATGCTTCGTTAATTTATGGTGGTGGGCGGCTGTCTGAGGTGTCGGAGTTCGCTGCTGATAGTTGGCTGTTGCTGGATGAGCCGTTGCCTGTGGATGTTTTTCGTCAGCGGATTGAACAGCAGTATGGGCCTATTCCTGATGACCAGTTCCCTGCTGTATTGCAGAATCTTGTGGATTCTCAGATGATTTCTTATCAGAAGCCGTGATGTTTTAGTGGATGTTGTGTCGTATGGTGCAATACAAAAGCTAGGGTGGGTGCTTACACAACAGTGTAAGCACCCACCCTATTCTTTGATAAGCGGTAAGTGACGTATTATAGTTGCCCTTTTTCGAGGGTTTCTTGGTGTTCTTTGCGGTGTACTCGCGGTAGTGGCAGGGTGAGTAACAGACCTGCTGCGAGAACCACCATGATGCCAAGAATACCCCAGATTTGTGCACCGAACGCCCAGACGAATAGTCCAAATAGTAGCGGTGCTAGGGGTGCTGCTGCGCGTCCTGTGGTGGAGTATAGTCCGAAGATTTCTCCTTCATGCCCGGGTGGGGTGATACGCGAGAGGTAGGTTCGTGACGCGGATTGTGCTGGCCCGACGAAAGCGCAGAGCCCTAATCCACAAATCCAGAAGACAATAGGGTTTTGGATAAATAGGAGCGGGGTTGCAGAGATGAGCAAGCAGACAAGGCTAGAGACGATAACTCGTTTGGGTCCGATGAGGTCATCAAATTTACCGCCGAGAAGTGCACCGATACCGGCAACAACGTTACCTGCGATAGCGAAGATGATGATTTCTGTGGTGCTAAACCCAAAAGTACCTGCGGCGACGATACCGCCGAAGGTGAAAATACCGGTAAACCCGTCACGGAAAATTGCTGAAGCAAAGAGGAATGCGAGGGTTTTAGGTGAGTTTTTGTAGAGGGCTTTTAGTGTTGTACAGAGCTTTTTGTAGGAGTCGATGAGCCCAACTTTGGGTGCTACTGGTTTTTTGGGGTGACGACGGTCGTGACGATAGAGCGCAATAACAAGCGGTGTGCTAAGCACGATGGACCATACTGCTGAGAAGATGGCAACTGCGCGAATATTCAAAGAGTTATCGGGTGAGATACCTAAGAAACCGGTGTCTGAGCCAAGTCCCACGAACGCGAAGAGGACGATTCCTAAGGCGATGATTCCGCCGAAGTAGCCTGCAGACCATCCGATACCACTAATTTTTCCAACCGTTGAGGGCGTTGATAGTTCTGGAAGTAGCGCGTTGTAGTTGACGATGGCGAACTCGTTCATGACGTTTGCTGCGCAGATGAGCGTTACACCGTAGAGGAGCCATTGTGGTTCGGGGAAGGTGAAGAAGCAGAGTGCCATGAGCACGGCTGTGAGGAACGTGTTGACTGCTAACCATAGGGTGCGTTGACCTGATGCGTCTGCGCGTTGCCCTGTGACGGGGGCAAGTAATGCGATGAGCAGTCCTGCAATGGCGAGGCCTGTGGATAGCATTTCGGAGGCGTCTTTAGGGTCGCCGAATGCTTTGCTGGTGAGGTAGACGGTGAAGACGAATGTTGTCATGACCGCGTTGAAGGAAGCGCCACCGGCGTCCCATAATGCCCAGGCTGTGATGGTGCCGCGGGTCCCTAATGGTGCAGATTCGTTCTGCTCTTTGGCGTGTTTGCTCATAAGGATAAGAGTATCTATTGAGCATGGGTAATGGTGTGAAATACCCGCAGAAACAAAGATAAAGTGAAGAAATTTGTGTACTTTTTACCAGAACTATGTGCACTGTCTAAGGTTCACTTACAGTGGGCTTATCTTCAAAGGATTTGTTAGTGCTGATGAGCGGTAAGTTTATGGGGTTTAAAGAAGTGTAGACGGCAACAAGATGACTGTTGCCGTCTACACGAGGATGAGGTTTTCTAAGAGATGTTGTTCTTAGACTTCGTTTTGTCCGATGGGGTCATTTTTGCGTTTTGCTTTGACCTCATTAGTTTTACGGGTGATGCTGACTTTGATAACGGTGCCAACAAGACCGGTCAGAAGTGACCATAGAATGATGTCTCGCCAACGCTCATCATCGTCGGGGTTGCTTGCGGGTGGTTCATTTCCGGTTACTTTTTTCCATGTTGCAGAGAGCGCTTTGTTTGCCACGGTGATGCCGGCAAGAGAAGCTGCGGTTCCTACAAGATTAATGGGGTTCATGTTTTTCTCCATCGTTGATGAGTATCCTTAGCAATCCTATAACAGGAGAAGCCCAACAGCGTATTACTACTCACGAATAATTCTCTAAGAAAGTGTGGAAACTGCAGATATTGTCATAACTTCTCTGGAGGGTGGAATTGAACGTAGTGAACAAACTATACTGAACAAGGCTTTGACAATAAAGCCGTATAAACATATACGTATAGAAGCGACAGGGGAGCACCGTAGGGTGCTGAGAGTGCGAAAGCAGACCCTCGAACCTGATCCGGTTAGTACCGGCGTTTAGGAAGTCGAGTTCTCTCAAACGTTCACGTAGTGTAACGTTCCCCTTCCTGTATTCGGGAAGGAAAATTTACGATGGCTAAGAAATCTTCTTTAGCGTGGCGAGTTAACGATATCGTTATCGCCTCTGTCCTGTCCGTAGCATGCGGACTCATTTTCTGGTTCTGGTCTGTTGCGATTTACCCGCTGGCAAAAACGATTTTTGCAACGGTACCAGAATATATGCCTCTTATTGGCGGTGGCTGGCTGATTGCTGGTGTGCTGGGCGGAATTGTTATCCGTAAACCTGGTGCAGCACTATATTGTGAACTTCTTGGCGCCATCATTGAGGGTATCCTTGGCACACATTTTGGTATGTCCGTTATTATCTCAGGCTTAATCCAAGGTCTTGGTGCAGAACTTATTTTTGTGGTATTCCTTTACCGCCAGTGGAATATTATGGTCGCAGCTCTTGCCGGCGCAGTATCTGGCTTCGGTATGGGCGTCTCAGAAATTATCATCTACTACGCAAATGAGCTTTCTTTTGCGAAGATGCTGGTTTACACGGCATGCGGAACGATTTCTGGGGCATTGCTTGCTGGGGTTCTTTCGTGGTTCTTAATGAAAGCACTAGCACAAACGGGTGTCTTGTCGTCCTTGGCTTCTGGACGGTCGAAACGAGCACGCGCCTAACCGTGGATACAACATCTTCCATAACGCCACCGCCTGCTGACTCTCAGCCGGTGCGTGGCGTTCGTATTAGTGTACGTGAGTTTGGTTGGCATTACGCAGGACGAGAAAAACCTACTCTAGAATCTGTAAACCTGACCATTGAACCTGGACAAAAAGTGCTTCTTTTGGGTTCTTCTGGCGCAGGCAAATCAACCCTTCTGCACGCCATGGGCGGGCTATTACACGACGATGATGGCCAATCTCAACAGGGCACTATCACCATCGATGGTATACCTGCTGAAGATGCTCACGGCGCAGTAGGACTTATGCAACAGGACCCAGAGTCATCTATTGTGCTATCTCGTATAGGAGATGATGTTGCTTTCGGGCCCGAAAATTTAGGTGTGCCGCATGAACAAATATGGGAACGTGTTAAACGCGCTCTAGCAGATGTTGGCTTAGAGAAGTTTGACTTATCACATCCGACGAGTGCCCTATCTGGCGGACAAAAACAACGACTAGGGTTGGCTGGCATCCTTGCGATGCATCCCGGTGGTATTTTCTTAGATGAACCAACAGCAAATCTTGATCCTGCTGGTGTTGAAGATGTTCGTGATGCCGTAATACGCGCACAAAAACATACGGGAGCAACCCTTGTCGTTATTGAACATCGTGTTGGTGTGTGGGCTGAGCATATGGACAGAATTATTGTTCTTGGCGCAGGTGGACGTGTTACTCATGATGGTTCACCTACTGAGGTTCTTGCAGAAGCGAGGGAAGAGCTTATTTCTGCGGGGGTATGGGTTCCCGACTACACACCAGAGGTTCTTCCTTCAACGCAACAGGCTGGGGCAGAGCTAATTTGTGCTCGTAATGTGGCAGTAACTCGTCATTATCCTTCTGCACGAGAGCGACGTAAACGACGAAAGGCCCTTAAGAATTGTTCTGAACCGTATGTTTTTGATGCGCCTATTGTTTCTTCAGGGATTAATGCTTCTATCCGAGCTGGTGAACATACAAGTGTTCTTGGCTGTAATGGTGCCGGAAAATCTACTTTTGCTCTGACCTTAGCTGGGTTACTCTACCCTGTTTCTGGGGAGATTGTAGCAACGTCAGCATTTTTAGAAGAAGCTGCTCCTTCACCGTCACGGCAGTATAAGGAGCCTTCACCTGATATGACGCAGTGGCGTTCTCGTGATATTGCTTCGCGTATTGGTCTAGTCTTTCAAGAACCTGAGCAACAGTTTTTAACTGCTACGGTACGTGAAGAACTTGAATTTGGGCCACGACAACTTGCGCGGCTTCGTCAAGAACCTGTCGACGAACAAGCTCTTAAACACCGTATTGACGCGTTATCTGAACGTTTACGTTTGCGTCATCTTGAAGGAGCAAACCCGTTCACCCTTTCTGGGGGTGAGAAACGCCGTCTTTCTGTAGCAACCGCATTGGCAACAGCACCTCAGGTCCTCATTCTTGACGAACCTACTTTTGGGCAAGACGCTCATACATGGAAGGAATTGGTGCTTTTGATTCAAGAACTCTTGGAACAGGGCACAGCAGTCGTTTCAGTAACTCACGATGATGATTTTGTGCGTGCTTTAGGAGGAATACAGCTAAGGCTTATCGCGGAATCAGACTATCACGGGGAAGAAGAACGTTGATGAGTTTTGATATTTTTGCGTCTACCGCAGAAAAAGAAGGGATTCTTGGAAGCGTTAATGCAGGGGTTAAAGTTGCGCTCACTTTACTTCTGACAATTATCCTTATTCTGCTCAAAGATTGGGTGAGCATCACCATCATCTTTTGTATCGAGTTAGTGGGTTTATGGGCCCTAGGGTTGGACCCTGTGCGTCTTTTGGGTCAGCTTTGGCCTGTATTGTTTGGTGTTCTACTATCGGGCTGGTCGACTGCTCTTTTGGTGGAGAAGACAGGGACGATGCTTTTTGACATGGGATTTTTGTCGATGAGCACTGGTTCTCTTGTGACAGGTATTGTTCTGACTATTCGTGGCTTGGCAATGGTTCTTCCTGGGATGATGCTCATGCTAACAACCGACCCAACGGACGTTGCTGATTCTTTGGCGCAGAGCGCAAAATTGCCGGTTCGTTTTGTGCTCGGAGCATTGGTTGCTTTACGTCTTGTCGGGTTGTTGTTGAGCGAATGGAATACACTAGGGCAGGCTCGACGCGCTCGCGGTCTTGGATCAGAAGATACGTTGTGGCAACGTGTTAAAACGTTTTGTGGTCAGAGCTTCGCCTTGTTAGTTCAGGCTATTCGTCGTGGTACACGCTTATCTATAACGATGGAGGCCCGCGGTTTTGGGTCTGCTTCAACTCGCACTTGGGCTCGTATACCGCAGTACGGTCTCGTAGACGTATGGTTTACGGTGGGTGTTGTGCTGACGGTTTTGGCAGGTGTTTTAGGTGCTTTAGGAGCCGGTACCTTAACTTTTATCTGGCAGTAGTTTTTAAGGTTGCGTGTTTTACCCTTCTGCAAGGAATGCTAAGAATTCTTCAGTGGTCTGTTGGGACGTTGCTAATGCTGTTCCGTTGAGGTGTGTTACAGGAGCGATAAGCCGTACGGAAGAAGCTAACCAGACACCTTCAGATTCGAGCAAATCCTGAGGGTAAAGCTCTTGGTATTTGAGTTCCCAGCCGTGTTTGCGTGCTTGCTCAAAAATCATTCCTTGGGTAGTGCCGGGGAGGATTCCGTGGTTTGGTTCTGGGGTGAGGAGGGTTTTTTGCCCATTAATAGTTTGTGCCACAATGACAGAGCTGGTTGCGCCTTCTAGAATACGGCGGTCATCGGTGATGAAGATTGCTTCGTCTGCTCCTTGGGTTCGTACGTATCGTAGGACGGCCATGTTGATGGCGTACGAGAGAGTTTTTGCGCCGGCAAGTAGCCACGGGTATGCGGTGTCTTGAGCAGGATCATGTCCGCGAGGCAGCGTGATTGCTTTGACGCCGTGGGTTCTTTGGTCGAGGGTATTTTGAGGTGTCGGTGCGACGGTAACCCAGCTGTGTGGGCCGTTTGCTGTGGTACCACGAGAAATAATAATTTTGACGGTGTGTTCTTCACCTAGTGTCGTGGTGTGAGCCTGTTCGGCATTTTCTAGGGCTGTCTTAAGCGCTTGAGTGAGGTGCTCTTTTGCTGGTAGGGGGAGCTGCAATTTTCGGGCAGAATTTGTTAGCCGTTCAAAGTGTGCGTCAAATTTTCGGATGCTGCGGTTGACGGCAATCATCGTTTCAAAGACGCCGTCTCCGCGGGTGAGTCCTTCATCTTCGATGCTGATAAGTGGGCGTGAGGGGTCTACGAGTTCGCCCTCTGGATGTTGCTGGTTGAGCATTACTACTGTTGTCATAATTTCATCCTATTCTTGGGGTGTCGTTTTATACAGGTGGCGAGAAAATATAGTCAATATGTGATGCTGGGTGTGCAGGTAGTTGGAGGTTTTCTTGTTCTGCCCACGTATCCCAATAGGGGCGGTATGTTTCTCCGTCACGGTTGAGCGCTCGTTCTTTGCGGTGGTGTGAGGGCATGTCGAGCCAGCATGTGATGACGTTAAATGGTGCTTGGTAGTTGTGAGGTGGTGTGGCGCCGACGCCCTCGACGATGAGCGTTTGGCGTGGGTCAATTGTTGTGAGGTGTGGTCCTGTGGGTTGTTGTGTATCCCAGTTCCACCCGAACCAGATGAGGGGGGATTGTGGGTTGTCGCTGAGGTTGTTGAGGTTTCGATGCCACTGCTTGATGCCTGCCTGTAGCCCGTTCCATCCTTGGTAGAGGTTTTCGAGGGTGAAGGTTTGGGATGGGACGTTATGTTGGTTGAGGTAGGTGCAGAGGTGGTGGGAGAACGTTGTTTTTCCGGCTCCGCTTCTTCCGTCAACGGTGATGATTTTGGGGGCGCCTTGTTGGCAGATGCTGTGATGGATTTTTTCGAGTAGTTGTTGTTCTTCGATACACAGTATGCTCATGGGCGTTGAGTTTTCCTCGTTCTTAGTGGGTCTGGATGTAGTGGATAATTCCGGGGATGGCGTCTTCAATCATGCGTTGGGTGTGATAGAAGTCTTCTTGAGTTCCGTACCAAGGGTCATAGATGCCACGTTCTTCGAATGGTGTGTTGTGTAGTTGTGGGTCGTATTCGCGCCAGAGGTGTATTTTTTCTTGGTCTTTGGGGTTTCGTGCGAGTTGCTGCAATCGTTGGTAATGGTTGGTGTCCATGGCAAGAATGAGGTGGTATGTGTCAAAGTCTTCTTGTGTGAAGGTTTTGGCCCGGTGTTTACTACTGTCGATTCCATGTTCGTTGAGGACTTTTTGTGCTCTTGGGTCGATGGGGTTTCCGTATTCTTCGGAAGATATTCCGCATGAGGATACTTCAACGTTGAGTTGTTGTGATGTGATTTTCTCTCTGAGGAGGTATTCTCCCATGGGGGAACGGCAGATGTTTCCTGTGCAGACAACCAAGATTTTATTCATGTTTCTATCTTTTCATGGTGGGGGAGATATTACCTATCTTTTCTTGTGAATAGATGGTGGGGTAGGAGAACTGATAGAAAATGCGGTTTCTGCACTCCCCTTGGGAGGGGAGTGCAGAAACCGCATAGGATTTTTTATCTGAGGTGGAGTTTAGAACTTTCCGTCGTATGCGGGGCGGTTGATGGGGCCTGCATATCCTACGGTGTCGAGTACGTGCCAGTGTCCCATATCGTTGTTGCGGATGACCCAGATGGCTTTGACCCAGCTTTTACCGGAGGAGAACCAACGGTTGTTGAGGTTAAGGTTGAGGCGTCCAATTCCGGTTTTTCCGGAGAACCGTAATTTTTGTGCTTGAACCATGATGGATCCTGAGGGTAGCACGATGTCGGAGCCATTGGGGTTTCCGGTAGAACCGTTGAAAGAGTGGGGGATGACTGCACCAGAAGCATTAACTGGGGCGGACCAGTTGCCGGCGTAGAATCCTGGGGCACTTCCTGATCCGGTGGTGATGGATTGGAAGCGTGCGCTTGCGTTGCCGTAGGTGTTGGTGCGGTTGTAATCGTTGTTGACGGGGACGATATAGCACTGTACGTCGTATCCGTTAGGTCCTGCATCTTCTGCGGAGAGAGCTAGTGAGACTTCGCGTCCCCAGTGCCATGCTCGTCCTTCACCGTTGGATTGGTCAATAAAGGATGCGCAAGGGATGTCTTTGCGCCATGCTCCGTCGGGGCATCCTGCAGGTAGCGTTGGGTATGAGGGGTTTGTGGTTCCGCCGTGTCCACCATGTCCACCATGTCCGCCGGTGCTTCCACCATTGCCATGCCCGTGTCCACCATTGCCATGTCCGTGTCCACCGTGTCCACCGTGTCCATCATGATGGTGGTTACCGTCTCCGGTGCTTCCACCGTGTCCGTGTCCGTGGTGTTCTTCGTCAGCGCCGGTGCTATGGGAGAACGCTGCGGTTGTCGTGATAGCAAGTGCAGGGATTGCTAGGGCTGCGCCTTTAAGAACGATGCGGCGTGATTCTGAGTGAGTCATGCTGTCTTCCTAACATATGTTTTGTGATAGGTGGCGCGATGGTGCGCCCGGTCTTGCTCTAGCGTATGTCAGTTTTTTGTAGAGAAGATATGGAAGAACAGAATTGTAGGGACAAGTGTTTACGCTTGTCCGCTAGGTAGTTGTGTCATATTTCTGATAGTTACGTGATGGTTGGCGCTGGTTCTTATATGGCTTTTCTATAGAGTGAGCTTGTGGGTGGGTAAAGATACCTCGAAGATTAATTGCTGAAAGCGAACAGCTTGCAATGTTTGTTCTATAGAACGCCGGTTTTTAGGGTGTTTTTTGGGTGTACTGAGGTGAATATCCATAAAAATATTGTTAGTTGTATAAATAAAGTTGAGTTAAATAGACTCAACTCTATTGACAAATGGCTCAGAAGTGAGAAACTTAAGACAAGCGCTTATTGAAAAATCCGTTCACGGTGTTCAATAAAGCCAGATACCTAAGAAAACAACATCTATCTCTAAGGAGTGCATAATATGTCACGTGCAGTAGGCATTGACCTCGGTACCACAAACTCAGTCGTTTCAGTTCTTGAAGGTGGCGAACCTGTCGTTATCGCTAACGCAGAGGGCGCACGTACCACACCTTCTATCGTCGCTTTCTCTAAAGATGGCGAAGTTCTTGTCGGTGACGTCGCAAAGCGTCAGGCAGTTACTAACGTCGATCGCACCATCGCTTCTGTAAAGCGTCATATGGGAACTGACTGGACAACCGACATCGACGGTAAAAAATACACCGCTCAAGAAATTTCAGCTCGCACTTTGATGAAACTCAAAGGTGACGCAGAAGCATACCTCAACGACACCGTTACCGACGCTGTCATCACTGTTCCTGCATACTTCAACGACGCAGAACGTCAGGCAACCAAAGAAGCAGGAGAAATTGCTGGACTTAACGTTCTCCGAATCGTCAACGAGCCTACCGCCGCTGCTCTAGCTTACGGTCTGGATAAGGGCAAAGAAGACGAGCTCATCCTCGTATTCGACCTCGGTGGCGGTACCTTCGACGTTTCCTTGCTTGAAGTTGGCAAGGACGAAGACGGATTCTCCACCATTCAGGTGCGTGCAACCTCCGGCGATAACCGACTCGGCGGTGACGACTGGGATCAGCGCATCGTGGACTGGCTGCTCGAACAGGTTAAATCCAAGAGCGGTGCAGATCTCTCGAAAGACAAGATTGCTCTTCAGCGTCTTCGTGAAGCAGCTGAACAAGCAAAGAAAGAACTTTCTTCCGCAACTTCAACCAATATCTCCTTGCAGTATCTTTCTGTCACTCCAGAAGGTCCTATCCACTTGGACGAGAAACTCACTCGCGCAAAGTTCCAGGACATGACTGCTGATTTGATTGAACGCACCAAGAAGCCTTTCAATGACGTCATCAAAGAAGCTGGTGTATCCGTTTCTGACATTGCACACGTTATCCTCGTGGGCGGTTCAACCCGTATGCCAGCAGTAAGCGAAGTTGTTAAAGAACTCACCGGTGGTCGCGAACCTAACAAGGGTGTTAACCCTGATGAGGTTGTTGCTATGGGTGCTGCTATTCAGGCAGGCGTGCTCAAGGGTGACCGCAAAGACGTTCTTCTCATCGACGTAACTCCACTATCTCTTGGTATCGAAACCAAAGGTGGTGTGATGACTAAACTCATCGAACGTAACACCGCAATTCCTACCAAGCGTAGCGAAACCTTCACCACTGCAGAAGACAACCAGCCTTCTGTCTCTATTCAGGTATTCCAAGGTGAACGCGAATTTACTCGCGATAACAAGAACCTCGGTACCTTTGAGCTAACTGGTATTGCTCCTGCACCTCGTGGCGTTCCTCAGATTGAAGTGACCTTCGATATCGACGCAAATGGTATCGTTCACGTATCCGCTAAGGACAAGGGTACCGGCAAGGAACAGTCCATGACCATTACCGGTGGATCTTCCCTCTCTAAGGAAGACATCGACCGCATGGTTAAGGACGCTGAAGCACACGCTGAACAGGATAAGGCTCGTCGTGAGGCTGCAGAAACCCGCAACCAAGCAGAAACTGCTGCATACTCCATCGAGAAGCTCATCAAGGACAACGGCGATAAGCTCCCTGAAGAGGTCAAGACTGAAGTTCAGGCAGATGTCGACGAACTCAAGAAGGCTCTCGAAGGTGAAGATGATGACGCTGTCAAGTCTGCATTTGAGAAATTGCAGGCTAGCCAGAGCAAACTTGGCGAAGCTATCTACGCCGCAGCTCAGGCAGAAGCAACTCAAGAAGGTGCTGCGGAAGCTGACGACGACGTAGTAGACGCCGAAGTCATCGACGACGACAACGAAAAGAAATAAGTGATGTCCGAGAATACTAACGACTCTCAGAACACTGATCCTTTGGAAGAAGCCTTCAACGCTCCTTCTGCACCAGAACACCCAGAGCCACAAGAAGACGCTGGAACAGAACCTCTACCTGAGGACGTTTCAGCAGAAGCTGAGGTCTCTGAAGAAGTAGCTGAAGATTTTGAGCAAGTGGCGCTTGAACGTCTCGAGGATTTGCGTCGGTTACAGGCAGAGTTCACGAACTTCAAGAACCGCAGTGCAAAAGAGAAGGAACAGTTGCGTCAGTTTGTTATCTCTGATGTGGTATCTGCTTTGCTACCAGTCATTGATGATATCGATGCAGCTCGTCAGCATGGTGACCTTGAAGAAGGCCCGTTTGCTGCCATTGCTAATAAGCTAGAGGAAACTCTTGGTAAGCAGGGCATGGAACGTTATGGTGCCGTCGGCGATAAGTTCGACCCGAAGGTTCACGAAGCTGTTCTGCAGCAGCCTTCTGAAGACATTCCAGAAGACCATGTAGCAATGGTGTTGCGCCATGGATATCGTGTGAATGATCGAATTGTGCGAACTGCACAGGTTGCTGTTGCGGCAGCAATGTAAATAGATAAAAGTGTAGGCGGGCTCGAATCGGCGGGTCCGCCTGCACTACACTTAGGGGATTTACTCCTCTGTACCGTACCTGATATGGCAGGAATGTGCCTCTGACAGAGAGGGATTAACTGCCTCTTGTTATATAGATTTTTAAGAGAACTTAAGGAACGCTTTTGAAAGGAGGCGTCAAAACATGGCTAGTGAAAATTGGCTTCATCAAGACTTCTACAAGGTGCTGGGCGTCTCTGAGAAGGCGAGCGATGCTGAAATTAAAAAGGCATATCGAAAATTAGCACGTAAATATCATCCAGATCAGAACCCTGGAGATACTGTAGCTGAGAAAAAATTTAAAGAAGTATCTGAAGCGTATGATGTTCTTTCTGATAAGAAACACCGCGAAGAATACGACCAAATTCGTACGTATGGTGCCGCTGGTTTTGGTGGGGGAGGGTTCCCCGGAGGTTCTGGATTCCCCGGAGGTTTCAGTAGCTCTTCAACCTCTAGCAACGTTAACATCGAAGATTTATTAGGCGGTCTTTTCGGTGGAGGCGGCGGTTTTGGGGGCGCTTCTGCTGGTGGGTTTGGAGGCTTTTCTCAGCCTGCCCCCAAAGGACAAGATGCGCAAACAAGTGTCACCATTTCCTTCGCCGACGCTTACCGAGGAACGACTGCTTCTGTTATTCGTCCAGATGGCTCTGAAGCTAAAGCTCGTATTCCTGCTGGCATTAAAGATGGACAAAAAATTAAGTTGCGCGGTAAAGGACACCCCGGCCCTGGCGGAGCTGGCGATTTGACGGTTGTCGTTAAGGTTCGTAAACATCCTGTCTTTACACGTGAAGGCAATGATGTGATTGTTCATATTCCTATCAGCATTAAAGAAGCTGTTCAAGGAACTATTCTTAGCGTCCCCACCCCTTCTGGTAAGACTGTTAAACTCCGTTTGGCTGCTGGTTCTTCTTCCGGTGTGAAACTTCGTGCTAAAGGCTACGGATTCCCCTCTAAAACTGGAGCAGGTCACCTGATGGTTATTCCAGAAATTCATCTTCCTCAGAATCTTTCTGAACAGGCTCAAGAAGCTTTTGATACGTTCCTTGCTGCTGCAGATGACGATACTGTACGAGACGAATTTCTACGGAAAGCAGCTGAGTAAGTATGGGTTTATCAGCAGATCAGCCGGTTTTTGTTATTTCAGTGGCGGCAGAGCTTGCCGGGATGCACCCTCAAACCTTGCGTCAGTATGACCGTCTGGGTTTAGTTCAGCCTCAGCGTGCGCCGGGACGTGCTCGTCGATACTCAGCACGAGATGTGGCGAAGCTGCAAGAGATTCAGCAGCTATCTCAAGACGGTGTTTCTCTTGAAGGCATTCGCCGTATTATGGGGCTTGAATCTGAAGTAGAGACCTTGCGCTACGAGATAGAGTCTCTACGTCAAGAGCTTGCAACAGCGAAGACCCGATTAGGGGAATCCTCTCGCGTCTTTGCTGCTGGCGTTTCTGGCGACATCGTGAGGGTTCCTCGTGGTAAACGCCCGTCTGCCCACGCTCGTTCTCGAGCCATGGTGCTCTATCAGCCTCGATAACTACATATTTTATGGATGAAGGTTCTGCCGTATCTATTCTTAACAGGTTTGTTCTGTTGAATGGGTACGGCAGATTTTTCTATGCTCTGCTTGTCGTCTTACTTGGTGGACATAGTTGCACATAGTGTTGCCCGTCACGTAAGCTGTGCTTTCAAGCAGTAGCTGTGGTTTCTCTCAATAAGGAACAACGCTACCTGCAACACCACACATCTGCTAGGAAACCGCTCGCAACGGGCGAAAACAACAAGGAACGCATATGAACATCGACGACGTCCTAGGGGCGATTTCCTCTTTTATTTGGGGGCCCTTCGTCCTCATCCCTTTACTTCTAGGTACAGGTATTTATCTGAGTATTCGCCTCGGGTTCATCCAACTGACCAAACTCATTGTGGCGAACCGTCTAGCATTTGTCGATCGTAAAGATGCTGACGCACAAGGTGGAGACATCTCTCAATTTCAGGCGCTAACTACTGCTCTTGCTGCAACAGTTGGTACCGGTAACATCGTAGGCGTAGCAACAGCTATTTCTATTGGCGGTCCAGGTGCTCTCTTCTGGATGTGGGTCACCGCTATTTTTGGTATGGCCTCTAAATACTCTGAGGCGTTTCTTGGTGTACGTTTCCGCACCCACGACTCAAAAGGCGAAGTCAACGGTGGACCACAGTACTACCTTGAACGTGGTATTGGTGGAGCGCTCGGCAAATCTCTTGCAATATTCTTTGCAATCGCTGCGGTAATTGCTTCTTTCGGCATCGGTAACATGACCCAAGGTAATTCAATCGCCGGTAACCTATACACCACTTTTAACGTTCCTGTTGGCTTTACCGGTACAATTTTGGCGCTCTTGACGCTCTTCGTACTCCTCGGAGGCATCAAATCCATTGGTAAAGTTACATCCGCTTTCGTTCCTGTCATGATTATCTTCTACGTCGGTGGTGCTCTATACATTTTAGGAACACACCTAGGGCAGATTCCTGAAGCATTCGCTACAGTCTTTTCAGAGGCATTTACCGGCACTTCTGCTGTAGGCGGTTTTGCAGGTTCAGCACTCATCTACGCAATTCAGTACGGTGTAGCTCGTGGCATTTTCTCGAACGAATCCGGCATGGGTTCTGCTGCTATTGCTGCTTCCGCTGCTCAGACAACTCACCCTGTACGTCAAGGCATGGTCTCCATGACACAGACCTTTATCGACACGATTATTGTGGTGACATGTACCGGCCTCGTTTTGATTATTACCGGTGCTTGGCATCAGAGTGAGAACGGCGAACTAATTTCTGCTTCTACGATGACCAACTGGGCATTTAGCCAAGAAATTGGTCCGATTGGTGGTTGGATCGTCACTATCGGTTTGGTACTTTTTGCGTACTCTACAATTCTAGGGTGGGCATACTACGGGGAACGTTGTATCGAACGTATCTTAGGCCGTTCTGGTGTGCTACCTTATCGTGTATTTTTCTCGGCCATAGTTTTCATCGGATGCACTGTTGAACTAACGACTGTATGGACATTCTCAGATATTGCTAATGGTCTAATGGCTATTCCAAACTTGATTGGTTTGCTCCTTCTCTCAGGTCTGATTGTTCGTGAGACTCGCTGGTATTTGAAGAATGACCCTCACCTGACAGCAACGAAAGAAGAAATTGACCAGTTCATGGAAGGCCATGACGGTGCGATTGATTCTTACGAGAAGACCGGACGCTAAGCGTCTCATTAGCATTATGTAGGTGCACTCCTCAAAGAGCACTCATCAAAGAACGGGGCGGGGCGGAATACAGTTTTGTATTCCGCCCCGCCCCATAACGTAGAGGTGTTCACTGCCGCTTACTCAGAGACATAGCACCTGTTACAAACGTAGTTTAAACCTACCAACATTTTTCATCTATCGACGAATATAGGTCAAATCATGTGCTCCACGGCCAGCTTCGCGAGCCTTACGTTCAAAACTCGTTAACACACGACCCTCCCAGCGCGGTGCCCAACCGCCTTGTGGGTCTTCCTCTGTTGCGCCCTCGCCACGATGCGCATTAACAAAATCGGGGTGCGCGTCGAGCACGTCACGCATTACAATAGCGTATTCTTCCCAGTCAGTTGCTAAACGCCAAGTTGCACCAGGTTTCAACACGCGTGCAACCTTATGGGCAAATTCTGTACTAATAAGACGGCGCTTATGATGACGAGTCTTATGCCAAGGATCAGGGAAAAACACCCACAACTCATCGACAGAAGCTGGTTCTAACATGTTCTCTAAAAGCTCTGGAGCATTAGCCTGCGCTACACGAATATTCTCCGCACCAGCACTTGCCATCTTGCGTAGTAAATCAGCAATACCGGGGGTATACACCTCAACAGCGAGGAAGTTATGCTCAGGAACCTCCT
The DNA here is from genome assembly GCF_048512815.1 of Rothia sp. CCM 9419. Classification (NCBI taxonomy): domain Bacteria; kingdom Bacillati; phylum Actinomycetota; class Actinomycetes; order Micrococcales; family Micrococcaceae; genus Rothia; species Rothia sp. CCM 9419. The sequence goes on along the minus strand of NZ_JBLXXY010000009.1, from coordinate 20,753 downwards.
GCGCACGATGAACAATCGCCTCACCGAGACCAGAACCAATTTCTACCACAAGAGGAGCGACCCTGCCATAGACTTCTTCAGCATTAAACTGTGCCTCTGGCGCTACTGACGTATCAGTGAGTAGACGAGGTATCTGCAAAACATGGGTAGGAGCATACTGCTCCCACGCGGTGAGTCTGCGACCTGTGAGCCTATCGCCACGACGAACGAACGAAAGTGGCTGTCGGTGAAACTTCTCAGGAACAGTAGAATCTTCTGCTAGATGTTCGGTGTTTTCGTTATTAGTATGCGTTGTCGTTTCCACGAGTCTCCTCAATCTAGTACGGGCGCGTACGGAAACAAAAGCACCGCCCGAATCTGCCCGAATATGAGCAACCTAATCATCCTAGAGGATAGAGAATGAAGCATGCCAGCAACCCTTAAAACTCAACAAATAAAAAAATGTGATATACAATTCATTATTTTCTCGCAATAATAGGGACTAACAGCCCGCAATAGTGAAGGGTATCCTAGCCTGTCTAAACGGAGAACACCTCAAAACCAGACTAGGATTAACACAAATATCAAAGACCACAAAGGCATGCAGGTCGGCGACACCCTCTCACCCTAGAGAACCATTCAAGACACGTATGCCCATCAAACAATGGAGGCGAGATGCCAGACCAACATCATGGTTCGCATGCTCAAACAGAAAACGAACTACAACGTGGACTCAGCAATAGACATATCCAGCTCATCGCCATCGGCGGAGCTATCGGAACAGGACTCTTCATGGGATCGGGAAAAACCATCTCCCTGACAGGTCCGTCCATTCTCTTTGTCTACATGATTATTGGTACGGCAATTTTCTTCGTCCTCCGCGCCATGGGAGAACTACTCCTCTCAAACCTCAAGTACAAATCATTTTCTGACTTTGCCTCCGACATCCTCGGCCCAGGCGCAGGATTCTTCGTCGGATGGTCCTACTGGTTCACATGGGTCGTTACAGCCGTCGCTGACGTTATCGCCATCACCGGATATTCGCAATACTGGTGGCCACACCTACAACAATGGATACCAGCTATCATCGTCATCGGGTTACTTCTGGCACTGAACCTTCCCAGCGTCAAAAACTTTGGTGAAATAGAATTCTGGTTTGCCCTCATCAAAATAGTCGCCATTTTTGCGCTCATCATCGTAGGTATCTTCATGGTTGCTATCAGCTTTGAACTTCCCAACGGCGACACAGCAAGCGTCACAAACCTCTGGTCAGATGGCGGATTCTTCCCCCACGGCATCGTCGGATTCCTCGGCGCATTCCAAATCGCGCTATTCGCCTTCCTCGGCGCAGAACTTGTCGGAACAGCAGCAGCAGAAACACGCGACCCGCACAAAACACTACCCAAAGCAATCAACGCCGTACCGATTCGTATTATCCTCTTCTACGTACTGACGCTGGCCGTAATCCTGATGGTAACCCCTTGGCAAGACATTGACCCAGCAAAGAGCCCCTTCGTCACCATGTTCAGCCTCGCCGGTTTCGGATTTGCCGCCTCACTGGTCAACTTCGTAGTACTGACTTCTGCAACATCTTCGGCAAACTCTGGTATCTTCTCCACCTCACGTATGATTTACGGACTCGCAGAAGAAGGCTCCGCACCGCGTATCTTCCGTATCCTCAGCCCCGGAGGCGTCCCACGTAACGCACTCTTCCTCACCAGCGTGCTCCTACTTTCCTCCCTCGCGCTGCTGTACTCGGGAGAATCAGTGATTAGCGCCTTTACTCTCGTCACCACTGTTGCCGCAGTACTTGCCATCTTCAACTGGACGATGATCCTCATCTCATACCTCGTCTATCGTAAAAAACACCCAGAACGTCACGAAGCATCCACCTACAAAATGCCAGGAGGTATTCTTGCCTGCTGGATTGTGCTCGCATTCTTCGTCGCAATGGTCATCATCTTGGCATTCTACGATGACACCCGCCAAGCACTCTTCGCCATGCCACTATGGTTCATCCTTCTAGGTATTGGCTGGATGTTCGTCCGTAAGAACCCCACCCACCTCGAACTACAGAAAAAAGCCCAACAGGCACGCACCAAAGACACCTCCTACGAAGAAACCCTCTAAAACCTCAGAAGAGTTCTCACTCAGGGCGAGAGTACAACACCACGCTGTGTTGGCTTTCGCCCTGAGCCTTTAGAACACACGAACATAACAACCGAAAATCCTTGATGAGAAACCAATACCGTTCTTCCACCCACTACCGAACCTACCGACACCGGCAACCTATACGACGCTCTCGCCCCTTCTTCCTCCGGATGAGCACACTCTTCTGGGCGGTGCTCATCGGTGCAGGGATATTTCTCTGGACACAGCACGAAAAAATAGAAGAACTCCTCGGAGCACCAAACGTCCCCGTAGAAACTGGGTTTGCACGTCACTTCGCACAACCCTATTCAACAGCTAGTGAAGTTCTCAAAACTCTCCCCGTACAGCACCCCGCTGGTGCTCGCGGATACTCACGTTCACAATTTGGCCCCTCATGGGAAGATATTGATCGAAACGGTTGCGACCAGCGTAACGACGTCTTAGCTCGAGATTTATCCCATGTAAAATACGCTCGTGGCTGTAAAGTCGCTTCGGGGACGTTTATTGACCCATATACTGCCGAAAGCATTGACTTTCTTCGAGGGGAGAAGACCAGCCCTCTGGTACCTATCGACCATGTTGTTGCACTTTCTAATGCTTGGCAAACTGGTGCCGCAGAACTGCCCCTCGAACAACGTCAGCGTTTAGCGAATGACCCATTGAATCTTCAAGCAACTGGATACGACGTCAATACTGAAAAATCTAATCAAGACGCCTCTCAGTGGTTACCGCAACGAGGATATCGCTGCGAATATGTTGCGCGACAAATATCAGTCAAAGCGATATATCACCTGTGGGTCACGCCCGCCGAGAAACAAGCTATGGAAAACGTGTTAAAAGAGTGCCCGCAACAGCCCGCGTATCGTTCTGGGCTAAAACGTTAAAGCTGCCCACGGAACGCAAAAGGATTATGGTGTAGATACTTCTCCGGGAGGTTCTTGATCCTCAAAATAGAAAAGCTCAGGCTGAGTGTAGTTCAACGCCCATCGCAAGGCATACATGATTTCGTATGTGGCTGACTCTACCTCCGTGAAAGTCTGCCCCCATGAGAAAAGGTCCTCAGACATAGACGCCCAACCATGTTCTTCAAGAACAGCAGCGTCATAGCTTGTTCCACGATAAAAAACAGTGTTTTCAGTAATCAACTCACAAATATAGCCTGAAGGGGAGCGCAGAATAAATAAACGAGGAATCGTCGTATCCTGTTCTTCACTGATCTCTGAAAGATAATACAACCGTATGCTTTGCCCCCAAGGTAGCTCACGAAGTGTGCCACGTAAAGAATTTGTCATACGCTCCCAAGGAGTACTACACGGTAACTGGTTATGCCGTTCTGAAGGAGAATGAACAATACCAATACCATTCTCGTAAAGAGTTTTTAAATCTACCGAACGAGAACGAGAAACTGAGGTTCCTGCTGAATCCTGAGTTTCTCGTGCGGGAACAGTTGAAAGCGAACTTATCTTGAGCGCATCATTAATGAGTCGACGACCGTTTTTAAGACCGTTATACCATGAACCGTATTTGCTACGTACTGTGCCGAGTAATGGTACTCGTCCTAGAGGGTTACGGCTAATAGACCAATTACCATAAACCAACACGGTGGGTTTGCGGTCATATCTGATGCAGTAGCTCAAAAATTCTGCTAGAGCATTTCGAAAATCACGGTCTGTCACGCTGGATGCAGAGACACTAATACCGTAATCCTCTAAATCTGGTGGGCACACTCCTACACGCATCAGCGCTATACTCCAGCTGCCGTCCCCAAGACGGTCTTCAATAATTTGTCGATGAGGCGGCCAGCTACTGACCTCATCGACGATATTACGAGCTTCTTCGGGGACGTTGTCGAAAAAGTCGTCGTAGGAAGCCTCATCAAGGCGGATATAAGGGTTTTCGCTGAGTGCTTTGAGCGCGGCACCGCATTTTCCTAGAATGAGAGATATCGCTTCGGGGCTAACGTTGGCCTTAGCAAATATTCGGGGGATATCTTCCAAAATAATGGGGTCAAGATATGCTGCGGCATACTGAGGGTCTGGTTCCATATCGTGGGTGACCGCCACGGAGTACCATACCGCAGCCGACATCATCACGTTGTTGAGAATATTTTCGGTGCGAGTGTTAAAAGTCCAACGTCGTGAAAAAACTGCGCGACGAATCATATTAGGAGATTCTTCCGGGAAGAGCGTTGCAATTCGATGACAGGCTTCTTCCTTGGACCAGCCAGAATCAGCAAGTTCTTCAATCAACGGCGAGTAGTGAGAGAGAAAACGGTGATAGTCCTCGTTACTTGCCATAATGAGATATTTCCTTAAACTCCGGTATTAGTCTGTGTCGGTAAAAATGTGTACATAGTTTCGTTATCAAAATCTAAACACTCAAGAACAAAACTAACAAATATATATACCCGTATTACTTCAATAAACCAAGATTTTCCATGCCTTATTCGATTGAAAAACGAGAAAAAGACTGAACTAATGAGAAACTAGAAGCTATGGATTCACCTCGAACGGACAGACACAAACTCGAAAAAACGCTCGCTGGTGAACTAGGCGCACCTATTTTCGGTGTCAGAGCCAGCATCCGGCTCCTTGATGAAGGCGCCACCGTTCCTTTTATTGCTAGGTACCGTAAAGAACACACCGGCAATATGAGTGACACACAGCTACGTGAACTCAAAGAACGACTTGAATACCTCAGAGACCTAGAACAGCGTCGCCATAAAATCCTTGAACTCCTTGCTCAACGTGGTGTACTCGAAGAATCTTTACAAGCCTCAGTGCTTGCCGCACGCACAAAAAATGAGCTGGAGTCACTTTACGCCCCCTATAAAATTGCTCGACGAACACGCGCACAATGTGCGCTTGAAGCAGGGCTAGAACCACTTGTCGACGACCTCCTCGAAGTCCCACTAGCAGAGGCAGAACAAATCGCTCAAGCGTATGTTCGCCCATCTCGTACAGAAGAACCAGAAGATACTGCTGTACCAGATGCAAAAACTGCACTTGAGGGGGCTCGCGCCATCCTCGAAGAATACGCGCTATATGACCACGAACTGATGGAACAACTCCGTGAACGCTTATGGTCTCATGGCGTCATTAGCTCACGTGTACTTCCGGCGCACAGAGAGCACGACAGCAAATTTAGCGACTACTTTCACTTTTCTGAACCGCTCAGAAAAATACCTAGCCACCGTGTTCTTGCTTTGATGAGAGCCGAGAAAGAGGGCGTCGTTGAGCTTCGTATAGAAATAGCTCAAACCCCAGAATTTTTAAAACAATCAGGTGAAAGCGACCTCGCAAAACTTCGTGCAAGTAGTGAACGCAACGAACAAGAACGTTATACCTATGAGTCTGCTATCGCTTTTGCGTTAGGTATTCCGGTGCAGGTGCTCAACACTGTCAGCGATGAAGACCGTGTTCTTGGATGGTTGGCATCAACAGTACGTTCTACTTGGAAAAATCGTATTCTCCCTCGCCTTGCAACACAGATAAGGGCTCGTCTGCGAGAACACGCCGAAAAATCTGCTATTGATGTGTTCTCATCAAATCTACGAGACCTACTTTTAGCAGCACCAGCTGGTGAACGTGCTGTACTCGCCTTAGACCCCGGTCTACGCACTGGCGTAAAAGTCGCCGCGTTATCTGCACTTGGGGAGGTGCTCGATACTACTGTTATCTACCCTCATGCCCCTAAAAAACAATGGGCTGAATCGCTGAATACCTTAACTGAACTCGTTAAAGAACATCATCTTGAACTGGTTTCTATTGGTAACGGAACAGCCTCTCGCGACACCGATAAACTTGCCAGCGAATTATTGAGCACCCTTAAAAATGAGGGAATCTCTGTACAAAAAGTTACTGTTTCAGAAGCAGGAGCTTCCGTCTATTCTGCATCTGCTCTAGCAAGCGAAGAACTGCCAGAGCTCGATGTGTCTCTGCGCGGGGCAGTCTCTATCGGACGTCGTCTACAAGACCCTCTTGCTGAGCTTGTTAAAGTAGATCCGCAATCTATTGGCGTAGGTCAATATCAGCATGATATTTCAGCTCATGCGCTACGACGCTCCTTAGACGCAACTGTTGAAGACTGCGTCAACCGTGTAGGTGTATGGGTTAATAGCGCATCCGTTGAATTGCTTTCTCATGTTGCAGGTCTGAACCGTGCGTTAGCTCAAAATATTGTGAACTATCGGCAAGAACATGGTGCTTTCAAAAACCGTCAGGAACTTCTAAACGTCTCTGGAATAGGCCCTAAAACCTTTGAACAAGCTGCCGGCTTTATTCGTATTAGGGGAGGGGACGAACCTCTTGACGTCTCTGCCGTTCACCCTGAGTCTTATGGGTTAGCTCGTCGTCTCCTTCAGGATGCTGGGGTACTTGCAGGTGAAGTGATACCGTCGAGTGTTCGAAAAAAGATGGAATTACAAAAATATTTAGATGAGGGTTTCGGCACTCAAACGCTCAACGATATTTTGGATGAACTCGAAAAGCCCGGCCGTGACCCGCGCCCAACGTTTCGTACTGTGCACTTTACTGAAGGTGTCGAAACCATCCATGACGTCAAAGTCGGCATGATTCTTGGAGGGACAGTATCAAACGTCGCTGGTTTTGGAGCTTTTGTTGATATTGGTGTTCACCAAGACGGACTCATTCACGTCTCACAGATGAGCACAAGCTATGTTCAAGACCCTCACCATATTGTACGTTCTGGCGATATTGTACAAGTCCGTGTTACCCACGTTGATACAAACCGTGGGCGTATAGCGTTATCGTTACTGCTTGAAGACGAACCTTCTATTGCAAAGAAAAATGCTCGACGTCGGCAACGTCGAGCATAAAAACCCAAATAACCTCTAAATTCTATGAGGTCTTTTGCACTGGCGGAACAGAACCTTCATCCATCGGCACAGAAGGTGATTTCTGCTCACTGTCGAAAGGTACCACTTCGTGTAGTTCTGCTTTTTTGCGAGCCTCGTAACCTTTAAAAACAAAGCGGTCAAGCGCCCAAAATCTAAAGACCATCGCTAGAGCTGTACCGAGAATAGGTCCAGCAATAAAGTCCGCTATTTCTTGAGCCAGAAACGAGATATTGGGGTACGACAAATGAAATATATAGCGTGATACCCACTGTGGAAGAGCGTTCAACCCAATACCGATGACCGTCACAATGAAGAAGCCTAAGAACTGCTCGAACGTTGGCTTTCCGGAGGAGCCTTGCCACGTCCAACGTGAAGAAAGAATATACGAGACAATACTTGCTATTCCGGTTGCAAAAATAAGAGCTGTTGTCGGTTTTGCGGTAAGAACTGTGTATTTGAGGGCATAGTTAATGACCATGGTAAGCACAAAGCAACCACCACCAACAATGAGAAAACGGACTTTCTCATTCTGAAGAAGCTTAAAAAAACTTTCTTTCATGCCCTCAGCTCTTTTCTTTCATCATGGGCTTTGTTCCATAAAGTCTTAGAACACATCACCTCAAAATAGCATTATTACCTCTCTAAAAGAGGAGAATAGCGCTAAAAAATAGCGTGGTATTAGTTGCAGTTTAACCTCAAAGAGGCAGACGCCCTATGACGTCTGCCTCACCTGAGAAGGTAAAAGCTGCTCTTAGAACTCGATATGTGACGGGTCAGGGCCAATACGCCCATCTGCACGAGTCAATGAGTTAATAGCCTCAATATCTGCATCATCGAGGCGTACCTGTAGCGACTCAAAGTTGGACACAATTCTTTCTGGCGTGACCGATTTAGGAATAACAACGTTGCCTAACGCTAAATGCCATGCGATAACAACTTGTGCCGGTGTGGCCTGATGTTTTTGAGCGATTTCAGTGATGACAGGGTCACTGAGTAACTGGCCACCTTGACCTAACGGAGACCATGCCTCGGTTAATATTCCAAGCTCCTGATGAACTGCACGCAACTTCTCTTGAGAGAAATATGGGTGCAACTCAATTTGATGGATAGCAGGGGTTACCCCTGTTACCTCAATAATTTCGCGTAATTGTTGTTCGGGGAAATTTGAGACACCGATGGAACGTACTAGTCCACGACGACGCAACTCAATGAAAGCTTCCCACGTCTGAACATATTTTTCACGATGGATAGAAGCCCAATGAATGAGGAGAAGATCAACACTTTTGAGCCCGAGGCGTTCTAAGGATTCTTCACAGGCTCGAAGTGTTTGGTCGTACCCTTGGTCGTCATTCCAAATTTTGGTGGTGACAAAGATATCTTCACGAGCTACGTGGCTAGATGCTAATGCTCTGCCCACACCAGTTTCGTTGCCGTAGATTTTTGCGGTATCGATATGTCGGTATCCGGCATCGAGTGCTAGTTGTGTCACTTCTTCTGCGCGGTCGTTTTCAACCTGCCATAATCCATAACCTAGCTGAGGGATGGTGTGTCCATCATTAAATGTTTTGAGAGGCTGTTGTGCCATCTGATAATCCTTTCGAAGGTGTGCTCAACGGCATCAATCAGAAAACTTTATGCGTAAAATTTTCTGTCTATTCTTTCATCATAGAATTAGTGCCGCCCAAAAATGCTGGTGTTACTTTTCTTTGCGTCATCAGATAATCTTCATCAACGCACCGATAACCCCTGAAAAGATGCGCAAATAGACGGCATAAGACACGGTTAGCCATAGTGTAGTATTTCCCTCATGGCGAAAATTTTTATGGATTTAACGCCGGTCAAAGAACTCCCCGAGTACCGCCGGCTGTGGATTGGTTCTCTCTTTTCTAGTTTGGGTTTCCAAATTACATCAACAGCCGTCACCCTAGAAATTTTTTCGTTCACGCACTCCACCTTCGCCGTAGGGCTTCTCGGCTTTATTGTGGTGTTACCCCTTATCATAGGAGGTCTTTACGGAGGAGTCATTGCCGATAACTATGACCGTCGTAAAGTTTCTTTAACCGCCAGCTGGGGCATGTGGCTCATGACCCTTTTCATTGCCTTGCAATCATGGATCAATCTCCAGAACCAATGGGTTTTGTATACTCTCGTTGCTTTAGAATCATTACTTTTCCCCATTAATCAGGCTGCTCGTGGCGCTATTATCCCTCGAATAGTTCCGCCAAAACTTCTTGCATCTGCCAATGCACTTAATATGAGCGTTGGCTCCTTGGGCATGGCTCTTGGGCCTTTACTCAGCGGTTTATTCATTGCTTCTATCGGATATAACTACACATACCTTGTTAACGTTTTTGCTCTACTGGTCAGTATCTGGGCGCTATATAAACTTCCTACAGTCCTTCCTGAACACGATGAAAAAACACCAAAGGTTCGTGGTCTTCGCTCCGTAGTAGAAGGCTTTTATTTTGTACGGCGCACCCCCGTCATTGCGATGACGTTCATCGTTGATTTGATTGCGATGATATGTATCCAAGCCCGTCCTCTCATTCCGGCTCTAGTGCTCCTCTCCTTTGGTGGTGGAGACCTTGGCGCCGGTGTGCTCTTCTCAGCTGGCGCACTAGGGGCTTTTATTGGGGTCACTTTTTCGGGGTGGCTATCAGCTATACAACGCCGTGGAGCTTTCCTCACAATGAGCTATGTGTTGTGGGGGATAGGATTCGTTTTCTTCGGCACAATTGCATTCTTCTTAGAAGGACGCTCTCCGAGCGAGTCCTTGCACGAAAACCTGTTACCTCTTGTCTGTGCTTCTTGCGCGTTAGCGGTAGCAGGCTGGGCAGATGGTGTAGGCGGTATATTCCGTTCTACTATCATTCAACAAGAAACCCCCGATAGGCTTCGCGGACGTCTTCAAGGTATCTTCATCATGACCCTTGCTGGTGGGCCTAACATCGGTATTGGTGTGATGGGTCTGGGAGCTGCACTATTTGGTACCTCAATGACAGCCATCATTGGTGGTGTGATATGCGTTGGTGCTATCGTGCTAGCGACATACTGGAAACCAGCTTTGTGGAGATATCCAACCGAAAATACTCTTGAACAATAATGAACGATAACTTCCCTTGTATTCTTGGGGTAGTAGCTTATTGGACAGATATAAAGAAAAGAGATCCTCATGGCTGGCGGGCTAGTTGCGCTCCTAGACGACATCGCAGCATTAGTAAAACTCACAGCGGCAAGCACCGACGACATCGCTGCCGCAGCCTCTAAAGCAAGCGCTCGCGCTATTGGTGTTGTTGTTGATGATACTGCTGTTGTTCCCCAATATCTGAACGGGGTAGAACCTCGTCGTGAGCTACCTATTATTCGTAAAATTGCGGTTGGTTCTCTCCGGAATAAGCTATTTTTTATTCTTCCACTGATTATCTTTTTGAGTTGGTTATGGCCAGCGTCATTAACTCCGTTGTTAATGTTAGGTGGTCTGTACCTCTGTTTTGAAGGTGCTGAGAAGATACTAGAGTTATTTCATCCGCACTCAGCAGAAGAGACCGAAACCCCCGCTATTATTGCTGGGGAAGAAGCCGAGAAAAACGTTATTTCTGGGGCGATTAGAACAGACTTCATTCTCTCTGCCGAGATTATGGTCATCGCCATGAACACTATTGCTCATGAGGGAACGTGGGCTATTCGTATTATCTCCCTCATCGTGGTGGCGGTGCTGATTACTCTACTTGTCTACGGTGTTGTTGCCGTACTCGTGAAGATGGATGATGTCGGCTTAGCGCTCATGCGCCGTGAATCTTCTATGACACAAAAAATAGGCGCTGTGCTCGTGTCAGGAATGCCTCTTGTGATGAAAGGTATTTCATTACTTGGTACTTTTGCGATGCTTTGGGTGGGCGGGCATATCGTCTTGAGCGGTTTAGCAGATATCGGTTTTCACGCCCCAGAACATGCAGTTGAATACCTTGTTCATGCTCTCACCTCGTGGAGTTCCGGTACTCTTCTGAGCGTGCTTGCATGGTGCGCTGAAACATTTTTTGCCATGATCTTTGGTCTGTTATGTGGCGGTATTGTGGTTGTTACAACGCACTTCTTCTCATCGCTACGAGGTACTCAATAGTTCTCGGATATGTTCTGCTGTCATCTTTTCGCTAAAGAAATCTCCATCATCAACAACAGCGTCGAAGAGTGCAGACTTATTTTTTTGTAATTCCATAACTTTTTCTTCAATGGTTCCCGCAGCAATAAGCCTGTAAACCATCACATGTCTGGTCTGCCCAATACGGTGGATTCTGTCGATGGCTTGTTGCTCTGCTGCAGGGTTCCACCACGGGTCCATCAAGAAACAATAATCTGCTGAGGTGAGGTTAAGGCCGAACCCTCCCGCCTTGAGAGAGATGAGAAAGACGGAGCTTTCTCCTCGCTCAAATTGTTCGATAACTTTTGCGCGGTCTCTTGTCGAACCGTCAAGATAGCAGAATTCAATATTCTGTTCTTCTAAATCTTTTGCGATGGTTTTAAGGTAGCTGGTGAACTGGGAGAAAATCAGTACACGGTGTCCCTGAGAGAGAACTTCTGGCAGATACGACTGAAGGTACTCTAGTTTTGATGAGGTAATGTGCGAGTACTCTTCGTCGACTAGATGAGGTGCTAGCGCCATCATGCGTAGTTTTGTTAACGAACGGAAGACCGTAAAACGGTTTTTGTCCATATCTTTGAGCAGTCCCAGAACTTTTTTGCGTTCTTGTTGTAGGAGCATATCGTATACTTTACGATGCTCTGGGTTAAGAGCAATGGGCATTCTTTGGTCTGTTTTATCTGGTAGCTCTGTGGCAACAAGTTCTTTCGTTCGCCGGAGAATCAGCGGGCGTATCCGTTGCCGTAACTGTTCGAGTTTTTCGTGGTCTTTGCTTTCAGTGATGGGTTGTACGTAATAGTCTTTGAATTTTCGTGCACTGGGGAATAGACCTGGTGCCACGAGAGAGAAGATAGACCATAACTCCATGAGGTTGTTTTCCATGGGTGTTCCGGTGACGGCAAGTTTGAAACGTGCAGGTATTTTTCGTGCTATTTGGTGTGCTTGAGTCCTCGCATTCTTAATGAACTGCGCTTCATCAAGAATGACCCCGTTCCACGGTGTTTCTTGTGCGTAACTGTTAAAAGCGTTGGAATCTAGTCGTAGCAGAGTGTATGAGGTGATAACGACTTGTGCCTGACCGATACGTTCTGTGAGTGTTTGTTGCGATTTTGCAGTGGATGTGGTGATGGCGGCGATTTCAAGTTCTGGTGCGAAGCGTTCTAATTCTTGTACCCAGTTGGGAACAACAGAGGTGGGGGCAATGATGAGGAAAGGAGCAAATGATGGGGTGCTGTTATTGAGCTCTTCGACCCATTGTTCATAGGCTTTGAGCATCATGGAAATAGTTTGTAGTGTTTTACCAAGCCCCATGTCATCACCGAGGACGGCTCCAAGGCGGTGTTTCCACAGGAAGTAGAGCCATTGGTAGCCTTCTTCTTGGTAGGGGCGTAGCTGTGCTTGGAGTGTTGCTGGAGTCGGTACGTTATCGCTACTGTCTTTGTCGCTGAGGAGGCTGTGAATATTTTCTTGCCATCCTTGGCATGATTGTGTGGTGGTGGCAAGATCTTCGAGTTCTTCCCACATCCCTAATTGGTGTTTGTTGAGGCTAAGTGGTTGGTCTGGTTCTGAGAAGTCTTCTATTTCGGCTAGTAGTTGACGTAGTTTGATAAATTCTGGTCGGTTGAGGGGATAGTAGTTGCCATCACCGAGAAGGATGTGTTTTTTCCCCGCGTTGAGTGCCTCAAAGATCGTAGAGAATGATACGGTCCATTGACCAATGGTGACAATAATTCCAAGGTCAAACCAGTCTTGGGTGTCGCTTGGTTCAACTCTCATCTGGATTTCGGGGGTAACGTCCAGTTCTGTGAATTGAGGTTCTTGTCCATGAGTTTGGATGCGGAGTCCACGAACATTGCGGTATTGGGGCAGTATCGATTCGGTGAGTTGTTGAACATCCCAGTCGTAGAAGTGTTGTTCTGTGAGCTGTAATGCGGGGTAGATATTTTTGAGTTGCGCGAGGATTGTATTTTCGTAGTTTTTATCGCGCTGTTCATAGATGTCTAATAAGGTGCTCTGTACTGGGAAGTATTCGAGGTTGCTTTCATCTCGTGTGTTCTTGAGCGGGTCTTTAGGGTATTCCCATTCCCAGCGGGTGTGGGCGTGGGGTGTTTGTTCGCTGTCGAAGTAGACGTGAAGAATTAGCTCTGGTTGTTGCACTTGGGGTGGTTGTATCGTTGCGTCGTTGGTGCAGAAGCTGATATTGCGTGTGAGATATGGGTAGAACTCTTGATAGAAACTATTGATATCTTGTGAGGGGATTTCGATATGTTCTTCTCGGATAAGGGTTTCTGCTGCGCCGTTGAGTGTTTCTTTCAGGGGAATGAAAATGAGGTCGGCTGCGGCGTATCGGTCGTTGAGACGTGTTGGATTGATGGCGCTAGGTAGGGTTGTTTCCCAATGTTCAGCTTGTGCTGTGGCTTTGTAGTGTTCTTGTGCTTTGTGCCCGAGGGCAATGAATCCGTTGCGGGGCTGGCCTATTGGGTGGCAGTAGTATGCGAGGAAGGCATTTTCTCCTGTGGTGAGTGTTGGTGTGATGCGTAGACCGTCTTTGTAGCTGTGAAGTTCTGCTTTTAGCGTGGCTTCTTCGGTGTGCGCCGTAGTGATGGGTGTTCCCTCTAACAGGATGGGCAGTGCTATTTTTTCTGCTTTTTTGAGTACTTTCCATAGTAGGGACGAGTTAACCGTAGAAAGTGTTACCCAATCGCGGTGGGAAGTATACGCTGATTGCCAAGGTCTGATGATGGAGTAGAACTCTCGCAACCATCGTTCGTGTTCGGGTCGGAGGGCGTGGCTGCTTGTCTTTCCGGTGTAATCTTTTTGGAAGTGTTCCCAGTTGATGCCGTCTTTAATCCAACGGTTGTTTTTACCTTGGACGAGTGGGCGTGCTTGTAGGGTGATACGTGGTGTTTTGTGTTGACCGCTACCGAGTGCGAAGCGGGAGTTAACGTGCATTTTGAGGTCGAGAGCGGCGATGGTATTGCTGTTATTTTCGTAGGGTATCCGGTGATGCTGCGCCAGTGTTTGTGACAGTGTTCTGCGCCATGTCGACATTTTTTGTTGTTCTGCTAGCTCTTGTGCAGTAGTGATTCCGTGGTGTTTGAGCTGTTCTTCGCTGAGTCCGTCTGTGACGCGTTGAGTGGAACTTTGAGCTTTGCTAACTTTTTCGGCTCTTTCGATGGCGGTGAGCATGATGGCTACGGAGTGTTTGCAGTCGGTGCGTACTGGGCAGGTGCATCGTGCGGAGAAAGCGAGGGATCCTTCAACCTGTTCTGCGGGGAAGACAATTTTGCTGAGGTATGGGTCTGTTGCGTCGCCGTAGGTTGTTCCTGTCAGGATGTGTGCTTGGGCGTCGTAGGAGTATCGGGCGACTTTGCCTTCTTGCATGTATTGTTTTCCGCGCAGGTAGGTGCGGTGTCCTACTTGCTGGATAATTTTTGCTGCGCTGACGGGGATTCTGGGGAAAGCTGATGGTGCATTCACGGTGGTTGTATCCTCTGCTGGCAGGGTGCATATATGTTCTAGGTTACCGGATGAGCTTGCACCAAAGCTGGTGTAGCCTAAATCTCTCAAATATTTTGGGTTGAGCTCTTTGTTTTTTGTGGTGGTTGCGTTATTCTGGATTCAGCTTCAAGAGTTTCAACTGATAAGCTCCGACTTTAGTTGAACGCCAACCCCATGTTCACGGGTGGCTCGGATGACGAAGCGGTTCGTATTCGCGTCATAGTACGCAGGCTGGTACGGACAAGAGCACTTCGAAAGGAAAGCGCATTCAGCGCAGTTGTATCATGCACAACACCGCTCGCCCTCAGCACAATATTCAAACTGTTTCTTCTGCTCAAACTCGTGGCGGTTACGCTGCCGTAAGCATTCAAGATTACACTCGTATTTCCCATGAGCGTTCTGAGTTTCTTAACTTTTTGCTCTCTCCTAATCCGCACGGTATCCCTAACCAGGAATACGGTATCTTACAAGCAGCATGAGTATAAGAGGACTACTTCTAGACTCTGATGTACTAGCAGAGATTCGCAAAGCCACACCACATCCGCAGGTCGTTGCGTTTCTTCGCCGTCGCTCATATATGGTGATGTACATATCAGCACTTAGCCTAGGCGAACTTAAAGGGCTTTACCCCTACCCTGAAACAGAGCGGTGGGTTAACGAACTTCTCGAACGTTTTAGCGGGCAGGTCCTCGACGTTGATACGAACGTATCTTTGGCATGGGCCGGTCGCCAAATTCGTGCTGAAGAACGCCCCTCACCAGAAGGCCCTTATACGCCATTGCCTACCGCCGCACTTGAAGGGCTCATGGCTGCTACCGCTGAAGTGCATCAGCTAGAAATAGTTTCTTCTAAAGCAGATATTTATCGTCGCTGGGGAGTCCCTGCCGTTAATCCGTTGCATGAAAACACCGCGCGAGGACTATAAACACTGTGTCTTTTGCATGATCTTAAGATGTAGGCTGTGATGAGCTTAGCGTCTTGACCGGCATACATGGTATGGTTCAGTGGGGTGCACGCGGTGAAGAAAATCCTTGGTTTATGTCTCATTTGGATGAGAAAAGCTGTGTGAACTTCAGAGTTCAATAGAGTTCATGACAAGATAAAAGACGATGAAAACCAGCGTGATGAAACCTCAACAACGTTCGATACCGATGCCCCTCTGGCTACAGGGGGTTGTCGAACTCTTTCGTACTGCCTTCTACTCTTGCTTTGCTGTAGTGCTACTACTGGGTGCCGTATGGTTTACCGGCGGTTTTGAACAGCGTGACCTCTACGCTATGGCAGTTTTAGTTAGCCAAATGTGGCTTCTAATCCATGGGGTTCCTCTTCATCTGAACATCTCTGCCCCGTATGGAGACACCCCCGATATTCAGGGGACGATGAGCTTTATCCCGTTGGGTTTAACGCTGATACCCTTATGGTTATGTTTCCGTTCAGGACGAGTCTTAGCTCAAGCATCTCGTGAGGGACAATTCTGGATACCAACATTAACCGGAGCTATCACTTATAGTGCCTGTGCTGGGGGCTTGAGCCTTTTGACAACAGATACTGCTGCGGTAGCGTACCCTGTAGCTTCTGCACTTGTACCGTGTTGGGTCGTTTTATCAGGGCTTATTCTTGGTGGCTGGTACGAGTCTCGTTCTTTGGCGAGAATGATCGGTGTTAACGCTGCAGAATGGGTTGCTCAGTTTAGCCAGTACTCACGTTGGACGGGTTCTTATGTTTGGACGGTTCTTCGCGCATCAATCGTGGCAGTTCTTGCGTTTATTGGCTGTGGAGGGCTATTACTGAGCTTGTCTTTGCTCTGGCATTGGAGCGATGTCGTCACAATTTATCAATTGCTTGATGCTGGTGCTATCGGCGATACGGCTTTGACCTTTTTACAGCTTGGGGTCATCCCTAACGTAGTTTTTTGGGCGATGTCTTGGAGTGTCGGAGCTGGTTTCTCATTGGGAGAACATACCTCCGTAAACTTCTTTGAACACTCTACTGGTGTGCTCCCCGCTTTCCCTCTTCTGGGTGCCTTACCAACGGTCAATGAGCCGTGGAGCTATATTGCTATTGCGGTTCCTGTGCTGTGCGGTATTGTTGCTGGCTGGTGGTTCTTCCGCGCCGGCGAAGACCATCTTGATGAGTGGCTTTCTCTTAAAATTCCTTTCCGCTGGATTTCTTTGCCACTATCAACTTTTGCCTTAGCTATCTTTGTTTCTATTCCTGCCGGCATCATTTTGGCGTTATGCGGTTGGGCATCGCGCGGTTCTCTTGGTATGGGACGTTTTACTGATTTAGGGCCAGATGCTTTATTATTTGGTGCTTTATCTGCCGGTTGGATTGCTTGTGGCGTGATGATGGGATCGGTGATGGCCCCTATCTTCCATCGTGGCGCTATTACTGAGCTTGAGCGTTTCTCTGAGCTAAAGAATGACCGTGAAGAGCGCCGTCGTCGTAAACGTCTTGCCCGCGAGCAGAAAAAAGCGCAACGTCGAAACTCTCGTCAGAATTCTGCTATCGCAGAAGTTGAAGAACAGCATGATGAAACCAATAAGCCTTCTTCCGAGGCTGTGCGTCGTCTCTTAGAAGACTCTGATGAACCGTTATCGGATATGACGCTATCTGAGGTGGCTCAAAAAGAGGAGCAAAAAACTGCTGATTTTGAATCTGTCGTAGCCCAAAACTTACGATTGTTTTCTGATATCGAAGAGGAAAACCTCGAGGCTCAGGCAGAGGCTTCGTCAACTGAAGATGATGTATCGAAACAAAAAAATGATACTGCAGCCGATCAGGTAACTGGAGATAAGGATTCTTCTGAAGGGAAAACCCTCACTCACTTTAAACATGGGCGAGTCATACGCCGTCCAAAAACTCGACGTCGTTCTTCGTCGCAGTCTGATGACTCTTAACGCCTTTCGGGGCACAGAGCTTTTGGCGTTCTGAGGGTGTGAGAAAACCTCACTTAAATAATTGAGCTGATGGGATGTATCTAGAGCATCATCAAATGTGCTTGAAGACAATACCTTGAGGTTTTATTTTGAAGTTTATTGCGGGGGTTGTTTGTCCCAGTCTAATCGCTCTACAACCACCACCATGAGTACTGCTACCAGTACCCCTATAACTCCCGGTATAACTGCCCATATCGGCTTTATTTGAGTAAGGACCCTAAAAGATTATCTTCTAAATCAGCTTTACACTGCTCCTGCCGGACAATAGTCAGAGCATGACGGGTACAATCTGCAAACTGGTTTGTTTGGTCCATAAAAATTATTTGTATTGCGGTGCTAAACATGAGCACTAACGCAATCACCATAAAGAATGTGAACGTCACATACATGCCTGAGGACGCACGTGCCCGAGCAATATACGTCATGCCCCAAACAGCGCTGATAATCATCCCTAACTGAAAAGACACTGCTGCAATAAGCCACCACCCGCTATACGAGGAGAACACAAACCCTAAAAGGCCAAAAGCAATGCTCAAACGATGACAGACGTCAAGACGCTGCTTTGCGTCTTGAACCATGGGGGAGGACTCATTCTCAGGAAGCATAGGCTGTACAGACATACTCTCTAGGATACCTGCTCTGAGAGATTTGAGGGATTCCTCGCGCCTGCTCTCTCATGCGCAAAATACTTTAAGTCATATAAATAATTGAACTATTAGCTTCGCCACAAGGTGGGGTACACTGTGAACCATGCGTATTGTGGTGATGGTCTCTGGGTCAGGGACAAACTTACAGTCCATCATAGATGCTGTTTCGGCAGGCACCCTCACTGTGGATATTCTTGCTGTCGGTGCAGATAAACCGTGCCGTGGTATCGCACGAGCCCAAGAGAACGGTATTGAAACGTTCCTGTGCGAACCACATCATTATTCTTCTCGCGAGCAATGGAACCGCGCCCTTGAAGGACACCTCACCCGATATAACCCTGATCGTATCGTCTTCGCTGGCTTCATGCGCATCGTGGACAAACAACTTGTTGAACGATTCGCCGGACGTATCATCAATACCCACCCTGCTCTCTTACCCTCTTTCCCCGGAGCACACGGGGTACGCGACGCCCTCGCCTATGGGGTTAAAGTCACTGGAATGACGGTTCATTTAGTTGATGCAGGGGTGGATACCGGAACTATCCTTGCTCAAGCTCCTGTCTTTGTGGAAGATACAGACACCGAAGAAACCCTCCACGAGCGTATCAAAGTCAAAGAGCGGGAATTACTTGTGAACACTCTTGAACAGATAAGCCACACTCTACGTTCTTCGCAGAATGCCACGGAGAAAACCACTCCTGAAGAACATACACCCCCGCTTTTATAAGCGCCGGTGCCACAGATGTAGATACCTCATCACTGGTATCTAGCCCGTGGGCCGGGGCTGAAAACGGCTCAAAATAACACCTTTTACCCAGACAAAAAATTGGAGTATTTGTGAGCCTTACTCAGCTAGACCGTGTCCCCATCAAACGTGCGCTCATCTCTGTCTACGACAAAACTGGATTAGAAGACCTTGCACGCGAACTACACCAAGCCGGTGTATCACTCATTTCAACAGGTTCTACCGCAGCGACGATTGCTTCTGCTGGCGTACCAGTAACAGAAGTATCTGATATCACCGAGTTTCCCGAATGTCTTGAAGGTCGCGTCAAAACTCTTCACCCGAGGATTCACGCAGGTATTCTAGCTGACCGTCGGAAAGAAGAACACCGACAAACTCTAGAAGAGCTGAGCATCGAACCTTTTGACGTTGTTATCGTTAACCTTTACCCTTTTGCGCAAACCGTTGCTTCTGGCGCTGACCACGATGCTATTATCGAAAAAATCGATATTGGTGGTCCTTCCATGGTGCGTGCAGCCGCAAAAAACCATCATTCAGTAGCTGTTGTCGTCGACCCCCAACGCTATGATGACGTCATTAACGCAGCCCAAAACGGTGGATTTACTTTAGCTGAACGTCGCCGTCTTGCCTCAGCTGCTTTTGCACATACCGCCACTTACGATACCGCTGTAGCAACATGGACAGCCGCCCAGCTAGAAGGATCTGAGAACGCCCAATACTGGCCACCTTTTGCGGGACTATCCTTTGAACGTTCAGAATCTTTACGCTATGGAGAGAACCCTCACCAGCAAGGAGCTCTTTACGTAGACCCCGCTAGCGCCCCCGGCATTGCCCAAGCTGAACAACTCGGCGGTAAAGCAATGAGCTATAACAACTACGTTGATGCTGACGCCGCTCTACGCACCGCCTATGATTTCGATGAACCCGCAGTAGCTATTATTAAACACAATAATCCTTGTGGCGTGGCAATTGCACCACCACAAGCTGAAGACCCTATTGCACAAGCTCATATGAACGCTCACGCCTGTGACCCGGTGTCTGCCTATGGCGGTGTTATTGCAGCAAACCGCGAAGTGACCGCACAGATGGCGCAGAACATCAAAAACATTTTTACCGAAGTAATTGTTGCACCGTCCTATAGTGCAGATGCTTTAGAGATTTTACGGTCTAAGAAGAACCTACGTATTCTCGAACTGCCTCAGAACTATACGCGAAGCACCATCGAATACCGTCAAATTTCTGGTGGCGCATTATTCCAAGATGCAGACCAGTTACAAGCTGAGGGTGATACGCCTACCGCGTGGACTCTCGTTGCCGGTCAACCTGCCGATGAACAAACCCTCAAAGATTTGAGCTTTGCTTGGCGTGCCCTACGTTCTGCAAAATCAAATGCTATCCTTCTAGCTCATCAAGGTGCTGCTGTCGGTATTGGCATGGGGCAGGTAAACCGTGTAGATTCTTGTAAACTTTCGGTTGAACGCGCTAACACTCTTGCCGATAATGCTGAACGCGCTCGCGGTTCAGTTGCTGCCTCTGACGCCTTTTTCCCTTTCGCTGATGGTCTACAGGTGCTCATAGACGCTGGTGTTCGTGCGGTTGTTCAGCCTGGTGGCTCTATTCGTGATGAAGAAGTCATTGCTGCCGCTGAATCTGCTGGTGTGACAATGTACTTTACTGGCAGCCGTCATTTCTTCCATTAAGAAGAATAATTTCAGAGAATCTGTTCTCTGATAAGGGAGAGATACTAAGAGGGGTGTGGTTCAGAAAATATTTTCTCGCGAAGCCACTGGATGAG
>NZ_JBLXXY010000008.1:0-115506 GCF_048512815.1 Rothia sp. CCM 9419 | reverse complement strand
GGAGAGTGCGATTACCGCGCTTATAAGCGATGCACACCACCCACAGTTTTATCAGAACACCTCGAAAGCAAAAAATTATTCTGGAAGCAGTTCTCTGGTGACCGCATCACCTAATAAACGTCCCTGAAGAGTCAGCCCCACAACACCGCGTTTAAGTTGCTCATCATCAATAAGTCCCTGATTTTGTAGCCACCGAAGCTTCCGGTCGAGAGTTTCAGTACCGTGTATATTCGCTAAGACCTCATAAGGGATACCATCGACAGTACGGAGCTCCAACATCACCTTTTCAAAAAACTGTGTCTTGTGATCAAGAATTTCACGAGCTGCTGCCGGTGAATCTCCTTGCCGAAGACGATGCGCATAGGTTACGGGATGTTTAACATTCCACCAGCGTGTACCAGCAATATGAGAATGCGCTCCAGGACCGATTCCCCACCAATCTTGGTTACGCCAATACGAATAGTTATGAGTACTCCGATACTGTGGAGCCTTAGCATAGTTTGACACTTCATACCAATGGTATCCCGCTTCTGTAAGCAGTTCTTCTGCTAACAGATACATATCTGCCATGAGATCTTCATCTGGCATATGATACTTTCCGCGACGAATCTGAGCAGCAAGTTTTGTGCCATCTTCAACAATGAGCGAATACGCAGAAATATGGTCAGGTTCGTAACTAATCGCAGCTTCTACAGAACGTCTCCACTGTTCAAGTGTCTCCCCCGGTGAACCATAAATTAAATCAACAGAAGTCTGTAACTCCTCCTGAGAAGCCCACGAAACAACTTTCGGTACATTCTCTGGAGTATGGGTTCGTTCAAGTACTGAAAGAACTTCAGGGACAACTGACTGCATACCAATCGAAACGCGTGTGAATCCACCAGCTGCAAGCACGCTTAAATCTTTTTCTAATACAGAGTCAGGGTTAGCTTCAGTAGTGACCTCTGCATCTGGGGATAACCCAAAAAGTTCGATGGCATGATGTAGTATTCTGACGAGATCTGCTGAGGGTAATTTCGTGGGTGTTCCTCCCCCAAAAAATACCGTATTCATAGTTCGTTCAGGAACACCAGAACGTTTCAAGACCTGCTGAGCAAAGTCTAACTCTGCTATAGCGTCGTTTGCATACGTAGCTAAACCGACACCTTGCCCAAAATCTTCAGTAGCGTAGGTGTTAAAGTCACAATAGCCACATCGGATAGAGCAGAAAGGTACGTGAACGTACAGACTAAACTCTTGTTCTTGACTAGCTGCGGCAGAATCAGCGGGTATCATCCCATCGCTAGGAGCAGGAATACCTAAAGGCTGCGCCGGAGGGGTCACTTCTTAGACTTGTCCTTAGCTTCTTCAGTTGATGATAGAGCCGCAATGAAAGCCTCTTGAGGAACTTCTACTCGACCGACCATCTTCATACGTTTCTTACCCTCTTTTTGTTTCTCCAAAAGTTTACGCTTACGAGAAATATCGCCACCATAGCATTTGGAGAGAACATCCTTACGGATAGCACGAATATTCTCGCGAGCAATAATGCGAGAGCCAATAGCCGCTTGAATCGGCACCTCGAATTGTTGACGAGGGATGAGAGTACGTAGTTTTCCTGTCATCATCACACCATAAGAATATGCCTTATCACGGTGAGTGATAGCAGAGAAAGCATCTACTTTTTCGCCCTGTAAGAGAATGTCTACCTTAACCAAGTCAGCTTCTTCTTCACCATCAAATTTCCAGTCAAGGGAAGCATAACCACGGGTACGTGATTTGAGCTGGTCGAAGAAGTCAAAAACAATTTCTGCAAGAGGGATACGGTATCGTAGCTCAACACGATCTTGAGATAGATAATCCATTCCACCCATAATGCCACGTCGTGACTGGCAAAGTTCCATAATCGCGCCGATAAATTCACTGGGTGCAATGATAGTACAAGCAACCATCGGCTCTTTGATGAGGGCGACTTTTCCTTCAGGGAACTCACTAGGGTTCGTGACTCGTCGAGAAGTTCCTGACTCATCAACCACATCGTAGATAACGTTAGGTGCGGTAGAGATGAGATCTAAGTTAAATTCTCGTTCTAGACGTTCACGCACAATTTCAAGGTGCAGAAGACCTAAGAATCCGCAACGGAAACCAAAACCTAATGCAGCTGAGGTCTCTGGTTCATATACTAATGCTGCGTCATTGAGCTTCAGCTTGTCGAGAGCGTCTCGAAGGGCAGGATAGTCAGAGCCGTCGATAGGGAATAACCCTGAAAAGACCATCGGTTTAGGATCTTCATACCCTCCAAGAGATTCCTCTGCTGGATGATGAGAAGACGTAACGGTATCACCAACGCGAGACTGGCGTACATCTTTCACACCGGTAATAAGATACCCAACTTCCCCGACTCCAAGACCTTTCGACGGAATAGGTTCGGGAGAGATAACACCAATTTCTAATAAGTCGTGTTCCGCGCCGGTAGACATCATCTTGATTTTTTGACGAGGGCTTAGCTGTCCGTCCACAACACGAACATAGGTGACGACGCCGCGGTAAGAATCGTAAACCGAATCAAAAATCATGGCGCGTGCCGGTGCCTCAGCAGAGCCTTGAGGGGCAGGAATCAGCTCAACAATGCGGTCAAGGAGTTCTTCCACACCTTCACCGGTTTTACCAGAGACTCTTAAGACATCTTCTGGTTCAACACCAATAAGATTTGCCAGCTCCTCAGCATACTTGTCAGGCATTGCCGCCGGTAAATCAATTTTATTGAGGACTGGAATAATGGTTAGCTCATTTTCCATCGCTAAATATAGATTAGCGAGAGTCTGAGCTTCAATTCCTTGAGCCGCATCAACAAGTAGTAATGCGCCTTCGCATGCTGCTAAGGAACGAGAGACCTCATATGTAAAGTCAACGTGACCAGGAGTGTCAATCATATTCAAAGCATAGGCTGTACCATCAACCTCCCACGGCATGCGCACAGCCTGCGATTTAATGGTGATTCCACGTTCGCGTTCAATGTCCATGCGGTCAAGGTACTGCGCTTTCATGTCGCGCGGTGTAACAACGCCGGTCGCTTGAAGCATGCGGTCAGCCAACGTAGATTTCCCGTGATCAATATGAGCGATAATACAGAAATTGCGGATAATTTCTGGTGACGTTGCCGCGGGAACGGGAGCGTTGGCAGCTAGAGGTGACACGTAGGGCATTCCTTTCAGCCGCAGAAACCTGCGAATAATGTGATCATCAAGTATCTAGTTTCCCATGTTTTCTGTTTTTCTGCTGTCTAAGACGTGGTAAACAGTGAAGATAATGGCGGTAATCTCGATAACAAGCAGACAATAATGCTCAAAACAGTTATGTTAAGGGAATGAAGTTTAATATTTCAACGGTGCGCCGTATTATCAGTCTTGCTCAAAGAGCATACCGAGAGTTCCAAAAAATTCAGCAAGGATCAGCGGACTCTGCACCCCGCAGAAGCTCCGATAGCGGTACAACCCGTCGTGAAGATTTTGCAGCTCGCTACCCTGGTGATTATCGTGGCCCTGTACATTTTGAATATTCTCCCCACCTTGACGGAGAGCCAGACCCCGGTGAAGTGGTGTGGACGTGGGTGCCCTATGAAGAAGACCATACTCAAGGAAAAGACCGCCCTGTTCTTCTTATTGGACGAGACGGACAATATTTACTGGCCTTGATGCTGACGAGTAAAGATCATACAAACTCAACTCACCGAGACCGAAATTATATGGATATTGGGGCAGGGTCTTGGGATAAAAGTGGCCGCCCATCTGAAGTGAAACTCGATCGAATCATTCGGGTAAGTCCTGCAGATATGCGTCGAGAGGGAGCCGTGATGGATAAAGCGACTTTTGACCGTATTCATCAGGCACTAGCTCGCCGTGGTGCGTGAGAGGATTCTCAAACAACACGGTAATTGTGGGGAATAACTCTGCTGACTCTGCTGTAAGTTTCTGCTAGAGTTTTCTATGTGTGTCCGATGGTCATCGGGCACTGCTGATCGGTTGCCATAGGCATCCCCACGCCGCTCAGTCGATGATCGATCAGCGTAGCCCTCACCGACCAATTAGACAAAAAGAAAGTTTTAATCGTGGCTAATATCAAGTCCCAGAAAAAGCGCATCCTCACCAACGAGAAGGCTCGCCTTCGTAACAACGCTTACAAGTCCGAGCTTAAGACCGCTATCCGCAAGGTTAACGAAGCTGTTGAGGCGCAGAACGTAGAAGAAGCAACTGCTGCACTTCGTTTTGCAAGTCGCAAACTGGACAAGGCTGTTTCTAAGGGCGTTCTTCACAAGAAGACCGCTGCTAACAAGAAATCAGGTCTTGCTGTACGAGTAAATAAGCTTTCCTAATTTCACTTATCGTCCCTTGGGGCGGTAACTGTCTATTAGCGAAGTGATGGGTAGTCCCCGGTAAGTTAACTTACCGGGGACTACCCATATCTATGTCCCTTTGGAACCACTATGAACGACTCATCGTAAGAATCGCTTTTTCAAGAGCAAATAAGGGGTCTGTACCCTCCCCTTTAAGCTGAGCATCAACTTCTGCTAAAACACGAAAAATCTCCGCTAAATCTTGCTCCGAAAAACGCCGTGAATCGCGTTGAGCTTGTTCAACCTGCCATGGCGCCATTTTCAACTCTGAAGCTAGAACGGTAGTATTCCCGCGGCTCCCATAAACTTTAGCAATATGACGCATACGAGCAGCTAAAGCACCAACAAGAGGAATAGGGTCAACACCTGTTGCTAAAGCATGACGTAAAAGAGTCAATGCTAACCTACTATTACCAGAAACCACTGCATCAGAGACTTTAAACGCTGTGACCTCTGTTCTTCCCCCATAATATTGATGGACTAGTTCTTCTGTCACAACATCAGGCGCATCACTCATCAGCTGAGAACACGCAGAAGCTAACTCTGCGGTATCAGCACCAGTAGCAGCCACCAGTAGCTGAATAGCTTTAGCATCGATAGTTTTTCGATGATCTTTAAACTCCTGAGAGACAAACTCTAACTTCTCACGATCTGTCTTAAGCGGTTTACACTCAACGAAGGGAAAAGACTCTGAGGAACGGAAAAAATCAACCAACTTCTTCCCCCTGCTGTTCGAAGCATTATGAGACAACACCATAGCTATATGCTGCTCAGGACGTTGAAGATAAGCCATCACATCATGAAGAAAATCCTCACTCATCGAAGAAAGCTGATCTACTTCAATAATCTTTGAGGTACTAAATAACGATGGGCTAGAGGCCGCAGCAAGTTCCCCTCTTCGATAATCCTTGGCAGAAATCTCTACACGATCAGCTTCTGGATAGCGTTCCATAAACTGTGCACGAATCCGTGTCTTTGCACGCGAAATAAAATATTCTTCACTACCCCATAACAACGTAACTGGCGCCAACTGAACTGAACGCCACGACAATGCAGAACTAGTAGAAGACGAACGAGACTTCCTCGCCATAAGATGTGCCTTTCAACGCGACCAAGAGATAAACCCTATTTTCTCATAGAAACCCTAAAGAACTTTTCTTTGGACAACATCACGCAAAATGAAATACCAGTTAGCACCATAACAACACCGGCCACAACTATCACGCTCAGACTACCAGAAGGAACCGCTATTGAACTGAACGGCAAACGTGTAATACCTCGTGCAATCAACACTAATATATGGGCAGGATACCAACCTACCTGTAGCAAAACATCAACCATCCAAAACCATTGACACCACGAACAACATAAGACACACAACCCCACAACACTTAGCGGAAGAACACAAACACTAGCAAGCATATTTGCAAGAACCGTATACGGAGTAATCGTCTGCGTCATAAGAACAAGCACTGGTGCACACCATAACGAAGCTGCTAAAGGAATCGCTAAAAGCTCCGACAACCATAACGGAAAATACGACGAAAAAATATCTACCAAAACTGGTGCAAATACTATGAGCGCCCCTGAAGAGATGACAGAAAGAGAAAACCCTACGCTCATCGCCAACTCAGGAGAATACACTAATAGAACAATGACACTCAACGACAAGAGATGCAACGGGTATTTTATGCTACCCCGTAACACGGTATAAGCGCCGAGAGTACCCATCACCCACGCTCTCAGTACCGAATCTTCCCAACCAACAACGCCAGCATAAAAGAACGTCACCATAGAGGCGCAGAAAATACCATAAGAACGGCTAACCCTAAAATACGTTAAAAATCGATAAAACAATACAAAAATAAAAGCAATATTTGCACCAGATACAGCGGTTAGATGTGTTAACCCCGAAACTCGAAACTCCTGCCGGTTCTGAGACGGAAGCTGGCTATCATCACCATACCCTAACCCTAAAATCAATGCGCTCTCCGCAGCACCTACCGTACCTGAGGCATACTGTGCCACCTGTTCTTTAACCCTTTTAACAGGAGAAGACACAGGCTCCGATAACGGATACACCTTAGCTGAATTTAACCGAAACTGAAATATAGAGCTTTCTGGAACACCAATAACCTTCACAAAAGTCCCCTCCTCAAGGCGCTCTGAGGAGAAAAACATCAGGGGAAGATTCAACACCTGAGGCTGCTTTAAAGAAGGGGCAAAAACCTTTTCAGCATGAAAATACACAGCATAACGATGAGAAGATACCTGCGAAGAACGTTGGACACTCCCCCAAAAACGTGTAGAACCACCCTCAACTTGCTCAAGAACATGAACAGAACTTGTAATATCCCTGGCAGACAAATTCAATCCCTGACAGCAAACCGCTAAAAACACACTACACAGCGTCAAACATACTGGGAAAAGTACCCTCAAATATGGTGATACAAGAAATAGCCCGCATACAACACAACATGCCACGCCCCCGCATACAACAAGAACATCACCTGATAACCCAAAACCTGCATAGCTGATTAACGTATAAACCCAGATACACAGTGCAACCAAAACTAAACGAACATCATGATATGAAGAAACAATACGTTCAGTCGACGCCATCATTAAACTCGCACTAAAGGCCGAAGACGTTCAAGAAGTGCTGGACCAATACCCGAAACACTCTCTAACTCATCAACATCACGAAAACCTCCATGAGCCTGACGAAACTCAATAATTTTTTGTGCCGTCGCGGGACCTACCCGAGGAAGAGTTTCTAACTCCTGAGCAGAAGCAGTATTAATATTAACCAATGAACCAACAACATCACCTGTTTGATGATTCTGCGGAGAAACCCCTTGAACAGCATCAACGGCCTGTCCCTGAAAAAGAACACGTACCTGCTGACCATCCGTTATCTTTGACGCCAAATTAATAGAATCTGGATTGGCATCATCTACCAGTCCTTGCGCTGCTGAAATAGCATCAGCAACACGACTTTGATCAGGAAGCTCATAAAGTCCCGGAGACTTCACCGCACCCACAACATGAACCCACACAGAAGGAGCAGACCCCGAAGAGTGAACACTAGCTAAAGGTTCCTCCACAGAAGAATACACCTCAGAAGAAGAAACTTCTTTTTCATCAATAGATGACTCATGAGGTGAAGAGGAAAAGAACGCCAGTACACTACATACCGCTAAAACAATGCATAAAAAAATGGCAACGGCCCATGGTATCTTCCAGCGTATCACCCGATGCCTATACCGCTCTTGACTATCAACCTCAGGCTCACCTATATCCTCATATAAGCTCGCAGATCGTTCCCTACCATCAATATGACGAGCACGATAAAGACGATACGCAGGGGCATCATCTGACGAACACTGATCCGTATCAGAAGATAAATATTGAGAGGACACATCAGAAAAACTTTTCATAGACCTGAGTCTAAAAAGCGCACAAAAAAACATCAATCTCACGAAAAAATGTGGATAAATCTCTACTCTAATCTACTCGTGCACAGGGTATGGTGCACCCTGAGAATCACTAATACACCACAACCGCCAACGCCCCAAGCCCTGCATGAGCAGCAAGAACCGTCGGCAACGGAGTAAAAAAATCAGGATGAATACGATAAGAAGAAGCCCAACGTCGGGCCTCCAACTCCTGCGCACAATAATGAACAGCAACAATACGACCACGAGGAGAAGGTGTTGCTACTTGCTCCAGCTGATACTGTTCAGCCCCTTTACAGACAGAACGCTCAGACACCACCTCTGCTAGCAGGGACTGCGCTCGCTCCAACGAACGAGGACGATGAAGATACATCAGCTTCCCCTCACGAATAGTTCCTACTGGACGAATCTGCAACATTTGTCCTACTCGTGCAAGCGCTGGATGAACTCTTCCACCGCGGCGTAACGCGTCAAGAGTTGGCACGTAGAAAAAGATATCCGTATTTTCAAGCATTTCCACCGCTACTTGAGATAACTCAGCAGCATCGAAACCTTGCGAAATCATCGTGTGCAGATATGAGACAACATGGCCTAGAGCCATACCCACAGTCTGAGAATCAACGACATACACAGGGATTGGACTATGTGTAGCAGCTGTACAAGCAAAAGAATAAGCGCTCGAAAGATGTCGAGACAGATGTAGGGAAAGAATAGCCTCGTAACCTTGAGCTGCGAAACTCTCATAGACACTCCGGAAACGTTCTGGAGAAGGAGCTGAGGTATGTACTTTTTGCCCTAAAACATGAGCAAGAACTACGGCTTCTTGTTCTTCTAAAGAAGGTTCAGCTGACTTTACAAACTTCTCAGAAACTAACTGATCATCGATAAAGACGTCTAAGGGAATCATCGCAAAACCGCCAGAATCTACGAGATGACGAAGAGTACTTTTATCTAAAGCAGCTGAGGAATCCGTCACAACAGCAATACGGCGCACCATTCTTCTCCTACCTCCCTAGAACTTAAAAACATATGTGGGTGTGAAAGTCATACTTCCACACCCACATACATAACTCTACTAGGCGGTTACGATGTTGACGAGTTTAGGTGCTCGAACAATCACTTTAACAACCTGAGAATCGCCGATAAGACGTTGAATCGTCTCCGAGTTCAAGGCTTTTTGCTCTAGCTCTTCTTCACTAATTTGTGGAGAAACCTCAAAACGGTCTTTGACCTTACCTTTAATCTGTACGATAGCAGTCACCATCTCATCAGCAAATAATGACTCATCGACCTGTGGCCAACCGGCAGTCAGTACAGGAGCGTCATGACCTAGAATATGCCACATATCTTCTGCGGTATATGGTGCATACAAAGAAAGCAAAATAGCAATAACTTCAGCTGCTTCGCGAACTGCAGGATCAGCCGGTCCCGTACCAGAGTCAATGACCTTACGTGTCGCATTCACCAATTCCATGGTTTTTGCGACCATGACGTTAAATTTACCGCTTTCGATATTTTCGGTAGCATCACGAACTGTGCGGTGTACAAAGTACCGCAGATTCTTATCTCCATTCTGATAATCGACGCCAGGTTCTGAAGTAACGTCTGCGGCAATACGCCATGCACGAGCCAAGAACTTCTGTGCACCACCGGGAGATACATCAGACCAGTCAATATCATCTTCTGGTGGAGAGGCAAAAACCATAGTTGTGCGAATAGCGTCAACACCGAAAGTATCGAGCTGTTCACCGAGGTTCACACCATTACCCAAAGACTTAGACATAGCTTTACCACGGTTGAGGACCTGTCCTTGATTCATCAAAGAGGCAAAAGGCTCATCAAAATCAATCATGCCCAGATCGCGAATGACCTTGGTGAAGAAACGAGCATATAGTAGATGTAAAATTGCGTGCTCCACACCGCCGATATACATATCAACTGAGCCCCACTGCTGGACAGCTTCTTTGTTGAACGGTGCTTGGTCTTCATCTGGTGAGAGGTAACGGAGGAAATACCACGAAGAATCCACGAAGGTATCCATCGTGTCAGAGTCACGTTTAGCGCTCTTGCCACATTGTGGGCAGTCTACAGTATTCCATTGTTCGGCTGCTGCTAGAGGAGATTGACCTTTAGGCGCGAGTTCATCACCCTTGAGGTCTTCTGGTAGACGAACAGGAAGCTGATCCTCAGGGACAAGAACTTCTCCACAATCATCGCAATGAATAATAGGAATAGGAGTGCCCCAGAAACGTTGACGAGATAGCAACCAGTCACGTAGACGGTAAATAACTTTACCTTCACCTGTTCCAGCAGCCTCAATCATCTCGATAGCTTTCTTGATGGCTTCGGTTTTATCAAGTCCCGTGAGTTCACCAGAATTGATAAGTTTCCCGTTGCCGGTGGTAGCAACACCTGAAATAGCTGGGTCTTCTTCCCCAGTATCTACCACCGTTACGATAGGAAGATCAAAGGCCTTCGCGAATTCGAGGTCACGCTGATCGTGAGCTGGAACAGCCATAATTGCGCCGGTTCCATAATCTGCAAGAACATAATCGGAAGCCCAAATAGGAAGTTTCTCTCCGGTTAGCGGGTTAAACGCGTATCGTCCGGTAAAGATACCACTCTTCTCGTTCTCTGTAGACTGACGATCAATATCAGAAAAAGCTTTAATCTTTTCACGGTATTCTTCGAGGGCTTCTTTCTGGTCTTCTGCAATGATTTCTAGAGCAAGCTCTGAATCTGCAGCAACGACGAAGAAGGTCGCACCGTATAGAGTATCTGGACGAGTGCTGAAAACAGTAATGGAGGTTTTATCTTTTCCTCCGCCTGCTTCAACATCAAAACGAATCTCTGCACCTTCAGAACGCCCAATCCAGTTTTTTTGCATTGCCAAAACACGATCTGGCCAATGACCTCTGATTTGTTCCATATCGTCCAGAAGCTCTTGAGCATAATCAGTAATCTTGAAATACCACTGATTTAGAGACTTCTTGGTGACTTCAGATTTACAACGTTCGCATGCGCCATCAACGACCTGCTCATTTGCGAGAACAGTCTGGTCTTTGGGGCACCAATTCACCTGTGAGAACTTACGATAGGCAAGTCCTTTACGATAAAACTGTTGGAACAGCCATTGAGTCCAACGGTAGTATTCGGGGTCTGAGGTGTGGATGCGTCGGCTCCAGTCCACCATAATACCGTAGCGTTTAAAAGACTCAGCCTGAGTCTCAATGTTCTTATATGTCCATTCACGTGGGTGGGTATTGTTCTTGATAGCAGCATTTTCTGCTGGCAGACCAAAAGAGTCCCAACCAATAGGGTGAAATACTTCAAACCCCTTCTGTTTCCAATAACGAGAAGTGACATCGCCAACAGCAAAAGCTTCTGCGTGACCCATATGAAGGTCACCAGAAGGATAGGGGAACATATCGAGGACATACCGTTTTTCTCGGTTTTCATCACCCGTTAGGTTAAAAATCTTAGTTTCTTCCCAATAGGGCTGCCATTTTTGCTCAATAGCGCGGAAGTCATACGACTTTTCCGTGTTTTTAGTAGCTTTCACCTCAGCTGACACAGCGATTTCCTTTGGTTGTTGAACGTCGGTACGATGAGCTTCAATGTGCTGTGTGTTATGCACATGCGACAAAACTTTAAATGCTCTTAGACTTATTTATCTTTAGTCTATCGTGAAAACACCTTATAGATGACCAGCCCATCAGTTAATGTTGCCATAGTCTTAAAGGTACAAGAATTTTAAGAGCATACTAACCAGAAAGCGACATCGTACTCATGGGTGTAACCGAACAGAATATTTTTGAAGTTCCTCCCACCTCCTACCCCCATGGGACAGCCCAACACCTCACCATCAATGGACTATCTACCTGGTACTGGGAATACGGAAACCCCGAAGGGGAACCTCTACTGTTAATCCACGGTTTTAGAGGCGACCACCACGGACTAGAACTTATCGGCTCATATCTGTCTGAATACCGCATTATTATCCCTGACCTACCAGGATTCGGCATAACAGAACCCTTCCCTTCTGACCAACACAACATAGACGCTTACGGACAATGGCTACATGCTCTAATACTTACACTCAGCAATGAACATCGCTCTATCTACCTTGTCGGTCATAGTTTCGGTTCCATTATTTGTAGCTATACAGCATCCACCTACCCACAACACATCAAAAAGCTATCGCTCATTAACCCCATCAGCCAATATCCGCTCAAAAGCTCTGCTCAATTGCTCACCCTCGCGGTTCAAGGATATTACTGGCTAGGTGCGCACCTTCCTCCAATCTTTGGCTTGCCTTTATTACGTTCAAAAAGTATCACACGCGTCATGAGCGAAATCATGATGAAAACAAAGAATCCACTCCTACGATCTTTTATCAATACTCAACATCGTCTCTATTTTGGTTCTTTTGCATCCGCCCAAAGTGTCTATGAAGCCTACCAAATCTCAACACAGCACACTGCCACAGAATATATTGCTCAGGTACCCATTCCCGTACACATGGTAGTTGCAGAAAAAGATGACCTAGGTACACTCGAAACACAACAAGAGATGTACCAGAAAATACGTCGAGGGAAAATGGACATTATCCCCGAAGTTGGTCACCTGATTCATTACGAGACACCCCGATACGCTGCACAACTCATTCGGAGTTTTATCATGGAAGAGAGCGCATGAGACTCATTATTGACGCCCGCTATACCCGATACGGCTTTCACGATGGTATTAGTCGCTACACTGCATCGTTACTGGAAGCGCTCAAAAAACTTCACGATGAACAGCACCCCCTCTGCGCTGACCTTGAGATTATCATGGCTATTAGTGACATCAGGCAGCTTAAAATGCTCCCTGATATGGACTATATCCTCGTCTCATCTCCCACCAATATTCGTGAGCCATTTATCGCAAGAACACTTAATAAATATCATCCAGACGTTGTTTTCTCACCCATGCAAACTATTGGAAGTTGGGGCAAAAAATTTCATCTAATCCTCACCTTGCACGACCTCATCTACTACGAACACCCAACTCCCCCAAGCTTTTTACCGCGTCCTATCCAATGGGGATGGAGACTTTTCCACCGCTCTTACACACCACAACGTTTGCTCCTCAACCGTGCCGACGCTGTGGCAACCGTTTCTCAGACAAGTGCCCAGCTGATTCGACAACACCACCTCACCAAAAAACCCTTACACATTATTCCTAATGCTGCTGCTACCGGCAGTATTGTCAGCGAAGAACAAGCCCAAGACCGTATCGCGCACCGTCAAAAAACTCTCCTCTATATGGGCTCTTTTATGGAATATAAAAATGTTGAAACTCTCATGATAGCCATGAAAGACTTACCAGAGTACCGGCTATTGTTGCTTTCTCGTATCAGCGAACAACGTCAGCAAGAACTACACCAATACGTGACCGATAACATCGAGTTTTGCCATGGAGTCGGTGACGAAGAATATCAACAACTCTTAGCTACAAGCACCGCATTACTCACAGCCTCTCGAGCAGAAGGATACGGACTACCTGTTGTTGAAGCTCAAGCACAAGGATGCCCCGTCGTCATCAGCGATATCGATATATTCCACGAAATTGCCCCTCACGGATTACACTGCAACCCAGAAGACCCCCAAGCATTTGTACAAGCTATTAGAACTTTAGAAAATACCGCACACTATCAGCAGGTGGTTCGCGAAGGACTACGCGATGCACAACGATTTTCTTGGAAAGAATCAGCGCTACAACTTCTTAACGTCGCCACCAATATGACACGAGCTAATACCTAGAAAATATCAAGACCATCGCAACGAATCTGTACCGGCTCAGCTTGACGTATGGACTGCGAAGCACGCGTCGTTCGTAGATGATGAGTAACTTCTGGAGCAATACCAAAACTAAAGAAAAGAATGGTTCGATACTGGTTGGACTCTTCATCTTCCTCAGACCAGTAAAGACTATGGTCGCAGACTTCCAAAGGCCCACGAACAATTACTTCATCCGGTAAAGATAGTGAAGAAACAAAAGACTCTACCGCTCGTTGAGTACCTGTAATAGCTGCTGTACGGACAGCAGGCGGTAAAGAAAGCTCTTGACGCTCTGAAAGTTCTCGAAGCGCAAAAGCCGGTGAATCCCA
This sequence comes from Rothia sp. CCM 9419, assembly GCF_048512815.1. Lineage (NCBI taxonomy): Bacteria > Bacillati > Actinomycetota > Actinomycetes > Micrococcales > Micrococcaceae > Rothia > Rothia sp. CCM 9419. The sequence goes on along the minus strand of NZ_JBLXXY010000008.1, from coordinate 101,525 downwards.
ACGAACTAAAGATTCTAAAGCCCACGACTGAGAAGCCGTACAAATCACGGTGCCCCCCTCCGCAGCAGACCGAACCAACGCAGACGCGTTGAACCAAGAACGCAAAGCAACTTCTGGAGCACGCAAAGAATCTCGGTGTAACATCGAATCTGCATCAAGCAATAAAGCGGCACTATAACCACCTTCTGCCACAGGCTCTGCACCAGATGTTGCAATCACAAGTGCAGCAGAAGAACCTACCGAACTGCGGACATGATCTCCGCCTGAAGAAATAATCGGAACGCCGGGGAAAGCCCTTCCTAGTTCTTCTGCCGTACGTAAAACCCCTTTAGCGCTGCTTCGCCACGACTGAGAGCCACATTCAGGGCAACACCATTGCTGGATAAGGCGCCCACACCAAGTACAATTTGGTATAGATTCAGAAGACGTTACTGAAACACTGCCACGGCATTCTGGGCACCGAACTGGCATTCTACAACGCTGACATGATAACGACGGAATATATCCAGAACGCGCAACTTGAACTAATACGGGGCCTCTTTTCAATGCTGCACGAGCAGTTTCAAAAGCAAGATGAGGAATACGAGCCTTAGCCGCTAAAGGATCACGTGCTAGCTGATAGTCATCTCCTACCGGTACAACCCGCGGAGCATGAGCACGCACTATCTCACGATGGGCACCCAAGAAACTAGCCCATCGTGTGCGAACTAATCGAGCAGACTCACTACTGAGACAATAACTAGCAAAAAGAGCTGCACACTGTTCTTGAATTGCTCTCAACGTCAAAACATCACGCACATGACAATATGGGGCACGTTGTTCTATATGGTTAGCATCGCCATCGTCCCAACACACAACTAGTCCGAGCCGATGAACGGGAGCATAAGCTGCCGAACGTGTGCCAATGACTAAAGAAACTTCACCAGAACGTACTTTAAGAAAAGAGCGATACCGCTCTGACGGTTTATCGTGCGCCGTAAGACGGACAAAGCTCTCTTCATCTACATACTCTAAAAGTGCGTGGGTCAAACGTTCTAAAGATTTTTTATCAGGGACAACAGCTAAAGCGCCTTGCCCCGATGCAATAGTATTAACTAGAGCAACAGCAAGAATGTCTTCCCAAGCTGCTGAGGCGGTGGGCAACGTATTCATCACTGCCCGTGTAGGTACAGCAGAACTGGTATCATCGAGGAATTCTAGTCCCCCGTCATAAGGCTCAAAAAGAGCAGTGTTGAGTTCTTTTTTAAGATGGATAGAAGGTGCTTGAGAACGAAAGAACTCTGGAGATTGTGCAAGAAATTTCTCTTCCACACCAACTACTCGTGTTGGAATTGCTAAACGTAAAACATGTGGAAGAATATTTGCATAACGATCAGCAAGAGTTTCTGCCAGTTGAAAAATCTCTGGCGATACTAAAGAAACAGGCGAAATAATCTGATCGATATATCGCATGCTGCCGTCGTATTCACTGCTATCTTGACGAGATTTAATGTATCCCATCATGTTCTGCCCGTTGAACTGAACTTTGACTTTTACTCCCGGTTGAGCGCTATCAGCTAAAGATTCAGGAACTAAATAGTCAAATGCGCGGTCAAGATGCGGGACGTCTGTTTCTAGTATCACCTGCGCAACAGGGAACTGCTGAGCAAGAGGATGTTCTTGCCTCAGCATATTGGTGATATTGAGGGTCCCCGCAAACAAATCTGTTTGCAAGGACCCTGCAGAAGAAACGTTCGTCATAGAACCTAGTATATTTAGAGATTTGCTGCGGCGCGTAGTTCTTCTACGCGGTTTGTTCTCTCCCACGTAAAAGTTTCTTCTTCACGGCCGAAATGCCCGTGAGCTGCCGTCTTCGCATAAATTGGGCGGCGAAGCTCCAAATCACGAATAATAGCTAAAGGACGTAAATCAAAGACTTCGCGAATAGCCTGTTCAATGATGACGGGATTCACTTTTTCAGTTCCAAAAGTCTCAACATACAGTCCGACAGGAGAAGCTTTACCAATTGCATAAGCAACCTGAACCTCTGCACGATCAGCAAGCCCGGCAGCAACAACATTCTTTGCTACCCAACGCATAGCGTATGCGGCAGAACGATCAACTTTTGACGGATCCTTACCGGAGAACGCCCCTCCACCATGTCGGGCAAATCCCCCATAGGTGTCAACAATAATTTTTCGTCCGGTAAGTCCCGCGTCGCCAACTGGGCCGCCCTGAACGAACTGTCCAGCAGGGTTGATAATAATTTTGGCCTGAGAACTGTCAAAATCAAGATCTTGCAGTACCGGCGAAATGACGTGTTGACGGATATCAGCTTCAAGCTCAGCTAAATCATAGTCTTTAGTGTGCTGTGTAGACACAACAACAGTATCTACTGAAACGGGAGTATTTCCGTCATATCCGAGAGTAACTTGAGTTTTTCCATCAGGGCGTAAACGTTCAAGAGTTCCATTTTTACGTACAGCCGTAAGCTGTTCAGACAATCGATGTGCAACCCAAATTGGCGCGGGCATGAGGACTTCAGTTTCGTTTGATGCGTACCCAAACATGATGCCTTGGTCTCCAGCACCTTGACGGTCTAGTTCATCTTCAGAACCGGTACGGGTTTCTAGAGAATGATAAACACCAGCATTGATATCAGGAGACTGTTCACCAATAGATACCGACACACCGCAGAACTCACCATCAAAACCGTGGGTGGAAGAGTTATATCCGATATCAAGGATGGTCTTACGTACGATAGAGGGAATATCGACGTACCCCGTGGTTGTGACCTCGCCGGCAACATGCACTTGACCGGTGGTTACCATGGTTTCAACAGCCACGTTTGCATGAGGGTCTTCGGTGAGAAGAGCGTCAAGAATTGCGTCTGAAATCTGGTCACAAATTTTATCAGGGTGACCTTCAGTAACAGACTCGCTGGTAAATAAACGAAGATGAGAAGGATGAGAATTCACGTATTTACTCTACTTAGTTAGACGGGATAAAAGAAAAATATTAATTTTTGTGCACATGTTGTGCTATATGGAGTAATAAGGCTTGAGCAACGTCTTCTTTTGAGCCACTCACCTCAACGGCAGTAGCTAAATCTTGTGAGAGTAGCGTCACCGTATTGGTGTCGGTACCAAAGCCAAGTGTCTTTCCTACCTGATTGATTGCAAGATAGTCGCACCCTTTTCTTTGTAGCTTTTCACGACCGAGCTCTAGTACAGTCTTTTCTTGGCTACCCGTTTCGGCGGCAAAACCAACAATAATCTTCGGCGCTTGAGGATCAGAGTGCTCTTTTCGTTGAACCATCTCACGCAGAATATCAGGATTTCTGACAAGCTCTATCGTCGGGGCTTCGTCGTCATTCGCCGTTTTCTTAATTTTGTATTCTGCATAATGCGCTGGACGAAAATCAGCAACTGCAGCCGCCATGATGAGAGCATACGCTCCCTCACTATGGTGATGAACTGCTTGGCGTAGTTCTTCAGTTGTTGAAACGTCAACGCGCTCTACAGTAGAGGGAACGGGCACTTGTAGATGGGCACCAATAAGAGTAACCCGTGCACCGAGAGAATGAGCTACTCGTGCCAAGGCTACGCCTTGTTTACCAGAAGAGCGATTACCTAAGAAACGTACCGGGTCTAAAGGCTCTCGAGTTCCACCTGCAGTAATCACAATGTGTTTTCCGGTAAAGGGTTGGTTGCCTGTACCGTCTGGAACATTTCGGTTGAGAACATTGAGGGCTTGTTCAAAAATATCTTCAGGTTCTGGCATTCTGCCAATACCTGAGTCTTTTCCCGTGAGCTGTCCAATTGCTGGTTCAATAACGTGGTAACCGTATTCTCGAAGTTTACGGACGTTGTGCACGGTTGCAGGATGTTCCCACATCTGGGTATGCATTGCTGGAGCAAGAATCACTGGGGCGTGGGTGGTAAGTACTGTTGCGCTAAGAAGATCATCAGCGCGACCAGAAGCTAACCGTGAGAGAAGATCTGCTGTAGCAGGTGCAATCACAATACCGTCAGCATCTTCTGCTTGCTTGACATGGTTTACTTCAGGTACTCGCTCAAAAACAGAAGTTGCTACAGGGTTGCCGCTGAGAGCTTCAAAAGTTGCTTTACCCACAAAGTTTAGGGCAGTTTCTGTGGGCATAGCGATGACTTCATGCCCTGCTTTTGAAAAAAGACGAAGGAGGGACGTGGCTTTATACGCCGCGATGCCTCCTCCGATGCCGATAACTATACGCATAGTGCGCTCTTCTTGACAGAAGCCGAAAACCTTATTCGGAGTCTTCGGCGTCTACGTATTCTACGATAGGTGCTGATTCAGAGTATTCTTCGCTGTAGAACCCTCCGGTCAAGAAAGCTGAAGGAGCTTCCTCAGGGATGAGATCACCGTTTTCATCGAAGGTTCCCTCGTTAACGTGACGAGCTTCAATTAGGCCTTCGTTAATTTCGCGCATTGCAACAGAAAGTGACTTCTCGTTAGGTTCACTATCGACGAGAGGACCTACGTGGTCGAAAAGGTTTTCGTGCATCTGAGAGTAGTATGCGTTAATCTGGCGGGCACGACGAGCGCCAAAAATCACCAGACCATACTTAGACTCTGCTTTTTCAAGTAGCTCATCTGCGCTAGGGTTGATGATTCCTTCTTCATTGTGTGCGTTAGCCACGAATACTCCCATAAGATTGACAACCAGCAAGCTTCGTAGAGAGAAACTTGCCTAAGACAAAAAATAAGTATATCTAAAAGCCCGATAAATTGCACTCTACGATAAAAAATATTATGAGGGGCGAGAATCTTCAGTGCAAAGATTCTCACCCCTCGTAGAAGTTTTATGCTGAGGTTTTTTCCAGACCCATAAGCTCAATAATCTCTTGAGCAGCTTGTGCAACGGTGTCGTTAACTACCGTATGATCAAACTCGGGTTCAGCAGCCAACTCAATTTTTGCGGTATCTAGACGTTGTTGTTGCTCTTCAGCAGACTCTGTACCGCGTCCAACTAAGCGTCGAACAAGTTCTTCCCAGCTTGGTGGAGCGAGGAAAATAAGTCGAGCTTCTGGCATACTGTTACGCACTTGACGAGCACCTTGTAAATCAATCTCCAATAAGATGTGTTTTCCCGACTCAAGAGCACGAGTGACCATATTCTTCATGGTTCCATAACGATATTTATTATGAACCTGTGCCCACTCAAGCATTTGGCGGTTCTCTACCATCGAATCGAATTCTTCATCGGACACGAAATAGTAGTGTACGCCTTCTTCTTCACCAGGGCGCGGATCTCGTGTTGTAGCTGAAACTGAGAACCATACATCTGGATAATTCTCACGAATATACTGCGAAACAGTACCTTTACCTACGGCGGTAGGTCCTGCTAAAACAGTGAGTCGAGGTGTAGTGCTCTCAGTCATTGAAAACCGCCTTTAGCGTTCGAGGAAGTCGATTAATGCGCGTCGCTGGTGTACACCTAATCCGCGTAAACGGCGGGACGGCGCGATATTGAGTTCTTTAAGAATTGCGTTAGCGCGAATCTCACCAATGCTTGGAAGGGCCATTAGCAAATCTGTTACTTTTAGTCTACTCACAGCTTCTTCATTATCAGCACGTTTGAGAACTTCTGCGATAGTTGTTTCACGTTTTTTGAGAGATTCTTTGACCTCAGCGCGAATGGTGCGAGAAACTTTAGCTTTTTCGCGAGCTGCTGCGCGTTCTTCTTCGGTGAGTGGGCGGAGTGCCATGCTAATTCCCCTTAGCGTAAATGTGACGTGTTATATTTGCGAACCTGTCTTTTGGTGGGTTGTTCAGCACCCGATACGAAGGTATGCAAGGTGCTGAACAAACCACCTTTGACGTGTATTAATCTAACACTTTAGGGGACGTTACTGGATATTTCTACTAGATGATACTCAGATTAAGTCAGATTATTTAGACCAATCACTCCTAATAAACGACGAATTATTATATTCTGTCATTTAAATTATTTTGAGATTTTCTTGCGAACTTTCAATCGCATCAATAAGCCCCTCAACAGACGGACCCCGAGACAAAACCCCACGGCTAGAATTCACCAAAACCTGCGATTGGCAACCAGAAAAAACCTCATACAATTGTTCAGCCGTAGCACCCTGAGCACCATACCCTGGAGCTAAAATCGGACCGTTAAAACCAGACAAATCAATCGATAGTACATCTAAAGCATCAGCCACTGTCGCACCAACAACGAGACCACAAGAACCCATCCGTTGCCACGACTGCTCAGCATTTCTCTCCTGAGCAGAACGAATCACCTCAGCAGCAACAGAACGCTCTCCCCCACGATGCTGGACACTCTTACCCTCAGGATTAGACGTCAACGCCAGAACAAAAACCCCACGTCCTTGAGACTCAGAAAGTTCCAAGGCCGGAGATAAACTTCCAAACCCAAGATATGGACTAAGAGTCAGCGCATCACTTGCAAGAGACGAAGAATCATCCAACCACGTATGAGCATAAGCACTCATCGTAGAACCAATATCTCCACGCTTTGCATCAGATATCACCAACAGCCCCAGGCTCTGCGCCTGTTTGATACAACGCTCTAAAGCCAAGAAACCAGCTGAACCATAGCTCTCAAAAAAAGCAACCTGTGGTTTGACGGCAGCAACTTTTCCAGCACATGCCTGAAGAACTAACTGCGAAAAACGCTCTACACCATCAGCGCTAACAGACAACCCCCACTGCTGCAAAAGCTGAGGATGAGGATCAATACCCACACATAACGGCCCATACTGCTCCATCTTCTGAAACAGCACATCGCCAAAACCTACACACGAATTACGCATCAGCCAACTCCTCAGACTCACTGAGACGACGCATCTGCTCAGCCTTTAACGAAGCACTATGTTCTTGTAAAGTCATCACATCCCAGCTGTGCTCACGCATCGCCTGAATAGCCTGTACTGTCGCCCCAAACTCCGATACCGTCGTCATCACAGGGCAACCAACAGAGGTTGCTGCGGCACGAATCTCATACCCATCACCACGGGCATTCTCACCACCGGAAGGCGTATTAAGAATCAACGAAATTTCACCCTCAATAATCATCTGAACAATGGATTTCTCATCTGCTGTAGTTTCAGCAATCTTTGGAACAACCACAGAATCAACACCATTACGACGTAACACCTGTGCCGTACCACCAGTAGAAATAATTTCAAAGCCAAGACTTTGCAACATACGAACATAAATAATCGCATGACGCTTATCCCTATTAGCAATAGAAACAAAAACCTTGCCTTCAACAGGTAACGCCCCTCCAGCAGCACTCTCTGCCTTCGCAAAAGCCGTATCAAAATGTCGATGTAAGCCCATCACCTCACCAGTAGAGCGCATCTCAGGGCTTAGCAACGAGTCCACGACCACGCCTTCAGGGGTACGGAAACGACTAAAAGGAAGCACTGCTTCTTTAACCGCAATAGCAGTATCTGAAGGCAAAGAAGCTCCATCCATGGTGACCGGCAAAACACCTTCAGACTGTAGCTGAGCAATACTCTTGCCCATACCAATTAACGCTGCTGCCTTAGCTAACTGAACGCCTGTAGCCTTTGACACGAAAGGAACCGTACGCGAAGCACGAGGATTAGCCTCAATCACATACAAAACATCAGATTGCACCGCAAACTGAATATTAATCAGTCCACGAACGTTGACACCACGAGCAATCTTAAGCGTCGCTTCCTTCACTTGAGCAATAGTGTCAGGGCTCAAAGTAATAGGAGGTAAAGTACATGCTGAATCGCCAGAGTGAATACCAGCTTCTTCAATGTGCTCCATCACACCGCCAAGATAAAGCTGCTCACCATCGTATAAGGCATCCACATCAATTTCGATAGCGTCTTCAAGGAACTTATCAATCAAGGCAGGTTGTGAAGGCGAAACCTCGGTGGCGTTCTCAAGATAACGAGCCAATTGCTTAGGCTCATACACAATCTCCATGCCACGACCGCCCAAAACATAGGAAGGACGAACCAACACCGGATAACCAATCTCATCAGCAATACGACGAGCATTCTCAAACGTAAAAGCGGTACCATTCTTTGGTGAAATCAGTTCAGCTTCTTCAAGAACTCGAGAGAACTCACCACGGTCTTCTGCTAAATCAATAGATTCAGGTGAAGTGCCAAGAATCGGCACACCGGCTTCTTTCAACGCCTGAGCGAGTTTCAACGGAGTCTGCCCACCCAACTGAACGAACACCCCAAGAAGACCACCAGTACGACGTTCTGCATCAATAATCTCTAAAACATTTTCAAGAGTGAGAGGCTCAAAATACAGACGGGTTGAAATATCGTAATCGGTTGAAACAGTCTCAGGATTGCAATTCACCATCACCGTCTCATACCCAGCTTCACGCAACACCAATGAAGCATGAACACACGAATAATCAAATTCAATACCCTGACCGATACGGTTAGGACCAGAACCCAAAATCATCACAGACGGCTTTTCATGAGGAGCAATCTCATCTTCCATATCGTAAGAAGAATAATGATACGGAGTAAAAGCCTCAAACTCTGCAGCACAAGTATCAACCGTTTTGAAAACAGGACGAATGCCCAAAGCATAACGGATACCTCGAACAACTTCCTCTGAGGAACCCACGATATGTGCAATCTGCGCATCAGAAAAACCATGTCTCTTCGCCAGACGTAGAGTCTGCTCATCAAGGTTTTTATGCTCACGAATATTCTCTGCTACTTCATTGAGCAACACCAACTGGTCTAAGAACCATGGGTCAATACCAGTAAGCTGGTAGAGCTCCTCAACCCCAAGACCAAGAGCTAACGCTTGTTGAACATAGTGGATACGCTCTGCCGTCGGACGGGCACAAAGCTGACGTAACTGATCGAGGTCTTCCTCGGTTGCAGAAGAAATATCAAAACTGAATTCTGCCCCCTTCTGCTCCAAAGAACGCATTGCTTTTTGCAGAGCCTCCGTAAAGTTACGGCCTAATGCCATCGCCTCACCGACCGATTTCATCGTTGTTGTTAGCGTGGGGTCAGCTGCGGGAAACTTCTCAAATGCAAAACGTGGAACTTTAACAACAACATAATCTAAGGTTGGCTCAAAAGATGCCGGAGTCTTCTGCGTAATATCATTAGGGATTTCATCTAAGGTGTATCCCAATGAAAGCTTCGTCGCAATCTTTGCGATAGGGAACCCTGTCGCTTTAGATGCCAACGCAGAAGAACGAGACACACGAGGGTTCATCTCAATGACGATAATACGTCCGCTGTGAGGATCCACCGCAAACTGGATATTACATCCACCCGTATCAACACCCACCTCACGAATAACGTTAATAGAAATATCACGGAGTTTTTGGAACTCACGGTCAGTAAGGGTTAAGGCTGGTGCAACAGTAATGGAATCTCCAGTGTGTACGCCTACTGGGTCAAAATTCTCGATAGAACAAATAACAACAACGTTATCGTTCTTATCACGCATCATTTCTAGCTCGTATTCTTTCCACCCAAGAATAGATTCTTCTAGAAGAACCTCACTTGTAGGGCTGTACTGAATACCAGCACCGGCAATACGGTATAAGTCTTCTTCGTTATAGGCCATACCAGAACCTAAACCGCCCATCGTAAAGGAAGGGCGCACCACCATCGGGTAACCTAGTTCTTCAGCTGCCGCCAAAGCTTCTGGCATGCTATGAACGATGACCGAGCGAGCAGACTCACCACCAGCACGTTCTACGACACCCTTGAACTTTTCTCGGTCTTCACCAAGATTGATAGCTTCAATATTCGCACCAATCAGCTCTACCTGATACTTTGCCAAAACACCTTGGCGGTCAAGGTCAATTGCGGCGTTGAGGGCTGTCTGCCCGCCAAGAGTTGGCAAGATCGCGTCAGGACGTTCTTTTTCAATAATTTTTTCAATAACTTCTGCGCTGATTGGTTCAATGTATGTTGCATCAGCAAACTCTGGGTCAGTCATAATCGTCGCAGGGTTTGAGTTCACAAGAATCACTCGGATTCCTTCTTCCTTGAGAACTCGAAGCGCCTGAGTGCCGGAATAATCGAACTCGGCTGCCTGCCCGATCACAATAGGGCCAGAACCGATAACGAGCACAGAGTTGAGGTCTTTTCTACGTGGCATTGTTTACAAAATCCTTTGTGAGTTTCTTAGTTCTGGTGTTGTTTCATCAAATCGATAAAGCGGTCAAAAAGATACGCTGCATCATGTGGCCCAGCCGCAGCTTCAGGATGATACTGCACTGAGAAGGCTGGAATATCTAAGCAACGTAATCCTTCAACAACACGGTCGTTGAGGCCGATATGAGAAACCTCAACACGACCAAATTCCTCACATGGAGCCGTCACCACCTCATCGAGAGGTGCGTCCACTGCAAAGCCATGGTTTTGGGCTGTAATCTCTACTTTGCCTGTTGTCTTATCAAGAACAGGTTGGTTAATCCCACGATGCCCGAAAGGCAACTTATATGTACCAAAACCTAAGGCACGACCTAACAATTGGTTACCAAAGCAAATACCAAAGAACGGAATAGAAGAACGAAGAACCTGTTGTAGAAGTTCAACCTGCTGGTTGGCAGTAGCGGGGTCTCCTGGGCCATTTGAGAAGAACACGCCGTCAGGTTTGACCGCCTGAATAGCCTCAAAGTCTGATGAAGCAGGCAAAACATGAACACGAACACCACGACGTGCGAACTGTTCGGGCGTCATAGATTTAATGCCTAAGTCCAAAGCCGCCAAAACTCCTTGAACGGGACCCTCCCACCCGAAGTCTTGTGGCTCAACGGTATATGCTTGTTCAGAAGAAACACTCTCCGCTAACTGTCGTCCCTGCATCGGCTCAGACTCTTGCACCATCGTCAACAGTTCAGATACCGGACGTTGCGCGTACTCGCCCGAAAAGATACCAGCACGCATAGCGCCAGCAGAACGTAAATGACGGGTAAGGGCACGAGTATCAATCCCCTCAATACCTACAATTCCCTGCGCTGAAAGATAATCATCGAGAGAACCTTCACTACGCCAATTTGAAGGACGTCGGGCAGCATCTCGTACAACGTATCCGGCAACCCACACTTGACGTGATTCCGCATCCACAGCGTTAACACCAGTATTTCCAATATGAGGAGCAGTCTGCACCACAATTTGACCAGCGTAAGAAGGGTCAGTGAGAGTTTCTTGATAACCGGTCATACCGGTAGAAAAGACGGCCTCACCGAGAGTCTTTCCTACTGTTCCATAAGCCTGTCCACGGTAAACCGTGCCATCTTCTAATACGAGAAGAGCGGGCTGGTGCTGAGTTAGATTAGACATCAACTAACTTCCTTATATAGTGTTTTGCGATAATTCGCATCAATCATTGAGGACTAAAGAGCTGGAAGAGAATCCTTCGCCTGAGGTGCTCTTCGAAGAATTTCTTTCTGAATATTTTCTTGCTCCTGCGGGTGCAATAGCCTAAACCCTGTATCAACGGCAGTGCTATTGAACATCCACGAGATGATGAGAAGACCATCCTTCTCAACAAACTTTCCGTTAATACCTGATTCTTGGCGTACTGCAATAACATCGCGATAAGGAATCCATAGGTGTTGTGCACCTTCTCTGGCTAAAACAAGTCCTTCATCAAAAATGAATAACTCAGCCCGAGATTTAACACCTAAAGTATGCACTGCAACACGAGCCAACCAATCCCCTAGTAGAGTTGTCACAACATACGTTCCAGCTACAACAACATCAGGCGGTAACTCATCGTAACGTTCTGGTACCGGCGCTAAAGGGCCTAGCTCACTTTGACGTCTTTTACGTGCCGACCAGCCACGCCACATCAAAAGGCAAGCTAAGACAACAACACCGATACATACAAGCGCGGGGAAAAAATATTTTGACATGGTTTAGAGGCTGTTCCCCTCTGCTGGTTGTCGGCGCGGCGTCGCTAAAGACCCCTCTAAAACAGTAGGATGACCGGCAAAGAAGGTTGCACGAACGGCGCCTGGAACTTCTAACCCCTGGTACGGATTATTCTTACCTCGTGTCGCCTGTTCAGCTGAGTTGATAACGCGTGTTGCTTGAGGATCATAAAGTACGATATGTGCTGGCTCGCCTGGTGCAATGGGACGTCCTTGACCTGTTGCACTGCCAATACGAGCAGGACGGAAACTCATAATTTCTGCAACACGCTCCCAACCAATAAGACCAGTATCAACAAGCGTTTTCTGAATAATTGATAATGCCTGTTCCAAACCGGTCATACCATTTGCCGCGCAAGCCCATTCGCAATCTTTAGACTCTACTGGGTGCGGAGCATGATCTGTGCCAATAATATCGATCGTTCCATCTGCAACCGCCTGACGGAGAGCCATAACGTCTTCTTCGGTTCGCAAAGGAGGATTCACCTTATATACAGGGTCGTAGCTTCGGACAAGTTCTTCGGTCAAAAGTAAATGATGAGGTGTTGCTTCAGCCGTCACCTGAACACCACGAGACTTAGCCCAGCGCACAATATCTACTGCCCCACGTGTTGAAAGATGGCAGATATGCACACGAGAATTAACATGTTCAGCTAAAAGAACGTCCCTAGCGATAATGGATTCTTCAGCTACAGCAGGCCATCCTGCTAAACCAAGTTCTGCTGAAACTTTTCCTTCATTCATCTGAGCACCTTCGGTTAACCGAGGTTCTTGCGCATGTTGAGCAATGACTCCGTCAAAAGTCTTGACGTATTCTAGGGCTCTACGCATCAGTGCCGGATCCCATACGCACATACCATCATCAGAGAAAACCCGTACTTGAGCACGAGAATCTGCCATCGCACCGATTGCTGAAAGACGTTCTCCTTTGAGACCTACGGTTACTGCGCCAACAGGATAGACTTGCGCCCAGCCTGCTTTTTTTCCAAGATCATATACCTGCTCAACAACTCCTGCAGTGTCTGCCACAGGCTGAGAATTCGCCATCGCAAAAACCGCTGTATAGCCACCTAAAGCAGCTGCTTGAGTTCCAGATTCAACCGTTTCAGCATCTTCTTGGCCCGGTTCTCTCAAATGGGTGTGCAAATCGACAAGACCAGGTAAAGCAATGAGCCCCTGTGCTTCAATGGTGTGAGCATCATCAGCTGTCAATGCTGTACCTATCTGCACAATCTTTCCGGCCTCAATAAGGATATCTGCTGTATCTTGACCAAGAATAGAAACATTTTTAATGAGATATTTTTCTGTCATGTTCTCTCGCTATGGGTGAATCTGTGTGTTATTTGAAGAGTAAAGTTCGCTGCCGTCTTGGCCAGTCATTAGCATATAGAGCACCGCCATGCGCACAGAGACTCCGTTATTGACCTGACGAAGAACCCACGATTGTGAAGAATCTGCTGCAAGAGAACTAATCTCAAGCCCGCGGTTCATTGGGCCCGGATGTAGAACGGCTGTCTGTTCTCCCGAACGTTCTAAAGCTTTGAAACGTTCAGGGGTAAGCCCCCATAGTCGGGCGTATTCTTCAACGCTAGGGAAGAACGCAGCATTCATACGTTCTTTTTGAATACGAAGTAGCATTACCGCATCAACACCATGCGCTAAGGCCTGATCAAAGTTGTAGTACACCTGAACTGGCCAATGATCAATATCATGAGGTAAAAGAGTAGGCGGTGCTATAAAAATAACCTCTGCTCCTAATGTGTGTAGAAGCCAGAGGTTTGAACGAGCAACACGAGAGTGAAGGATATCGCCAACAATAGCGACACGCATTCCCTCAAGTGCAGCACCTTGAGTCGGAATACCTGATAGCTGATGCTGGAACTGTCGAAGTGTCATAGCATCTAAAAGTGCCTGAGTAGGGTGAGCGTGTGTACCGTCGCCAGCATTAAGAACTGGAATATTGGTCCATCCAGCTTCTGCTAAACGCTGAGGTGCCCCTGATGCGCTATGACGAATCACAAACGCGTCAGCATTAATTGCAGCTAAGGTCTGAGCAGTGTCTTTGAGAGATTCCCCTTTAGAAACAGAAGAACCTTTAGCAGCAAAATTAATGATGTCGGCGCCGAGGCGTTTTTCGGCTGTTTCGAAAGAAAGTCGAGTACGAGTAGAGTCTTCAAAGAAGAGATTTACCACGGTACGGCCCTGTAAGACAGGAAGTTTTTTCACCTCCTGCCGGCCCACTTCTGCCATATAATCGGCGGTATCGAGAATACTTATCGCTTCTTCGCGAGTTAATTCTTTAGTGTCTAGTAAATGACGCATGGTCTTTTATTCTCCGCTATTAGGGTGCAAAATCTCAACGCGATCGGTGCAACCGTCAATTTCTTCGAGATATACACGAACAAGTTCTTCAGATGAGGTGGGAAGGTTTTTACCAACGTGGTCTGCACGAATAGGTAATTCGCGATGTCCCCTATCAACGAGAACAGCTAGACGCACACATGCCGGACGCCCGTAGTCTTTGAGAGCGTCTAAACCTGCTCGAATCGTTCTTCCGGAATATAAAACATCATCGACGAGCACGAGATTTTTACCGTTAATACCGGATGCTGGTAGAACTGTTGGTAAAGGAGTCTTCTCAGGTTTTGAATTGAGATCATCTCGGTATTTTGTAATATCTAATTGACCGAGGCATAGCTGAGGATTAAAAGACGAATCAGTGCGCGCAATCTTTTCTGCTAAACGTTGCGCTAATGGTGCGCCCTTGCGCTGAATCCCCACAAGGACAAGATTTTCTGCACCACGATTTCCTTCAAGGATTTCGTGAGCAATACGTGTCAAGGCACGGTTAATATCGGCTTCGTTAAGAATGGTGCGACCCATCACTGGGTAGAGTTCACTCATCTGCCGGCCTCCTTCCCCGCCTCACGGGACGGACTTAAAGGTTGCTTGCTTTATGGAGCAATCTATCATGTTTTATCTTGGCAAACCTGCAAGAAGAGATGTTTTGAGAAAAGTTTTTGAGAAAAACGATGAAGTTATCCGGTAAATCAGCACGTCACCACGCATAAAACGGTGGGGTGGCCACATAGTGTAGCCACCCCACCGTTGAAAGATACTTTTATGCAAGAAGCGTAGGTTTAACTTGACGCAACCGCTCCAAAAGACCATTGATGAACTTAGGTGAATCGTTAGTCGAAAGCACCCGAGCTAGTCCCGTTGCTTCTGAAATAGCAACAAGATCTGGAACCTCATCATTATAGAGAAGTTCCCATGCTCCGATACGCAAAAGAATACGATCTACGCTAGGCATACGGTCCATGGTCCAGTCCTGAGAGTACGTTTCGATATACTCACGAATCTCTTCGTCATGTTCTTGTACACCGCGCACAATCTGCTCAGAGTACGTAGAAATCTGCGCGGAAGTATGTAAACGACGACGAGTCAATACGTCTAGAATCTCATCATCTCGTTGCTCAGCTTCAAAAAGAACTTCAACTGCTCTCAATCGAGCTTTAGTTCGTGAATTCACGTATTTTATGCCCTGTTCTTCTAGTCGTTTACACGACCAAGATACTCACCGGTACGAGTATCAACCTTAACTTTAGTGCCAGTCTCCAAGAAGAGTGGAACCTGAATCTGAGCACCAGTCTCAACTGTTGCAGGCTTTGTGCCACCGGTAGAGCGGTCACCCTGAAGGCCAGGCTCAGTGTACGTAATCTCAAGAACAACAGATGCAGGAAGCTCAATGTATAGTGGCTCACCCTCATGCATCGCGATAGTAGCAACCTGAGACTCAAGAAGATAATTTGCTGCGTCACCAACAACAACCTGAGGAACGTTAATCTGATCGTAAGTTTTTACGTCCATGAAAACGTAATCATCACCATCTTGATAGAGATACTGATAATCAGAACGATCAACAGTAGCAGTATCGACCTTTGCGCCAGCGTTAAACGTACGATCGACAACTTTGCCGGAGGTTACATTACGCAACTTGGTACGAACGAACGCTCCACCTTTTCCTGGCTTGACGTGCTGGAATTCGATAACCGACCAGAGGTTACCATCAATCTTAAGTACAACGCCGTTCTTAATGTCAGCGGTAGTAGCCAACCGACTCTCCTTCAAATATATGGGAATTATCAATAATCAAATGATTCTTAGCCATTGTAACGCTTCAACGAGATAAAGACAGCTGTATTGGACGAAGAAACATAAAATAGATGCTCCCCTGTGCCAGAACACACAGCCTTCATCATATAGATGAGGGTCTATAAAGCCTACGAGGTAGAAGAAACTTCCTGATACGTTGCAAACAACAAAGAATCATCAGGAACTTCATAAATACGAGGTGAACCATACCCCTCAAGAAGGACGAAACGAAGCAAATTTCCACGAGCCTTTTTATCTCGGCGCATCGACTCAATGAGCTGCTGCCAACGGTCCCCACGATAACTCACCGGAAGACCCACCGACTGACAGATACGACGAGTACGCTCTACCACTGACTCATCAACATACCCTGCAGCCAAAGATAACTCAGCAGCAAAAACCATGCCTACCGCAACTGCCGCACCATGACGCCACTGATAACGCTCAACTCGCTCAATAGCATGACCAAAAGTGTGGCCATAATTCAGGAATTCTCGAAGGCCAGATTCCTTTAAATCCTCAGAAACAATACGAGCTTTAACACGGATAGAGCGCTCAATTAAATCACGAATTACTGCAGACTGAGAATCACGTAAAGCATCAGGATTGCCTTCAATAATATCGAGAATCTCAGGATCAGCAATAAACCCACATTTAATGACCTCTGCCAGCCCCGTCAATAATTCATGAACGGGCAAAGTCCGTAACGTTCCTAACTCGCATAAAACAGCTGCCGGAGGGTAGAACGTCCCTACCAAATTCTTTCCCTCAGCAGTATTAATCGCTGTTTTTCCACCGATTGCAGCATCGACCATGCCAAGTAAAGTTGTCGGGATATGAACAACCTTCACACCGCGCAACCAGGTGGAGGCCACAAAACCTGCCACATCGCTGACTGCTCCGCCACCAATAGAGATAATTGCATCAGAACGAGTAAAATCATTCTTCCCTAACACCTGCCAGCAAAAACCTGCTACTTGAAGATGTTTTCCTTCTTCTGCGTCAGGTATCTCTGCGCTGAAAGAGTCATAACCGGCCGAACGTAAATCTTCCATGACCAGTTCACCGGTAGAACGCAAAGCCCTCGGATAAATCATCAACACACGGCGAGTTTGAGCACCCAGAATCTCAGGTAACTGAGCTAAAAGATGATGTCCAACAAAAACATCATAATTTTCTTGCGGGGTATCTCCCGTAACCGAAATAACGGTTGGCTCCATATTATTGCTCATGCTGTTACTCCCCCACGAGTACGTAAAATAAATTGTTGAACTTCTGCAGCAATCTCTGAAATAGGACGAGACCCCCGAACATCCAACGTGTAGCTTGCTAACTGTTCATAGCGTTCTTTGCGTAGTTGAAAAATATCATTCCAACGCTGGATAGGATCCCCTTGCAAAAGTGGACGCGTCTTATTACCTAAAATTCGTGGGCGAACAGTATCAGCATCCACCTTCAGATAAATAACACACTCATTTTTGAGTTTCTGTGCAACCTGCTCACTCATGGGTGCACCACCACCCAACGAAAAAATACTATTGCGATACTGTGGAGACTCAAGAACTTGAAAAATAGTTTCGCTCTCAACTTTACGAAAATATTCTTCTCCTAAAGTATCGAACATTTCTGGTATCGATCCATATTGTTCGGTAATGAGCTGATCTGCGTCTAAAAACTGATACCCATAAAAACGGGCACAGTGCATCCCTATATAAGACTTTCCAGCAGCCATCGGACCAATAAAAACTACTGGCCGACGGCGATCTAAGAACTCTTCTTGAACTTCACGAACATGCTGAGGGTCCGGTGATGAGACACTAACACGCTCTGGAGAAAGACGCTGCTTCGACATAGGCGTCTAACGGTCCCAACCGGCAACGTTCGACTCCCAGCTCAAAGACTGCGGAATAGCAGCAAGATAAGCATCCATATTCCGTCGAGTCTCAGTCACAGAGTCCCCACCAAACTTCTCTAAAGCAGCTTCAGCAAGAACCAGTGCAACCATCGCTTCAGCAACAACACCAGCAGCAGGTACCGCGCATACATCTGAACGCTGATGGTGAGCTTTTGCAACCTCACCAGTAGAAGTATCAATAGTTTTCAACGCTTTAGGGACTGTAGCAATAGGCTTCATCGCAGCACGAACTCGCAAGAGGTCTCCGATACTCATACCACCTTCGATACCTCCGGCACGATTTGAATCACGAGTAACACCGTGCTCATTCACGCTTATCTCGTCGTGCGCACGAGTTCCCGGACGAGAAGCTGTCAAAAACCCATCTCCAACTTCGACACCCTTAATGGCTTGAATCCCCATTAATGCAGCAGCAAGACGTGCATCAAGACGACGGTCCCAATGAACGTAAGAACCAAGCCCAGGAGGAAGACCGTAGGCAAGGACTTCAACAACCCCACCAAGAGTCTCACCATCTTTATGAGCCATATCTACAGCCTGAACCATCGCAGCAGAAGTGGCAGAATCAAAACAACGTAATGGGTCAGCATCAAGTGCCCCAACATCAGAAGGGCATGGACGAGGAGCATCTTCTGGAGTGCATACATCAGCAATAGCTGTTGTATGACTTACCAACTGCACTCCTAGAGCTTTGAGAAGCTGAGAAGCAACAACACCGAGAGCTACACGAGTTGCCGTCTCTCGTGCGGAAGCTCTTTCTAGAACAGGTCGTGCTTCATCAAAATCATATTTCTGCATTCCCGTAAAATCAGCGTGCCCAGGTCGAGGACGAGTCAATGGCGCGTTCCGTGCGCGTCCTTCGAGTAGTGCAGGATCTACAGGGTCAGCGCTCATCACATCAACCCATTTTGGCCATTCCGTATTCGCAATCTCTAAAGCAACAGGTCCACCCAGTGTTTTACCATGACGCACCCCACCTAAAATACGAACCTGATCCTCTTCAAACTTCATACGTGCTCCACGCCCGTAACCGAGACGACGTCGAGCCAAAGCGTCACGCACCATCTGCGAGGTCAGTTCTACACCTGCTGGGACGCCCTCAATAATACCGACAAGAGCTTCACCGTGAGATTCACCGGCTGTGAGCCAACGCAACATGGTCTGACTTCCTTTACATATGTAGTGTGATAACCAAAAGGTTCTTCCCTAAGCACTAGAGTACCCAGAAAATAAACTGAATAAAATTTTTGATGTCTTCACATGAAAACTGTATTAACCACAAGAACCAAAATGTTCCATCGAATAAACATTAAGCGGTAGCTTATTTCGTGGTAACAACCCAATAGCTGAACACATCGCATTCATCATCTGAAGCTGTTCAGGTAACGTCTCTTCTAACGCATGACCTGTAAAAAGCTTAATCTGGTCGATAGCCTGATACAGCAGCATATCTAAACCAGAGACAATAACTCCCCCAGCATCTTCCCAACGCGAGGCAATGGTAGAAGGCCACGGGTCATAACTCACATCGAAAAGTACACCGTTCAAAGAAGACCCCAGCGTTGGGGCAAATTGATCAGCCACTCCTGCCGGCAAAGTTGAGATAACGGCTTCATAAACCGAATATTGTGAAGCAAAATCTTCAAAACGACAGATGTTAAGACGTATCTCCAGTTTCTCGGCTAGCCGAAGAACAGTTGCCGCGCGCTCTACAGAACGCACATAAAGATCGACCTCAGTAGAACCCAAAAAGGACAGTGCCATCAATGCAGAGGTAGCAGTTCCGCCACCACCAAGAATAGCCCGTGGCGAGTCGTCTGTAGATACACGAACACCAGCATGGTGCAAGGCATTGACGATGCCCGAAACATCAGTATTATGCCCTATAGCTCGTCGAGAAGAACCTTCACCTCGCCAATACACCGTATTGACAACATCAAGAACCTTCGCAAAATCAGTCAGTTCATGAAGATTCTCAATCACGGCGTTTTTCAGCGGCATCGTTACAGAATAGCCAACCACATTTTCGGTTAGAGCAGGTAAAAACCGTTCTGGAAGTTCCTCAATAGAGGTTTTCCAACGACCATAATCAATCTCATACCCAAGATGCTCATAGGCAACCTGATGAAGGCTCGGAGAAAGCGAATGCTCAATAGGGTCACCTAGAACAAAAGCTTTCTTCCGAGTATTCATCGAATCATCTATTTTAGGTGCACTTGCCATCATGTTCACGACACCATCTATCGTATTCTTCAACGTTCTTCAGATGCTGACGATAGGTCTTAGCAAACTTTGTTTCGCCAGTATCAAGATTGACAGTCACCCAGAAATAGTAGTCATTCTTATCGGGGTTTGCTGCGGCATCAATAGCGTTAGTACCCGGTGAACCAATAGGGCCAGCAGGAAGGCCTTTGTAATAGAAAGTGTTGTACTTATTTGACGGGTCTTGCTTTTGCTCATTTGTAATGTGAACGGTCTTCTTCCCTAGACCATAAGCAACCGTAGCATCGGACTGAATGTACCCGCTAGTTTCCCCATCAGGGTTATTAATACGGTTTTCGATAGCCCCTGCAATAGCCTTATAGTCAGGCGTAATACCTTCAAATTCCACGATGGAAGCTACCGTTAGAACATAAAATGCTTGCTCATCGCCCTTTACACCAGCATCAGATAATGCTTTCTTCGTCTCATCGACAATGCTTTGCATAATATCTTTGATGTCTGTTCCCTGGTCAAAACGATATTCACCAGGATGCATCCAACCTTCTAGAGAAGGGAAATTAGCAGGAACTCCAAGACTCTGAGGGTTCTGATTAAACTTATTGAGTTCATCTCGTGAAACACCAGTAGCTTGAGCAATAATATCTAGAGATTCTTCGATACGAAGAGTCTGAGCCAAAGCAATATACACTTGATTAGCTTCGTTCAAACGGAGAAGAACATCAAGTGCTGATTGGCTGCTCATCTCTTCTTGAAGGTTATACTCACCAGGCTGAATATACTTCTTCTCTCCCATATCACTGTAGACAGAGAGGAAACGGTCAGCGTCAGCAATAACACCCATTTTCTCTAGCTGGTTTGCTACACCAATAGTAGAAGCACCAGGGGCAACCGTGAAGCTCACGCTTGTCCCATTACCGGAACCACTAAAATCTTTGCGCTTGAACCACCCTAGCTGAGGGCTAATAATTGCGATAATCATGACCACGGCAATGGCAAAAACAAGTCCTGCACTGAGCATGGTATTGCGCCTGCGAAGACGAATTTTACGCCGTTGTTCAGGAGTGAGCAGATCATGCTCAACAACTAATCCGAGGATACCCTCACGTTCATCTTCTTCAGAGGGGCTCAAAATCATTTTGAGGTTCTCTGGCTCATCACGGTGAACTGAACGTTTCGGCGATCGGCTCGAGTTCGTTTTATTGCTCACTCAAGTTCTCCATATCGTTTTTCGTCTGTGGTGCTGAGGAAATCTCCTCAGCGCATTCTATTGTCTGAGGCTCCACTAAAAATCCAGCAACATGATTGCCTGCTTTCAGTGTGTCTAGGCAATACTGCAAGATATTAACTGCAGCTACCTGATCCACCATTGTCTTAAAATCTCGTGACGATACCCCAGCCTCATGCAAAGTGCGATGAGCACTGACCGTCGTTAAACGCTCGTCTACTAACCATACAGGAATGGAATATCCTTCTGCTACAAGTTCAGTAACGAGATCTTGTGCATAAGAACGAGCCATAAGCGTTGATGATGATTCTCCACCGCGCATGGTCTTAGGTAAGCCCACGAAAATTTCGGTAACTTCGTGGACTTTCACCAGGGTACGCAAGACTCTACGATCAGAGTTCTTTTTAAGGTCTCGACGTAAAGTCTTGAGCGGCGTCGCTAGAATTCCATCTCTATCGCAGAGGGAGAGACCGACGCGAGCGTTACCCACGTCGACTCCCATGCGCACTCCTGGTGTAAAAGTCATAGGTTAAGCACTGACTTTCGCAAGTTCAGAACGAATAGCGGTGAGCGCATCCTCAACCTTTGTTGGGTCTTGTCCGCCACCTTGAGCCATATCGTCCTTGCCGCCACCGCCGCCACCAAGGATGCCTGCAGCAACACGAACCAAAGCTCCAGCTTTAACGCCGTGTTCACGAGCACCTTCATTAGTTGCCACGAGAACAACCGGGCGACCATTATTAACAGCTGTTACTGCAACAACAGCAGGCTCTGAGCCTAGACGTTGACGCAAATCCATTGCAAGATTACGTAACTCATTCACTGATAGTTCACCAGCATTATGAACGAGAGCTCGGATTTGTCCGATGAGTTCTGCTGATTCTACTAGTTTTCCAGCTTCAGCCTGAAGTTTTTCAGTACGAAGTTTCTCCAGCTCTTTTTCAACACTCTTCAGTTTTGTCAGAGTCTGAGAAAGACGTTCTGGAAGTTCAGCAGAAGATTGTACTTTCATCATGCCTGTCAGCTGGTTAACAAGAGTACGTTCTGTTGCCAAATGGTTAAAGGAGCTATATCCGACAAGCGCTTCAACACGACGGTTACCAGAACCAACAGATTGTTCTGAAAGCAATGTCAAAGAACCAATCTCTGCAGAGGATGACACGTGGGTTCCTCCACAAAGTTCACGAGAGAAATCTCCACCAATTTCGACGACACGTACGGTATCACCGTATTTTTCACCGAAGAGACTCATTGCGCCGAGTTTCTTCGCCTCATCTAACGGCATCTCTCGTGTCACAGTCTGTAGGTTGTCACGAATTGCGGTGTTAGCAACTTCTTCAACTTCACGCTGAACAGACTCAGATAATCCTTCACCCCATGCAAAGTCGAAACGTAGGTAGTCTTCTTTATTGAAAGAGCCACGCTGCGTTGCTTCATTTCCAAGCACTTGGTGCAATGCTGCGTGCACAATATGTGTACCAGAGTGAGCTTTTTCACCATCGCGACGGCGACGTTCGTTCACCTGTGCAACAACTTCAGCACCAGCTAGAGCTTCGCCTTCACGAACAACACCACGATGCACGCTCAAACCTTTAACAGGTTGCTGCACATCATCGATATCAATCACAAAACCGTTACCACTAATCACTCCGGTATCAGCTGCCTGACCACCTGCTTCAGCGTAGAAAGGAGTCTCATCCAAAACGATTTCAATGCGGTCCCCTGCCTGAGCAACAGGAACAGTAACACCATTAACCAAAATAGCGCGTAAGACAGTCTGTGTTTTGAGCTCTTCATAACCGGTAAATACGGAGCCGCGTTCATTAGCAAGTTCACGTAATGCAGAAAGATCTGCGAAAGCACCCTTTTTGGCTTTAGCATCTTTTTGTGCGCGAGTACGTTGCTCTTCCATGAGCTCACGGAAAGCTTTTTCGTCGACTTTTACTCCAGCTTCTTCAGCCATTTCTAGCGTCAAGTCGATGGGGAAACCATAGGTGTCATGCAAAGTGAAAGCTTCAGTTCCAGAAACAATAGAGCTTCCCTTTTTAGCTTCTTTAACAGCTTCTTCGAGACGTTCAGTACCTGACTCAATAGTTCTTAAGAATGCTTTTTCTTCCGCATACGCAATACGTGAAATACGCTCAAAGTCTTCAAGCACGACGGGGAATGCGCCACCCATTGCATCGCGAGAAGCTGGGAATAACACTGGCAAGCATGGCTCAGTAACACCTAAAAGTCGCATAGCTCGAATAGCGCGACGCATCAGGCGGCGGAGAATATATCCACGACCTTCGTTAGAGGGGGTCACGCCATCAGCAATGAGCATCAGTGAAGAACGGATATGGTCTGCAACAACACGCATCCGAACGTCATCTTCATATCCTTCATCTTGAGCTGTTTCAGAACCGTGGTATGTCTTGCCTGATAGTTTTGCTGCAGCATCAAGTACCGGACGAACCTGATCGGTTTCGTAGAAGTTTTCAACGCCTTGTAATAGCATTGCAAGACGTTCAACGCCTAGACCCGTATCAATATTCTTCTCAGGTAGATCCCCAAGAATTTCAAAGCTATCTTTTCCAGTACCTTCACCACGCTGGTATTGCATGAACACAAGGTTCCAGATTTCAATGTAGCGATCATCGTCAACAGCAGGGCCACCATCTTTACCATAGGCAGGCCCACGGTCATAGAAGATTTCAGAGTCAGGACCAGCAGGGCCAGGCTGTCCAGTAGACCAATAATTTTCTTTCATACCCATACGCTGTACGCGTTCGGCAGGTAGCCCGACGGTCTTCGTCCATAGCTCGTAGGCCTCATCATCGCCTTCATAGACGGTCACCCAAAGACGGTCTGGGTCAAGACCAAACCCGCCTTTTTCAACAGAGGTAGTAAGAAGTTCCCACGCCCAAGGGATAACCTCTTTTTTGAAGTAGTCGCCGAAAGAAAAGTTGCCAGCCATCTGGAAGAACGTTCCGTGGCGAGCTGTTTTACCTACTTCTTCAATATCGAGGGTGCGGATACATTTCTGTACGGAAGTTGCTCGACGATAAGGAGGAACTTCACGACCCAAGAAATAAGGAATAAAAGGAACCATACCGGCGATGGTAAACATTGCACCTGGCTCGTTGGAAACAAGCGAGGCGGAGGGAACGACTGTGTGACCGCGTTCTTTAAAGAATTCAAGCCATCGCTTTGATATTTCCTGTGAAAGCATGAAGCTATATTCCTAACCTATGATGATGAATAAATGTTCTAAAAATGTATAAAAGGCTACTAGAACCGATAACGTTTAAGACCCGCTAGAAGTATGACCTTCAAAAAAGTCTTCACCTAGCTGACGGTCACGTTGAACTCTACGTTCCGTGCCGGCCAGTGGCGAAGGCGTATTATGCGGTGTTAGTTCAGCACTGTCAGAGTTCTCAGGTACTGCCCATGTGTCTAAAGAACCGGGGCGAGCCTCATTCTTTTGTTCTTGAAATCTTTGTTGTAGCTGAGCTTCGTGTTCTTGCATCCCGCTTTTTACTTGAGCAGCAAATTGAGTTGCTTTTAGTACAACCTTTTGAAGAGGTTGCCCCCACGGAGAATCAAAGAAGCGTGCCACTTGAGCCTTCCGTCCAGAAGCTGAAGATAACTCTGATGAAGTTCGTTGTGCCAATGCTTGGCTCACGTCTGTTGTTTGGTTGATGCGCTGCGCCAGATAACCAGCTACTGCCCCACCAGCTAATAATGCCGCACTTTTCCAGAACCCCATTATGGACGCTCCTTCGGTGTTGCAGGTGGTGTGTTTTGTTTATCTGAACGCATAGCTTTACGTACACCATAAGAGAATGACGCAACCTTAATAAGAGGTTGCCCAACCGTTGATGTCACCAACGAGGAAAGAGCAGACACGTTAGCTGAAGCGTCAGAAACGTTATTGGTAATGTCGTCTACTTTTTCTAATTGGGTATTGGTGGTTGTAACAGTTTTCGTCACTTCCCTAATTAAAGGAGTGGTTTCTCCGTTGAGAGAACGAATCGTTACTACTAGTTCGTCAAAAACTTTCCCTAATTTAATGATGGGTAAGGCTAGAAGCGCTACAAGTATTGCAAATACTGCCGCAGCGATAAGCCCGGCAATGTCTCCACCGCTCATAGATCCTTCTTTCCTCGTGTGTACGATGTGCGCCTCAATATCAGAAATTAAGAACACGAATTGATAACAATACTACTGCATGGAATAAGATACAGACGATTTATTTTCGGGTTATCGTATTTTCTCATCTTTTTCGGAGCACACATTAACCGCAGAAAACGACGGTTGAATCAAAAACTGACGCATTAAAACGGACAACCCGTGCCCTCTTCCAGTGATGGAAAGAGCACGGGCTGTACGAACGTATGCTTATGCCAAACGTGAGTAGTATTCAACGACAAGCTGCTCTTCGCAGATGACCGGAATCTCTTCACGCTTAGGTAGACGATCGAGCTTAGCGTGGAGCTTCTCAATCTCAACGTTGAGGTATGCCGGAGTATCAGGCAAAACATCTTTGTGTGCACCGGTAGCAGCTACCTGGAAAGGAGCCATCTTTTCAGATTTAGGGTGAACGTGGATGAGCTGACCTGGCTTCACACGGAAGGAAGGACGGTCAACACGAACACCATCAACCATAATGTGGCGGTGAACTACAAGCTGACGTGCCTGAGCAATGGTGCGTGCAAAACCGGAACGCAAAACGAGTGCGTCAAGGCGAGTTTCAAGAATCTCGACCATGTTCTTACCGGTCTGGCCTTCAACGCGCTTAGCTTCGAGGTATACGCGACGCATCTGAGCTTCACGAATGTTGTACTGAGCGCGTAGACGCTGCTTCTCGCGAAGGTGGGTTGCGTAGTTGGAATCAGCCTTACGACGGTTACGACCATGCTGACCGGGGCTGTAAGGACGACGTTCGAAGTACTTTTCTGCCTTAGGAGTCAGCGCAATACCAAGAGCACGAGAATGACGCACGGTACGGCGGGTGCGGTTATTTTTAGCCACAATTTACCTTTCATAGCGGTTGGTAGCACACAAAACAGCTAGTGTGCTGACCATTTGTTCTGATGGATTGGCCTCCAAAATATCCGCACACGATTTCATGCGGTGGAGAGTGTGAAGCAGCCGCACTTCAGACACTGCAACCTATTTGGTGATCACATCGAAATGTGCGTTTTAGATAGGCTTGCCAACCACGGTTCTACCTTACCTCACATGTGCATAAACACCTACACATCTTAGGTGTATTTTTTCACACCTATTTTTCATGATTTTTCCGTGTGGTTTCACCAGATGAAGACCCTCGTAAAATTTTTACAATAGCTCTCAAACGACGAGCAATATTCTTTTCCTCACCATACTCAGTGGGGTGGTAATATTTCCGACCTACTAAATCATCTGGCAGATATTGTTGTTCAGCTACAGCAAAAGGAACACTATGAGGGTAAATATAATCACGCCCATGACCCATTTCAGCTGCCCCAGGATAATGGCTGTCACGAAGGTGCACAGGAACGGCTCCACCTTTACCGGCTTTCACGTCCCCTAGTGCCTGAGAGATACTAGCAATCACAGCATTAGATTTAGGTGCTGTCGCAAGGTGAATAGTTGCTTGAGCAAGATTAAGACGAGCCTCTGGCATACCAACTAGTTGCACAGCCTGTGCGGCATTCACTGCAGTAGTTAAAGCGGTAGGATCTGCCATGCCAATATCTTCACTAGCGTGTACGACTAAACGACGGGCAATAAAACGAGGATCTTCCCCCGCCGTAATCATCCTTGCAAGATAATGCAATGCGGCATCAACATCTGAACCACGAATAGACTTAATGAAGGCACTAATGACGTCATAATGTTGATCACCGTTACGGTCATATCGAATAGATGCTTGGTTCAACGCCTCTTCAGCATGTTCTAAAGAAACCACGATAGGGCGTGAACTTTCAGATTCTTCTATCACTTCTTTAAGAGATAGTTTTTCTTGCCCATAAGCGGTAGCTACAGCTGCTTCTAAGGCAGTTAACGCTTTACGAGCGTCACCTTTTGACAAAGCGACAAAATGTTCAAGTGCATGTTCTGATATCTGGACGTTTCCAGCGAAACCGCGAGAATCTTCAACTGCTCGAAGTAATAGTTGACGAATATCATCGTCTTGTAAAGATTCTAAAGTGAGCACTAAAGACCGTGACACCAGCGGAGAAATAATAGAAAAGGACGGATTCTCCGTAGTTGCAGCAACGAGAACAACCCAACGGTTCTCAACGCCAGGAAGTAAAGCATCTTGCTGGGCCTTAGAGAACCGATGAATCTCGTCTAAGAATAATACGGTAGTTGTTCCATACATGTCACGATCTAATAGAGCTTGTTCCATGACCTGACGAACGTCTTTAACACCAGCTGTTATTGCAGAAAGTTCAACAAATTTTCGCCCACCACTACCCCTAGCAATAACATGCGCTAGAGTAGTTTTTCCCGTACCTGGAGGGCCCCATAAAATGACAGACTGGGGCCCAGCTGGTCCAGCTGACTCTCCCGCTAAAATCCTCAAAGGTGCGCCCTGATGAAGAAGTTGCTTCTGTCCAATCACCTCATCTAAGGTACGTGGGCGCATCCGCACTGCCAAAGGTGCCTGAGTAAAAGATCGACTCGCTTCAGGAGCAGGTTTTTCGTTGCCATCATCAAGGGTAAAAAGAGAATCTGTCACGTTGCTATCCTACCCTTCCCCACCATTGCGGAAGGACTTTTATAGCTCATCACTATCAAGAATAATAGTTACAGGACCATCATTGATGAGGCTAACTTGCATCTCAGCACCGAATATTCCTTGAGAGACTTCTGCACCTAATTCTTCAAGATACTGAACGTAACTATTAAATAGAGGCTCTGCCACTTCTTGTCTAGCAGCAGCTGACCACGAAGGACGGCGTCCACGGCGAGAATCTGCATATAAGGTAAACTGCGACACAGCTAAAATGGGTGCCCCAATATCTGAACAGCTTTTTTCACCCTCGAGAAGACGCAATTTCCATGTTTTCTCCGCAAGTTTTTTGACAATCTCAGGGGTATCAGTGTGAGTGATACCAACTAAAACTAGTAACCCCGCACGGTCGATAGCACCAACTTGTTGTCCACCTACACAGACCTCAGCCTGCTGTACACGTTGAATCACGACTTTCATAAAGATTTATCCTCTCTTGTGAGAGTATTGAATTGTTACATGTTATTTTAAACCTTTTTAGACTATCGTTAAAGCATTCTTTCGTACTCAAATTCTAAGGATGAACAATATGCCGTCACCGAAAACAATCCAGCTATTCCTCATGGATGGGGTCGTTGACGGTCGTGTTAAAAGCACCCTCGCAAATTGGACAGGGTTAGTTTATAAAATACCTCGTACTTTTATCCGCGGTGCACAAGATATTCCGGCACTTGAACAAACTGGTGTTTATTTTCTTTTTGGTATAGATGAATCGGACGGGCAAGGTTCTGTATACGTAGGACAGGCTGGAACTCGTCAAAACGGTAGAGGTGTTTTAGGTCGTATAGAAGAACACTGCCATGATGCTAATAAGGACTACTTTAATCAGGCTGTTGTGATGACAACTTCCAATAATTCTTTCGGACCAACGGAAATATCATATTTAGAACATCGTTTTACACAGATAGCAAAGGACGCTCGTCGATACCATGTAAAGAACGGAAATCTTCCTAGTCGAGGGAACATCACTGAAGAAAAGCAAGCTGAGCTGGAGGAATTCATTAGTTACGCAGAATTGGTAATGGGCTCTTTAGGATTCTTTGTTTTTGAACCACTTGTTCGCCCGAGAGATACTCCACAAGAAGAGACACAAAAACAGAAAGCACCTGTCCTTGAGCTGAAGGAAAGGGGTGCTGTTGCTACCGGACAGCAAACGTCTGAAGGTTTTGTAGTCTTTGTAATTCACAAATTCGCTCTGAAACTACCCGAACTTGCCCACCAAGAGTTTTTCAGCAACGTGAACGTCACCGCGCACATATCTGTGAAGGAAAACTTACTGAAGATATTCTTTTCTCCAGCCCATCAGGTGCTGCTGAATTTGTCGTAGGCGCGTCCATCAGTGGAAACCGAGCTTGGAAAACTGTTGATGGCACACCTCTCAAAGACCTGTAAAGGCGAGATAAAAAAGGCTAATTTTCTACTTCTCGAATATCTCGCGTAGTTCCCATCGCACGACCTTTGACCCAATAGGCGTGAGAATGCATAAAAGTTTTAGAAACTGAAGTCTCTTTAAGAAGATATCTTCGGGTGGGCAAAAGAACTTTAGCCTCACAGACAAGATGAGGGAACCACCCTTCCCAATCCCAGCTTTTTGTTTTCTCCAGCATTGCTTCTGGGGTAGGTTCAATCCAATGTACCGTAATATTTTCTCCAGAGCATAACGGGATGCTTTCATCGCTTTCATGCCACCGAGATAACCAAATCTGTATTGGAAAACGTCCCTCTAAAACCTCAATCACCGAATTAATATAAGGAATACCTGCAGCGTCACCAATAAAGACAAAACCTTGAGGTATCTTAGACGGCACTTCAAAAGGGTGTGACCCATAATAGGAAAACTCAAAGGTGTCACCAACTTCGGCATGAGTAGCCCAATAACTACCCGGACCATATGGTGTGTGGAGAAGAACGAATAAGGTAAACTCCCCTGTCTGTTCATCCACCTCAGTAATGGTATATCCTCGCATTTCCTCTCTATTCGGGTTCTCTAAAGAGGGAAACCAACACCGAAGATACTCTCCCTGTACGGGGTGAACTTCTTGAACAAATTCTGGGGAGCTAACTCGTAATGCGAGCATACTTGGGCTGTGCTGCCAGATGCGACGTACCGTACATGAATAATCTCCTGCACGCAAAACTTTTAGAAGCGCACCGCATATACCGCGTCCCATGAGATACCCCTTCTTCTCATCATCAACGAAAGCTAATGAGTCCAGTATGCCAGAGAAGAAGACTAAAAGTTAGGTAAACCTTATTTTTATCTATGGGTATCAGATACGAAAAAGGTTTGGGGTGCAACATATGTTGCACCCCAAACCTTTTATCTCAGAGGTAAAGACTCAAAGATTATTTTTCGTCTTTTTTAGGTTTTGCATCAACACCAGCTTCTTTACGCTGTTGTGCAGTAATTGGTGCAGGCGCGGCCGTTAGCGGGTCAAAACCATTGCCAGTCTTCGGGAACGCAATAACATCACGAATAGAATCGGTACCACCCAAAAGCTGCAGCACACGATCCCAGCCAAAAGCGATACCACCCATCGGAGGGGCACCGAAGGAGAACGCATCAAGAAGGAACCCAAACTTTTCTCGGGCTTCTTCTTCCCCGATACCCATCACGGCAAAGACGCGTTCTTGAACATCACGCTGGTGAATACGGATAGATCCACCACCAATTTCGTTACCGTTACATACGATGTCGTATGCGTAGGCAAGAGCTTCACCGGGATTCTGATCAAAGTTTTCTAAGAACTCAGGTTTAGGTGAGGTAAAGGCGTGGTGCACTGCAGTCCACGAAGAGTTGCCCAATGCCACATCGCCAGATGCTGTAGCGTCTGCGGCTGGTTCGAACATGGGTGCATCAACAACCCAAACAAAGGACCATTCACCATCTTTAATCAGACCAGTTCGATGCCCAATTTCAACACGCGCAGCACCAAGCAACGCGCGAGAAGCTTTAGCTTCACCTGCAGCGAAGAAGATACAATCGCCAGGATTAGCGCCGGTAGCTTCTGCCAGACCAGCACGTTCAGCTTCGGTGATGTTCTTTGCAACAGGGCCAGTAAGCTCACCGTCTTCTTGAATCAGGACATAAGCTAGACCTTTTGCACCGCGCTGTTTAGCCCACTCTTGCCATGCGTCAAGAGTGCGGCGGGGCTGGGAAGCACCACCAGGCATAACAACAGCGCCAACATAAGGAGCCTTAAAGACCCGGAAAGTTGTGTCTTTAAAGTAGTCTGTTAGTTCTGTTAGCTCCAAACCGAAACGTAAATCAGGTTTATCTGAACCGTATTTTTCCATAGCGTCTTTGAACGTAATACGTTCAATAGGGCGTGGAACTTTGACGTCGATAAGGTTCCATACCGCCTCAACAATGCGTTCACCAAGATTGATAATATCTTCTTGATCAACGAAAGAGGCTTCAATATCAAGCTGAGTAAACTCGGGTTGACGGTCTGCACGGAAGTCCTCGTCACGGTAGCAACGAGCAATCTGGTAATACTTTTCAATGCCACCTACCTGTAGGAGCTGTTTGAAAAGCTGAGGAGACTGAGGAAGTGCATACCAAGAGCCAGGTGCTAGACGAGCTGGAACAAGGAAGTCTCGTGCACCTTCGGGGGTGGAGCGAGTTAGAGTAGGCGTCTCAACTTCAGTGAACCCATCTTCTGCAAGAACATTACGTGCAACACGGTTTGCTTCAGAACGTAGCCGCATTAGGCGTGCTGGTTCTGGACGACGCAAGTCAAGGTAACGGTACTTGAGGCGAGCTTCTTCACCGACTTCTACGTGTTCGTCGATTTGGAATGGTAGCGGTGCAGCAGTATTGAGCACCTCAGTTTCTTTAACCTCAACTTCAATCTCACCGGTTGTTAGCTGGGGATTTTCGTTACCTTCTGGACGGCGGGTCACTTCACCAACAACTTTAAGAACGTACTCATTGCGAAGGTGCTCAAAGTCTTGTTCATCGTGGAAAACGCACTGTGTGACGCCCTCACGGTCACGTAAATCAACGAACGCGACACCGCCGTGGTCGCGACGGCGGGCTACCCATCCGGTTAATGTGACAGTCTGTCCAATGTGTTCGGCGGTTAGTTCGCCGAGGGTGTGTGTGCGTAGCACTCGATTCCTTTCCACGGGTACCACCTATCTTCAGGTGGTATGTTCACGAAAATGTGATAGTCATTCTAATCATAATCTTAATATTCCTCAGCGAATGAAGAACTGAAAAATATTCAAAGAGTTGTTTCACTCAAGAACTCATATGAGGTTCTTCATCTTTTAGGAGTTCTCTGTGGCTACTACACGTACAGTGAGGTCTTCGGCTGATGGCACCCATTGTGCAGGATTCACTGGGAGTTGTTCTCCGGAACGAATGTCTTTTACCTCATGAGTCAAGCCACCGTCTTCTGTCTCATATGTAAACCAGACAAAAGGAATGCCACGTTTTTCTGCATATTTAATTTGTTTACCAAATTTGGTTGCTTGTGCAGAAACTTCGCAAGCGATACCTCTTGAGCGTAATGCCACGGCAACGTCTTGCGCTTCAGACCACATGTCTTCATGTGTTAGAGCAATCAATACGGCAGAAGGAACTTTACGAGTTGGTTCTGCCATGCGCTCTGCAATGATACGTGAGACAAGGCGGGTTACCCCGATAGAAAGACCCACACCGGGGAAGGTTCTCTTACCGTTAGAAGCTAGTGATTCGTAGCGACCTCCAGAGCAGATTGAACCAAGTTTTTCGTGTCCAACAAGAACTGTCTCATAGACGGTTCCAGTGTAGTAATCTAAACCGCGAGCAATTGACAGGTCTGCAATAACACGCCCAGGGGCACGTTTAGTTGCTTCACCAACAACTTGTTCTAGTTCGGCAAGGCCTTCTTCAAGAAGTTCATGTTCAACACCTAAAGCGCGTACTTGTTTAACAAACGAGGTATCTTCGGCGCTGATTTGAGCTAATGATAGAGCTGCTTGTGCTTGTTCGTCACTGGCTCCGAGCTCATCTTTGAGAAGTTGCGCTACTGCCTCTGCCCCAATTTTTTCGAGTTTATCGATGGAGCGGAGCACCCCTGCCGTGTCGTCGAGCCCAATTCCACGGTAGAAACCTTCAGAGAGTTTTCGATTATTGACGCGTAGCTTAAAGTCACCAATGTTCAGTTGTGAAAGTGCGTCTACGACGACTAGAGCAAGTTCTACGTCGTAGCGGAAAGGCAATGTTCCATCGCCTACAACGTCTACGTCAGCTTGGGTAAATTCACGGAAACGACCATCTTGAGGTCGCTCTCCTCGCCATACTTTCTGCATTTGGTAGCGCATAAAAGGAAAGTTGAGGTATCCGGCGTTCTCTACAACGTATCGTGCAAAAGGTACGGTGAGATCAAAGTGAAGAGCTAGTTTTTCTTTGTCTTTTTTGGTGCTGTTGTGTGCGGCGTCTTCGTCAAGTAGTCGAGAGATACCATAAACTTCTTTATCGATTTCGCCTTTACGCAGTAGCTGCTCTACTGTCTCCACCGAACGAGTCTCAATAGGTGAGAATCCATGAAGCTCGAAGGTGGTACGGAGAGTATCCAATACGTGATTCTCTACCAGGCGTTCCTCGGGAAGAAATTCGGGAAAACCAGATAGCGAAGCCTTACGAGCCATGTGTTACTCCTATATATACGACTAGATGAAGCCGGATGGTGTTTATTAGTTCTTTACTCTAGGGTACTCGGTTGTTTTGCTATCACCCAACATCAACAGGAGTCATCTACATAAAATGTAGTTTGAAACTCATTCTCATAGAGGTTTTCTCACGTGTTGCGTTGCTAGTTTTTAAAGCTAAAGGTATTCTAAAGATGTACGCATTCACGGCGAATTGAGCCTCTGATACGCAGAGGAACTAGCCGAAGAATGCGGCTTTTGTTTGTTTAACGCGCTTGTGCGCCTCATGTGAAAGAGTTATAGCGGTGACCACACAATCCGACGACAACACCCCAGTAGACCTCGATAAAGCACGCCAGTTTGGCAGAGTATCCGACGACGGACACGTTTTTGTCATTGTCGAGGGAGAAGAATACGCTGTCGGCCAGCTTCCAGAAGCTACCCCCGACGAAGCTCTCGCATATTTTGCTCGTAAGTTTGAAAATATCCAAGCTCAGATTTCACTTCTTGAAGCACGCGTTGAGCATGGTGCGGCTGTTGCTGATTTACAGAAATCTGTAGAACAGCTCGGTGCTCAGGTTGCTATTCGCAACATGGTTGGCGATTACGCAGACCTACAGCAGCGCCTTATTGCTATTACCGGAAAAATTGCTGAACGTGCAGTTATTGAAAAAGAAGAACAAGCAGCAGCACGCGAAGCAGCCCTTAAAGCTCGTGAAGAAATCGTGAGCGAAGCAGAGTCCATTGCTTCTCAAGACATTGAGAAAACCCACTGGAAAAACTCTCATGCTCGAATGAACGAACTATTTGACGCGTGGAAAACCACTCAGCGCACTCACCACCTACCTAAGAGTGTAGAAGATAGTTTGTGGACTCGTTTCCGTTCTGCTCGCACAACTTTTGATAAGCACCGTCGCGCACATTTTTCCTCTCTCGATGAGGCGAATGCCAAAGCTAAACGGATTAAAGAAGCGCTCATCGCAGAGGCAGAAGAACTTTCTACTTCTACCGATTGGGCAGCAACAGCAACAAAATACCGTGACCTCATGGACCGTTGGAAGAGCGCTCCTCGTGCTTCACGTCGTGAAGATGACGCTCTTTGGACTCGTTTCCGTGCCGCACAAGATCGTTTCTTTGAAGCTCGTAAAGTAGCTCATGCAGAGCTAGATAAAGAGTTTGAAGCTAACCTTGAAGTCAAAGAAAAACTTCTAGAAGAAGCACGAGCCATTTTGCCAGTCACTGATGTGAAAGCTGCAAAAGCTCAGTTCGAAGCTATTGCAGACCGTTGGGATGCAGCCGGTCGTGTACCTCGTCATGCAGTACGTCGCGTTGAAGGCGAACTTAAGAAGGTTCAGGACGCTATCTACAATGCAGAACATGCTAAGTGGTCTAAGAGCGACCCTGAGAAGAAAGCCCGCGCAAACTCCATGCTTGCTCAGCTAGAGGACTCCATAGCAGGCCTTGAAGAAGACCTCAAGAAGGCGGAAGCAACAGGCAATGCTCAGAAGATTAAAAAAGCTCAAGAAGCTCTCGATGCACGTCGTACATGGTTGAGCACGCTTCAGGCGTCTTCTGCAGATTTTAACGCCTAAAAAATTGTTTTCGGTAAGGAGATCATGAGCAACTGGCACGCTCAAAAAACCTATACTGAAACCCCTCACGGAAAAGGCTCCCCTGATGTTTTTACTGGGGAGCCTTTTCTGTGCGAAGTTTCGGACGTATTGGTTGCTTAGCTACCAAAATTAATAATTTAGTGAACCGTAGTCCGTGTATCGATCGAGCCGCAATCCGAGGGTAGAAAGAATTCAGATTAATATAGGCAGACAAGAAGATATCCACAAATATTTTTACTACACATAGTTTCACTCAGAACTACCGCATAATGGGCGTATGAGTACACCACCAGCTTATTCTCAGCACCCTAGCTCTCTTCTTCAGACACTACCTTGCCCCTTGTTCGTCGAGAGCCATCCTCAACATGTTTTAGGTGTCAGGACTCAACAAAGTCTTAGACCTCCAACAACACCTATAGTGTGTTCTTCACTAAGTTCTGAGCAACAAATGAAATTATATTGTTCTCAGCTTCTGAGCAAAGAGACTTTTAACGGCACTCTTCAAGAGCTACGTGTTCTCGCCCAAGAGTATCAATATCAGGAGGTACTCCCCCATATTTATGCTCCTTCAGCCTTACGTATCACTCCTTTATTAAGAACTAGCGCCTTAAGCCTTATCCTCCCTCCTCGATATTTTGCCAGAGGTAGAATCTCTCGTTATAGTGCAGCATGGATATGGGGTTGCACTCCATCTGCCTTTGAGAATTTCTATATAGATTTTGACCGCTATTCAAGAATTAACACTCGTAAAACTAGGCAAGAGAACATCATTACGCATCAAAACCAGTTTTCTTCTACTGATTACCTAGCCCTAGGCAAGGTACACGTTACGACTCCGCTACGAACCGCTTTAGACTTGCTCATCTATCACCACGATGAAACTATCGCTCGTCAAAGTGTCGAACGATTCCTCAACACTCCAAACTTTTCAGGATGTTCTGTCGACACTATGCACACATACCTTGAACACAAGAAGTATGTACCCCACCGTCAAAAAGCTCAACAGGTCCTTCAACAAATATCCCAGAACATCCCGACCTCACACCCTATGAAAGTTTAACTGGTAGAAGATTTTTCGTGTACGGGCTTTGCTCCTGTGAGACGATACGCCTTATAGACTCCTTCAACATTCTTAAGAACATTAAGAACATGATCCAACATATACCGGTCACGTACTTCCACCGAAAAACGGTTAATCGCGAAGCGATCTTCGCTAGTCAGTACTCGAGCATGACAAATATTAATATGGTTCTCACCGATGGCTCTGGTCAGATCCATCAATAAAGATTTACGGTCTATTGATTCAACCTGAATATTGACTCGATAGACAGCCTGAGAACTTGACGCCCATTGAACCTCAGTTAATCGTGGTTCGTCCCCCATATTGCGCATATTAGGGCAGTCTGTTCGGTGAACCGATATTCCGCTAGTACGCGTGACGACACCAAGAATTTCATCCGGTGGAACAGGGTTACAGCACTTAGAAATTTTCGTCAAAATACCATCTGCGCCGGGAACAACGATTCCGTTATCGCTAACTGTGCGACGAGAAGAGAACATATCTTCATCAAAATCGGATGGCAACACGTCAAGGTTATCGTCCTCATCGCCATAGTAGATATTTACAAGGTTTGAGATGACATCTTGAGCTTTGATATTTCCTTCGCCGATGGCATGGTACAAAGAAGCACCATCATTTTGATGGAAAGTATGGGCTACTTGCATCAATAAATCTGCAGTCAGCATCTTTTGCAGAGGCAACTCATGCTGACGCATTGCCTTAGTTAGTGCGTCACGGCCTTTATCAATAGCTTCTAATCGGCGACCTTTAGCAAAATACTGACGAATCTTTTGGCGAGCTTTAGAAGAACGCACAAATTTTAGCCAGTCTTCACTAGGTTCTTGCTGAGGGCTCTTTGACGTACGAATCTCGACAACATCGCCAGAGTTTAATCCCGTATATAAGGAAGCTATCTTTCCATTCACGATAGCTCCAACAGTTTTCTCGCCGACCTCAGAATGGATAGCATAGGCGAAATCTACCGGTGTGGCTCCAACAGGTAAGATGATGCCGTCACCATTGGGGGTCATCACCACAATCTCGTCAGTCTCTAAGTGATAAGCTAACTCTTCAAAGAACGCTACAGGCTCTGGTGTTGAATTCGATATCTCTGCGATATTTTGTAAAATTCCAGCATTAAAAGTAGAAGATTTATTCTCTGATTTTTTACGACCAGAAGCATCAATTTTTCCAAGATCTTCACCGCGAGAAGCAGCCTTGTATCTCCAGTGTGCAGCAACACCATATTCTGCTTCTTCATGCATCTTATAGGTTCGTATTTGAACCTCGAGAGGAAGATTTCCTGGACCAACAAATGTTAGATGTATCGATTGATAATGATTATTTTTAGGAGATTTAATATAGTCCTTAAAGCGTCCCTGATCCGAGGTCCATAAGGACATTACGTGCCCTAATACGCCATAACAAGTGTCTTCATCATCGACAAGGATACGAACAGCTAAGATGTCATGAATTTCGTCAAAGCTCTTATTCTTCGACTTCATTTTCTGATGAATAGAATAATAATGCTTAGGACGCCCATGGACAGTAGCCTTAATACCAACTTTGGCAAGACGCTGTTCAATCGTCGTTTTGGCTTCATCCAAATATTTTTCAAGCTTAGGTGTACGGTCCCCCACCATGCGCACAATTTCACGATAAATCTCTGGAGACATCGCAGCAAAAGAAAGATCTTCTAGCTCCCATTTAAGAGCGCTCAAACCAAGCCGGTGTGCTAAAGGAGCATAGATTTTTAGAGTCTCTTCAGCTTTTTTAGCTGCAGAGCCAGAGGGAACAAAACGCCACGTGCGAGCATTATGCAACCTATCAGCAAGTTTGATCAATAAGACGCGAATATCTTTGCTCATAGAAAGCACTAATTTACGAATCGTCTCTATCGAGGCGTATTCCCCGTAAGTTACTTTATCTAATTTCGTGACGCCATCAACAAGATAAGCAACTTCTTCGCCAAAGTCTTCGATGAGTTGTTCTTGCGTATACGGAGTATCTTCTACGGTGTCGTGAAGTAGCCCAGCCACAAGAACAGGGCCAGTGGCTCCCATCTCTGCAAGAATCGTGGTGACGGCAACGGGGTGAGTAATGTAGGGGTCACCGCTTTTACGTTTTTGCCCTTGGTGATATTTATCGGCAACGGTAAAGGCCCGTTGTATTACGTCAAGATCCTCTTCGGGATGAAATTTTTTAACAGTTCGAATCACTGGGGCAAGTACTGGTGAATAACGTGTAGGACTTGTTCGTGAAGTCTGAATGGAACGTCCGAAAACATGACGAGTGGGAATACGCTCTGAGGCAGACATCACCCGATGCGATCCGCCAAGAGTCGTAGGAAGAAGGTTACCAACAACCTTTTGTGAAACAATATCTTGTGCTGTGTGTGCTGAATCCGCCATAGTGTTCATCCTTCCAAGGCTAGTATGGCTATTTTAGCCTTATATTGTTCGCACTATAACAAAAATAAAAAATCGGTAGCTATTTCTTTTCATAGCTACCGATTTTTTAACAAAAACTATAGTTATTGTCTAATCAACGTTAACGATCCAACGAAATCGTGTTGACTTCAATGCGTATTTCGTTGAGAGAGCTCTGCTCAGAAGTCTCAGAAGCATCTTCTGGTTCAATAACTTTTCCAGAACGAATATCTTCTACCATCTGTGTATGCTCACGAATTTCTTTCTCACCTAGACGCAACGCCGCATACATTGGTGCAGAAACATAGAGTGTTCCAATCGTTCCCACAATAATGCCGACGAATAAAGCTAACGAGAGGTCTTGTAGAGTTCCAGCACCAAGCATGAACGCACCGATGAAAAGAATTGCACCAACAGGTAATGCGCCCACAACAGAAGTGTTAATGGAACGAACAAGAGTTTGGTTCGTTGCAAGGTTAATCTGTTCACCATAGGTGAGGTCACGGCGTTTTTCAATGCCTTCGGTATTCTCACGAATCTTATCGAAAACTACCACAGAGTCATAGAGTGAATAGCTCAAAATGGTTAAGAAACCGATGATTGCGCTAGGTGTCACTTCAAAGCCTACTAAAGCGTAAATTCCGATTGTCACGATTACGGTGAAAAGCAATCCCGCAATAGCAGATAGAGACATCTTCCACGTACGGAAGTATAAAGCCATGCCGATAAGAGCAAGAAGGACGAACGCGACAAGTCCGTAGAGTGCTTGTCTGGTCACATCGGCGCCCCACCTTGGCCCGACAAAGGACGAGGTGACGTCGTCTGCAGAAACACCGTACCCCTCTTGAAGGGCAGTTTTTACCGCAAGAGTCTCTTCATCGTTAAGCTGGCTCATTTGCGCCCTGATAGTTTTCGCAGCGATATGAGTCACTCGAACGTCAGAGGCTTCAGGGGCGTGCTCTGCAATAATTTTTTGCCCTACCGAAATATCGGTATTTGAAGTATCAGAAATCGTAAACTCTGAACCGCCTCGGAACTCAATACCTAGATTGAACCCTCCTTTGACGACGGGGATGAGAAGGGACAAAACAACGAGAACCATTGCAATGCTTAACCACAATCTACGTTTTCCAACAAACTGGTATGAACGCTGTCCAGAATGTAAGTCGTTACCAAAACGAGCAAGTGCGTTAGCCACAATTACCCCTCCTTCTGTGTGCTCTGAGAAGCCTCTACTTCTTGAGCGTTTTCTTGGGCGCGAGCAGCAGCTCGACGACGTTCAGCGATACTCATTTGCTCAGATTCTTCTGCAGTGCGCAAACGACCAGCGCCTCGATATAACGGTGTAGCACCAAGGGCAACAGGGTCTAGACCAGAGAATCGTCCACCCTCACCAAAGTATCGGGTACGAGCAAGAAGCGTCAGAACAGGATGTGTAAAGAGGAACACAACGATGAGGTCGGCGATAGCGGTCAAACCTAAGGTGAAAGCAAATCCACGAACCGAGCCGACGGAGAAGATGTACAACACTACTGCTGCAAGGAGGTTGACTGCTTTAGAAGCAAGAATCGTGTGTTGAGCACGACGCCAGCCATGATCTACTGCAGCGGGGATAGTGCGACCCCCACGAATTTCATCACGGATACGTTCAAAGTACACGATGAAGGAGTCAGCAGTCTGCCCAACAGCGACGATTAAACCAGCAATACCGGCAAGGGAAAGACGATAGTTAATAGACCACCCAAGCAAAATAATTGCCAGATAAGAGATAACACCAGCAACAATCAGCGATGCAATCGTCACGAACCCTAGTAAGCGGTATTGGAAAAGTGAATAGACGAAGACCAATAGCAAACCGATAACACCAGCAAGTAGCCCCATCTTGAGCTGGTCAGAACCTAATGTTGCAGAAATCTGCTGTTCAGATTGAATGGTAAAGCTGATGGGCAAAGCACCGTATTTGAGCTGCTGAGCAAGAGACTGTGCACTTTCTTCCGTAAAGTTACCGGTAATTTGCGGGTTACCATCGGCAATCACTGCTTGAGCTACCGGAGAAGAAAGAACTGCGCCATCGAGCATAATCGCAAAACGAGCACGTGGATCTTGCTGGTTTTTTCCGTAGATTCCGTAAAGGCGAGTGGTGATGTCTTTAAACTTTTCGCGGGCCTTCTCATCAAAATTGATGTTTACACCCCATTGTCCCGTTGAGACACCATTACTGTTAGCAACCTGTGAGGCGGTTGCGTTAGATATATCGGAGCCACTCAGCTCTACAGGTCCTAGGATATATTTTTCATGCCCAGATACTGCACAAGCCACAATAGCTTGGTGAGGGTCTTGATGCTCTGCGTTAGGGCTTTTCCCGCTTGTGCAGTCAGTTGCTTCATATTCACGCCAGAGTTCTGGGGTCACCCACCGCACGTCGGAACCGTCTGTCGCTTCTCCATCGGGGTGAGGAAGTTGGTCATCAGCCAGTTTTTTATCATCAGCAACAGGTTCTGGAGAAGTTGAGTAAATTACTGCGCGGAAGTCCATTTGTGCAGAGGCTTGAATCAGCTCACGTGTTTTTTGATCGATAGTTCCTGGCACCGAGACAACAACATTACGCCCTGATTGGGTCGTCACTTCTGCTTCGGACACACCTGAACCGTCAACACGTTGACGAATAATTTCGACAGCTTGCTCTAGTTGTTCGGCAGAAACTGTTTGGTCTTGCGCCCCGTTGACTTTAGGCGCAAGAATCATTTGTGTTCCGCCAGAGAGGTCTAAAGCGAACTTA
Source organism: Rothia sp. CCM 9419 (assembly GCF_048512815.1). Taxonomy (NCBI): domain Bacteria; kingdom Bacillati; phylum Actinomycetota; class Actinomycetes; order Micrococcales; family Micrococcaceae; genus Rothia; species Rothia sp. CCM 9419. The sequence continues at coordinate 59,800 of NZ_JBLXXY010000008.1, read as the reverse complement.
GCTCGCCATGACCCTCCATAGGATGTGCTAGCAAAGATTCCAGCACATAAAGCCACGACTATCACAGCCATGGCGATAAGCGCTCTACTCGCTTTAGCTCGTTGGCTTCGCTTAGCCATACCGCCCCTTTACTCTCCCGACCTACATGCGTTAACTTCTTGATACTTAGTAAACGATGTGCTCAACATTTTTATTCGTATTTAGTGGAACTTTTCTTCTAATGGTGAGTATCTACAATGTTTGATAACGGTGCATGTCATCACTGAAACCAAGAAATATTTATCAGAAAATACTTCTTGGCAGAAAAGTTTCCACGCTCTATCGTAGTTCACGAACGAATAATCCGCATACGCTGATGAGTTTGCAGAGCATAAAATCAGACATATTTATGAAGATATGGCTTCATTCATCTTTTGTACTACTGGTGAATACAAACATGTAGCAACGAGGCTGACAATATATCAACAGTTACCACGGTAAAGTAATGACTAATGATAGCCGCCACGACAGTGATCAAGGCACCCATACTCGTAGAAAATCAGCCATACTGTAGCTCATGATATTTTGGAGGAATCATGGAAAATCACGAAGGCGATAACATACCAGTTCTGTGGCAAATGTCCGATATTGCTGATTATGCGGGTTTTACTCGTAAGAATGTGAGTGTTCATATGAAGGCTCGCCCGTTGAAAGCTGATTTCGTGTTACCTAACGGTAAAGCACTTTATTTGCCTGAGAATGCGAAGAAGTGGATTGATTCTCAGCCAAAACGTGGGAGCTATCGGCGATAATGTTTTTTATTGTCCCTTTTACCATCAAGAAGACTCAAGAGAAAAGTAGGTAACAAAACCCTCCCGCTCCTGAATACATCTACTACTCAGGGGCGGGAGGGCGTTATCCCCGACTCTATCACAAAGGAAAAACATCATGACAGATAAACAAAAAATTGCATTATTTGCAACCATCGGCGCAGTAGCATTCCTCATCCCAGCCGTACTAGGTCACCCCTGGTATTTCCTCCTATCAGCCGTCATGGGAGGGGTCGCCTACACCGCCCTAAAAACCAACAAATAAAAAAGAGGCGGGGCTGAGCACCACACAAAAGTGATGCTCAGCCCCGCCTTGTATATTAGCCAAGCTGAATAACAATAACCTGACCAACATCAATTACATCAGGGTTAGCAATACCGTTAAGCTCAGTAAGGCAATTGGGTAAAACCACATATTTATCTTATGAGAGTTGTTCTGGAGGTTCTATCCCCAGATGCTCCCAAGCAGCTGAAAGCGCTACTCTGCCTCGGGGTGTACGACCAATCATCCCCTCACGGACAAGATAAGGTTCTGCGACCGTCTCTACTGTTTCAACTTCTTCGCCTACGGCAATAGCAAGAGTTGACAGCCCAACAGGACCACCACCAAACTTATGAATAAGAGATTCAAGGACGGAACGATCTAAGCGGTCAAGCCCCCGCGAGTCTACTTCATACATGTCAAGAGCTCGTCCAGCTTCTACGGCGCTGATATGAGGGATGTCGTGCACTAATGCCCAGTCTCGTACACGACGCAGAAGACGATTAGCAATACGAGGAGTGCCACGAGAACGTCCTGCAATTTCCGCAAAACCTTCAGCGCTAATATTCATATCCATCAGCCCTGCCGAACGGCGCAACACTTTTTCCAGTTCTTCTGTTGAGTAATACTCTAAGTGTCCGGTAAAACCGAATCTGTCTCGTAGAGGCCCCGGCAAAAGACCAGCCCGAGTAGTTGCCCCCACTAACGTAAACGGTGGAAGTTCCAGAGGAATAGACGTAGCGCCAGCACCTTTCCCGACCACAATATCCACACGAAAATCTTCCATCGCCATATACAGCATTTCTTCTGCTGGACGAGACATACGGTGTATCTCATCTAAGAATAAAACTTCACCGGGAGTCAAGGAAGAAAGAATAGCAGCCAAATCTCCGGAATGTTGGATGGCTGGCCCTGAGGTGATACGCAAGGGCGCATCCATCTCTGCGGCAATAATCATCGACAAGGTTGTCTTTCCTAAACCGGGAGGTCCAGATAACAGCACATGGTCTGCTGACTTACCACGCAGTTTTGATGCTTCGAGAAGTAGTGAGAGCTGCTGTCGGACACGTTGCTGACCTACAAAATCATCTAATGATTGGGGACGCAAAGCGGCTTCAATCATTTTTTCTTCAGGTTCTTCTTCTAACCCGACGAGCCGTTGCTCTCGATATTCAGGTTCTGTTGCGCGATGGTTCACCAAAGTATCCGTTCTTCATTCTTGAGGCGATAATGTTCGTGAGTGCTAATGACGGGTGCTGTGTTGTTGCCCTAATGTTGCAAGGACTTCTTTGAGGGCTTGTGGCACCGACAACTTCTCAGGATGCGCACTCTTTTTGAGGTAAGATTCCACCGAACGTTCTGCATCTTTTTCACTCCAGCCTAATCCTATGAGCGCTTCGAGAACGGGAGATTTCCATGCTACGCCAGTGTTAAGCGGTAGCTGATCGGTGCCGGAGTTCGCGTTGAGAATCAGCTTTCCGGCAAGTTCTAAAACAATTCTTCGAGCAGTTTTAGGGCCAACACCAGGAACTTTAGTGAAGGCTTTATCATCTCCTGTGGCAATAGCTCGTTCAATATCTTGGGCCGTATGCACCGACAATGCTGCTAAGGCAATACGCGGACCGATACCAGAGACAGAGAGCAAAAGGTCAAAGGCTTCACGTTCAGCCGGTTCTAAGAAGCCGTAAAGAGTCATGGAATCTTCACGAACGATAAAGCTTGTTAAAAGAGTAGTTGTCTCCCCTTGCGAAAGCTGAGAGAGTGTTCGAGCTGGGGTATGTACCATCAGCCCCCAACCATTGACGTCAAGGATGAGGCTATTGAGGGAAATCTGAGTCACAGTTCCCGTGAGGGTGCTAATCATAATCTCTATCTTATTCGAATATATGTACTATTTCCATTGTCCTCGCCCACGACGAGCACTTTGAGCTTCTGCCGCTTTCCACGCTCTTTGGGCTGGGGTTAGCGCACCCATCTGAGGACGAGGCCGCGAACCTTGATGAGTTTGCACGCCAGCGCTCATATCAATACCAGAGCCGACCGTTGCACCACGCCACCCATGACAAATAGCAATAGCTAAAGCATCTGCGGCATCAGCAGGTTGAGGTAGCCTCTCTAATTTAAGGATACGCGTGACCATTCTTCCGACAGAAGCTTTATCTGCTTTACCAGAACCAGTCACAGCCGCTTTAACTTCTGAAGGAGTATGAAAATATACGGGAATGGAACGTGCAGCAGCAGCAGCAATCACAACACCAGAAGCATGAGCCGTGCCAATCACCGTATTGACTTGCTCTTGCGCGAATACTCGTTCAATGGCTAAAGCATCTGGCTGATACACCTCTAGCCATTCTTCTGCCGCCTGAAAAACAGTGAAAATACGTTGGTCAAGTTTCTGGGCGGGGGCGCTTCCTGCCACACCAACTTTCACATAGCGGGCTTGGCGGTTAGCGGTCATATCAATAACACCAAAACCGCACCGTGTCAGCCCTGGGTCTACTCCAAGAATACGGGCAGCGCCCGGAACTCGCGGAATACTCGCAAGTTTCGGGCGCTGTGTTGTGGATAGGAGCATTGTGCCTACTATCTCCTTAGTCTGCGTTAAGTTCTTCCATAACAGCTTCGTTAATATCAGCGTTAGAATAAACGTTCTGAACGTCGTCAAGTTCTTCAATAGCATCTGCTAGTTTGAGGAATTTGCGAGCACCTTCAGCGTCAATTTCGACATTCATGGTAGGACGGAAAACAGGGTCGTCATTGTTATATTCAAGTTCTGCTTCAGTCAATGCTTGGCGGATGGCTGGAAGATCAGTTGCTTCTGATACGACAGTAAAAATATCGCCTTCATCAATAACTTCTTCAGCTCCAGCATCAAGTACTGCCATGAGGACGTCGTCTTCGGTAAGACCTTCGGTCTTGGTCACCTCGGCAACGCCTTTACGTTCAAAGAGGAACGCTACAGATCCCTGATCGGCCATAGTGCCACCGTTACGAGTAACGGCAGTACGAACTTCTGCTGCTGCACGGTTACGGTTATCGGTCAAACATTCAATATAAAGAGCTGTTCCTTGAGGTCCGCGGGCTTCATACATGATTTCGGTGTAGTCAATGGTTTCACCGGTGAGACCAGCACCACGCTTGATAGCACGGTCAATGTTGTCGTTAGGGACAGAGTTTTTCTTAGCTTTAGAAACAGCGAGGTCTAGTGCAGGGTTACCAGATACGTCTGCGCCACCCATACGAGCTGCAACTTCAATAGCTTTGATAAATTTGGCAAATGCTTTTGCACGTTTAGCGTCGATAGCTGCTTTTTTGTGCTTGGTTGTTGCCCATTTGGAGTGACCTGACATACGTTGTCTCCTTTTGTTGCTGTGCGCTGATGTGGCTCATCAGCGCAGGTTCTCTTTAGATACTAGGTTCTATTGTAAACAGTTTCAACGACACCGCATTAACGGGGTCGATTCATGGCGCTTTCACGTGCACGGTCAATAGTCGTGTCATCTATTGTTTGAGGGATAAATTCCCCATATTTTTTCTTGGCAGCTTCTGCAATTAAGAAGTCAGCCACGGCAGGGTTCTTCGGCAAGAGCGAGCCGTGTAGATAGGTGCCGATGACATTGTATTTGCGAGCGCCTTCGGTGCTGTCGGTGGTGTTGTTTCCTTCGCCTTTGGTGACGGTGGCTAGGGGGCGGGTGCCGTCGGAGAGTGTAGTGATTCCGGAGTGGTTTTCGTATCCGATGAGTGTTCCGAATTCTTCGGATTCTTCGACGATATTTCCAATCAGTCGTTCTTCTCCGCCGATTGTGATGGCGTCAAAGATGCCGATGCCTTGGAGCGTTTCTCCTTGGTTGGTGCGGAATTCTTGTCCGAAGAGTTGGTAGAGTCCGCAGATGACGAGCATGGGTGTGCCGTTTTCTGCGAGTTCTTTGAGTTTGGGGGCGATGGCGTGAAGGTCCTCTTGGATGATGCTTTGTCCGGAGTCTTGTCCGCCTCCGCCGAGGATGATGTCGGGGTTTTCGGGGAAGGTGTCGGAGGGGTTGTAGTCGATGATTTCGGGGGTGTATCCGTGGGCTTTTGCTCTACGTGCTAGGGCGAGGGTGTTGCCCCAGTCTCCATAGATGTTCATATCTTGTGGGTAGAGTTGGACGATGGTGAGTGTTTTGTTGCTCATTAGGAGATGTCCTCTACGTTGGTAATTTTGGAGAGTTCTTTGCGGATGGCAAGCATGGCGGTGTAGGTGCAGAAGATGCGCATGGGTTTGCCGTGGGAGTTTTTGATGAAGTGTTCTAGTGCTTCGGTGAGGTTTTCTTCGACGTGTTCGGTGGTGATTTCGTCGTGTTCTAGGCGTAGTGCCATATCCCATGCGCGGGTTCCGGAGACGGTGTTGACTCCGGTTGTTTGTAGGCTGTGGAAGTCTACGTCCCAGAGCCATGAGACGTCTCTGCCGTCTGCGTATTGGTCGTTGATGGTAATCATGGTTGCGTAGTCTTGTGCGTCTGCGCTGGCGAGGGAGAGTCTAAATCCTGAGGGGTTTTTGACGAGTAGTAGTTGTAGTGTTTGGCCGTTGATGTTGAGGGTTTCGCCTCGTCCAAAGGCGGGTGTGATGTGTTGGAGTTCTTCGATGAGTTTTTCTTCGTTGAGGTTTTCTCCCATGACTGCTTGGGTGAGTGCCATTGCTGCGGCGGCGTTGTAGATGTTGTAGACGCCGTAGAGGTTGATTTTTCCTTGTGCGGTGTGTCCGTTGAGGGTGAATGTTGCGTTGGTTCCGTTGAAGTCGTTGAGGGTGACGGTGGCTTCTGGGAGGTTTTCTTTAGTGCTGGTTCGTTGTTGCGAGCGCATTTCGTCGTCGGATGGGAACATGGTTCGGAGTTTTTGGCTGAGTCCGAAATAGTTGGTGTGTGTTCCTGTTTTAACGTGTTCTGCGATGCTGAGGATGCGTGGGTCTTCTCGGTTGAGTACGACGGTGTTGGTGGTTGCTTCTGCTACGGTGGTGAGCATTTTTCGGGTGGTGTCGATTTCACCGAAGCGGTCGAGTTGGTCGCGTAGGACGTTGAGTAGTAGTGCGTAGTGTGGTTTGACTTTTTTGGCGAAGTGTACGGCGTGGGCTTCGTCGAGTTCGAGGACAGCAATGTCTGCGTCGAGTTTTCCGGTGAGGCTCATTTCTGCAAGGAGTGAGGCGGCAACTCCTCGAACGAAGTTTGATCCTGTTTTGTTGGTGAAGACTTTGAGCCCCTGGGCTTGGAGTAGTTGGACCACCATTTTTGTGGTGGTGGTTTTTCCGTTGGTTCCAGAGACGACGACTACGCCGTGAGGTAGTTTTGCGAGTTCTTCGGGGACGAAGTTGGGGTGTAGTTTTTCCATGACGAGTCCGGGGAATGCGGATCCGCCTCCGCGGAGTTTGGTGGCGTAGCGTACGCCTTGGCCGATGAGTCGTGTTATGGGTCTAGACATGTTTTTTATTTTATAGGTGTTTGGTTGAATCCTCCGGTAAGGGATAGGGCTGTTATGTGTGGTTGTTGTTTTTTGAGGGTGTGGACGATGAGTGCTGAGCGTTTTCCGCTGGCGCAGTAGAACACTGGTGTGGTGTTGTTTTTGAGGTGTTTGGTAAGGGTGTTGTTGATGTTTTCTAGGGGGTTTGGGGTGTTGTTGATGAGGGTGAGGAGTTCTTGGTGTGGGATGTGTGCGTGGTCTTGGTAGTGTCCGTTGTTGCGTTCGTGGTGTTCGCGTACGTCGATGAGTGTGTAGTGTTCGGGGTGTTGGTTGATTTCGTGGAGTGCGATTTCGGGGACGTTGAGGGGTTGTGGTGTTGATTGTTGTATTTGTTGGAGTGTTTCGGTCAGTGGTGTGGGGGTGCGGTGCGGGTCGGGTGTGATGTTGAGGGTTTTGGTGGTGTGTGTTCGGCTGTCGTACATCCAGAGTTTTCCTAGGAGTGGTTCGGGTACTCCCGTGATGAGTTTGATGGCTTCGGTGGCCATGATGGAGCCGATGGTTCCGCAGAGGGATCCGAGTACTCCTGATTGTGCGCAGGTGGGGATGGAGTCTGCTGCTGGTATTTGTGGGTAGAGGTCTCGGAGGGTGGTTCCTTGGGTGTGTTGGGTGGTGTTGAGGTGTTTGGGGTGTGCCCAGAAGAGTGAGATTTGTGCGGTGTATTGGGAGATACTCCCCCAGATGAGTGGTTTATTGAGGTGTTCACAGATGTCGTTGGTGAGGTATTTGGTGGCGAAGTTGTCGGATCCGTCGATGATGAGGTCGTAGTTTTTGATGATGTTTTCGGCGTTGTTTGCGTTGAGTTTTTCGTGGTAGGTGTGGACGTTGGTGTGTGGGTTGAGTTCGTGGATGCGTTGTTGTGCGGAGTGTGTTTTGGGTGTGTTGATGGTGTTGTTGTTGTGGATGATTTGGCGTTGGAGGTTGCTGTATTCGACGGTGTCGTGGTCGATGATGCCGAGGGTTCCGACTCCTGCTGCGCTGAGGTAGAGCAGTAGGGGTGAGCCGAGTCCTCCGGCTCCGATGCTGAGGACTTTTGCGTTGGCGAGTCGTCGTTGTCCTTCTTCTCCGATGCCGGGCAGGGTGAAGTGTCGCCCGTAGCGGAGTTGTTCTTGTGTACTGAGTTGTTTTTTGGGTGTGGTCAGTGGTGCCAGTGGCATGGTTGGGGTGCTTTCTTCGTTGAGGTTAGGTGGTGAGGTCTTCTTGGGTGGGTGCTCCGGTGAGGATTCGTCCTTCGGTTGGTGATGAGGCCTGCGCGTGGGTTCGGGTGGGGATGCGTCCAGCATGGTAGGCGTGGTATCCGGCGTGTACTGCGTATTTCATGGCTTCTGCCATTGCTACGGGGTTTTGGGCTCGGGTGACGGCTGAGGCGAGGAGGACAGCATCGCAGCCTAGTTCCATTGCTTGTGTTGCTTGGCTGGCTGTTCCGATGCCGGCGTCGATGATGACGGGAACGTCTAGTTCGCTGGTGATGAGTTGGATGTTGTGTGGGTTGAGTATTCCTAGTCCTGTGCCGATGGGTGCGCCAAGGGGCATGACGGCGCTGGCGCCTGCATTTTGTAGGTGTCGTGCGGTGATGGGGTCGTCGTTGGTGTAGGCGAATACGGTAAAGCCTCGTTCGGCGAGTGTTTCGGTGGCTTCGATTAGTTCGTAGGTGTCGGGTAGGAGTGTTGTTTCGTCTGCGATGACTTCTAACTTAATCCAGTGTGTTTGGAGTGCTTCTCGGGCAAGTTCTGCGGTTAGTAGTGCGTCTTTTGCGGTGTAGCAGCCTGCGGTGTTCGGCAGAATTTTGATGTTGTTGCGTTTCAGAATGGAGTAGAGAGATTCTTTTCCGCTGGGGTTGTATCGTCGCATGGCGACGGTGGTCAGTTCTGTTCCTGAGCTAAGGAGTGCTTCTTCGAGGTGTTGTAGTGAGGTGATTCCTCCGGTGCCCATGATAAGTCGTGAGTTGAGGTCTACTCCGTCGATGTTCAGTGGTGGAATGTTTGTTGGTGTCATGTTCTTTTTATCTCGAGTTTGTTGTTTGTGCTGGTGGTGTTATCCGCCTTGTACGGCGGTGATGATTTCTAGCCTGTCATAGTGGTTTGCGGTGGTGTGTGCCCATTGGTTGCGTGGTAGTACGGTGTCGTTGAGTGCTACGGCGATGCCAAGGGGTGTTCCGTCTTGGGCGTTTCCTTGGTCGTTGAGGGCGGTGTTGATGGTGTCTTCGACGAGTTTTTTGATGGTTTGTGGTGTCGTATAGGTGTGTTCTGCACCGTTAATTGTGAGGGTGATGTTCATTGGGGTTTTCCTCCGTTGGTTTAGGGTTTTGTTGGGTTGGCGTGAAGCGTTGTGGACGGCAAGCGTAGAGGTCTTTTCTGTCGTCTTCGGTGAGGGTTTCAGTGATGAGGTGTTCTACGAGTTCTGCTGCTCGTGGTGAAAGCAGTATTCCGTGACGGAAGTAGCCGTTTGAGAGGATGAGGTTTTTGAGTGGTTTACCGTGGTGTTCGATTGTGCCGATGAGGGGCAGGTCGTCGGGTGTTCCGGGGCGTGCTCGTGAGATTATTTCGTAGAGTTCGAGTTCTGTGATGGCGGGGATAAGCTCTCTTGCATCACGTAGTAGTTGGTATATTCCGCCAGCGTTGATACCGGGCATATGGTCTTCACGTGATGTTGCACCGATGACGACGGTGTTGTCTTCACGGGGAACGATGTAAACAGGTTGGGAGCGGACGATACCGCGAATTGTTGAGGTGATGAAGGGCCGCTGGTTTTCAGGTACGCGGAGACGAAGCACATCACCGTAGACGGGGCGTAAAGGGAGTTCTTTGAGCGCTGGTATGCCCTGAAGTTCTAAGGTTCCGAGGCCGTTAGCGACGATGATATATGTTGCGTGGAGTTCTCCGGTGTGCTGTTGCCCTGTCGTGGGGTTTTGGTATTCCCAGTAGATGCCGCGGGCGTGTGTTTGGTCTGCGTCGAGAAGAATTTTTTGGGCTCTCACAGGGTAGAGCTGTTCGTGTAAGAGGTGTATGAGCCCTTGGCAGTACCAGCGCGGGTTAATCTGGTGGTCGCCGGCTATTTCCACGACTCCTGCAAGACGCGAGGAGAGGCTTGGTTCTTGAGAACGAGCTTTTCGGATGGATATTTTTTGGGTTTCTAAACCTAGCTCTTGCTGATATTGTTGGAGGTCTTCTAGAGCATTTTTATCAGCATGATCGTAGGCGCATACGAGGGTTTTTGTTTCTTGTCTACCAACGTGAATACCGGATTCTTCTTGAATGTGTTGTGCAAAGGATGGGTATAGTTGCGCTGCCCGTTTCATCAGCTGAACTAATGGTTCTTGGCGAAATTGTGTTTCAGATGCTGGGGCAAGCATTCCGGCGGCTGCTCGTGTTGCTTCTGAAGCGGGATGTGGGTCTAAGACAGCAACGCTATACCCTATTTTTTGGAGACGGTACGCGGTCGATAATCCGATAATTCCTGCACCGATGACTGCAATATCTACTGTTGAGGGTGGTTCTTTGGATAGTTCGGGTATATATTGATGAATAGTTGAATCTTCATCGTGCGGGTTAAACAACGTCGCACCCATGACGAACACTTCCTTCCGGCGGCATAACCCGCATCAAGTAAGACGGTCGGCTCTCTTAGCCCTCTCAGCGTCGTGAAGATATATCTATTGTGATATGGCGCGATATATCTGACGCTCCCGTAGGTCACTCTAAGTATAAGCCTCAATCTTTTTGATACAAGGAGACCTCAAAACTATGTCCGTTTATGAACAACAGCCTTTCGCCACTTCTTTCGTGGATTCTTCTTCAACGCTTCGTCGCGAGCGCCTTGAAAAGCTTCACAAAGCACGCTTGTACTTGTGTACGGATGCGCGTTTATCTCGTGGAGATTTAGAGTCTTTTCTGGATGAAGCCTATAGTGGCGGTGTTGATATTATTCAGCTGCGTGATAAGAAGATTTCTGTGCAACAGGAGCTAGCAGCTTTAGAGGTTCTCAAAAAGGTGGCGCGTCGTCACGATAAGCTTTTTGCGGTCAATGACCGTGCTGATGTTGCCGCTCTTATGGGTGCTGATATTTTTCATCGAGGTCAAGACGATCTTTCTGCAGTGCAGGCGCGCAGGTTATTAGGTGCCGATGTTCTTGTAGGTGCTTCAACACATGGAGTGTCTCAGGGGCAGGAGGCTGCTACCGATAAGAATATTGATTATTTTGCGTGTGGGCCGGTGTGGCCGACGCCGACGAAGCCGGGGCGTGCAGCAACAGGCGTGGAGTATCTTGAGCAGGTTGCTCAGTTTGCCGGTCAGAAACCGTGGTTTGCTATTGGTGGCGTTAACGTGGATACGGTGTCAGAGGTTTGTCAGGCAGGTGCCTCACGTATTGTTGTGGTGCGTGCTTTAACCGAAGCTGCTGATGTTCGTAGCGCAGCAAAACAACTGAAGGGTGCGTTAGAAGTTGTTTAGCTTTCTCTAAAGAGTTTTGGTTGTCGTTGAAAGGTATTCTTCCCACCCTTGTTTTACGAGAGTGTGTATCTGTCCTAGTGTCTGTGACATGGTTTTTGTGTGGGCGATAATCGGTAAGAAATTGGTGTCGCCAGACCATCGTGGGAGGATATGCTGGTGTAGGTGATCGGCTATTCCGGCTCCCCCAATTTTGCCTTGATTCATCCCAATATTGAATCCGTCTGTTTTGCTGACTTGACGTAGCACACGCATCGCTTGTTGGGTGAGAACCCCTATTTCGGTTAGTTCTTCGACGGTTGCGTCATCGTAATATGGGATATGCCGGTATGGCAGAATCAGCAGGTGCCCTGGGTTATATGGGTAGAGGTTTAAGATGGCGTACGCGTATTTACCTCGATGAACAATCAGAGATTCTTCGTCAGAGCGTTCGGGAGCACTACAAAAGGGGCACGTCTGTTCTTGGTAGTCTTTTTGCCCTCCGCTGACGTATGCCTTACGGTGAGGTGTCCAAAGCCGTTGGAAAGCATCTGGGACTTGTGGCAGTTCAAAGCTATCGGTGGTGTACTCCATGGTCTTTAGTGTACCTGTAGGCTCATACGCTCTATGTGAATGTTGCTAAAAGATTCTTGTGGATGCTACCGGAAAAGTCTTTTCCGGTAGCATCCACACAGATTATGCGAGTGCGATACTCCTAGCAGAATAGGTTCTAACTATTCTTCAAGTAGTCCACGTCGACGTAATAGTGGTTCAATTCGTGGGTCTCGTCCTCGTAACTGTCGGAAAGACTCTGCCGGGTCTTGGCTATTTCCTGTTGTGAGGATAGCGTTTTTGAAGGTTTCACCGTTGTGGCGGGTTGCTCCCCCGGATTCTTCAAACCAATCAACAGTTTCTGCGTCCATCATCTCGGAGTAGATGTAAGCATAGTATCCGGCGGCGTATCCTCCACCAAAGATGTGTTTGAACATTCCGGTAAGGTAGCGCGGAGATACTGGGTATTGGTCGAAGCCATAACGTTTGAGCACTTCATCTTCAAAGGCTTTAGCATCTTCACAACTGTCGATGAGCCCGTCTTCAACGCTACGGGCGTGCCATGCCATATCGAGGAGGGCGGCTCCTAGATATTCGCTGGTGGCAAATCCTTCTCCCCACTGTTCGCTAGCGCGTAGCGCATCAATATGTTCTTGTGGGAGTGTTTCTCCTGTATCAATATGGCGTGCGTAGTTCCCTACTACTGCTGGGTGGAACATCCACATCTCATTAACTTGTGAGGGATATTCAACAAAGTCACGGGGAACGTTCGTACCAGCAACAGAAGGATACTTAGCGGTACTTAACAAGGAATGTAGTGCGTGGCCAAATTCGTGGAAAAGTGTCCGTACATTATCAAGGGTCAGTAGCGCCGGTGCACCTTCAGCAGGTTCTGCAATGTTGAGGGTGTTGAGCACTACTGGCACTTGTTGGATGCGTTCATCACGTGGTACGAGGTCGTTCATCCATGCTCCGCCTTGTTTGGTGGCGCGAGCATACGGGTCAAGAGCAAAAATACCAATGAGAGTGCCGTTCTCGTCTTTGACCTCCCATACCCGCATGTCGGGGTAATAACTCGATAGTTCGGGGTGTTCGGTGAAGCTGATTCCGTAAAGAGTTTCAGCGGCGTAGAAGACGCCTCGTTCTACTACAGAGTTAAGCTCAAAGTAGGGTCGTAGAGCTTGTATATCGACACGATATTTTTCTTCTGCCACACGTTTGAGGTAGTAAGGTACGTCAGCAGCATGGATGTCTTCAACAGGCACTCCCGCAACTTCTGCCATGGTTTCTAGTTCTTTACGGAAGTTTGCTAATGCTTGTGGCAACATTTTTTCAAGCATCGCTAGTGCTTCATCAGATTTTTGTGCTACAGCTCGGCGAATGGTCAGTTCTGCGTGGTTCTTTGCTCCGAAGAGTGCTGCTCGTTGCGCTCGCAGGTATGACATTTTTGCGCCAGTTTGGATGGTTTGTGGTGTATCTGCGCTACCGGCATCTCGAGTGTGTGCTCGTCCACGGTTGATGGAGTTTGCATAATATTTTTTGCGGGTCGCGGGGTTCTCTAGTGATTCAAGAAGTGCCGGTGCGGCAAAGAGATCTTGAGGTAGCAGGAACGCTCCTTCGTGTCCGTTCTTTGCGGCGTTGAGGGCAAGACGTTCTCGGGTGCTTTCGTCGAGTCCTGCAAGTTCTTCTTCGTCGTGGATGAGAAGTGCTGCTTGTTGTGCTCCGGTCAGCAGTGCTTTAGAGAATTCTGCACTCAGTTTTGCTAGTTCGGCATCGAGTGTTGCGAGCTGTTGTTGTGCATCTTTGCTAAGGTATGCTCCTGCGTCGGTGAATGTTTCTTTCCAGAGCTTGAGCACTCGTTGTTGTTCTGGGGTGAGGTTGTGCTCTTCAACGTTGGCGATGCGAGTAGCAAGAGGCTCGTTATTCGCCATGGCGGTTGTGTGTTCGGCGAGTTTGGGTTCCCAGTATTCGCTGAGTTCTAGTATTTCTGGTGTTCCCATGGAGGACAGGTACGTGTAGTAGATGCCTGTTGCTCGTGAGAATTCTCGGTAGCTGTCTTCTAACGGTTCAATGGTGTTGGCGAAGGTTGGTGTTTCGCTATTTGCACAGATGTTGTTCCACGCAAGTTTTTGAGCCTGTACGGCTTCTTCTAACGCTTGGTGTATGTCATGGCTGGTGGTGGAGGCTAGTTGTGGGTATCCTCCGATATCTGATGATGCTTGTAATAGTTTATGTGTCATAGTTCTCTATTTTAGCGGTGGTTTTTTCCTCCTGTCTGCTGTGTTAAAGCAAACTGTCGCTATTGTAAAGTTTTTCCTTGTCGGAAGGATTCTTTACAAGAGCGACAGTTTCAACACATGAGATGTCTTGGTTGTATAGGTTTTTCTTCTATTCTGCCGGTGTTTCAGTTGTTGCGCGAGGGTCTTCGTTCACACGGTTCTTGATGTGTTCAACAATGCGTTGGATAGCTTCTGCTACAGGCACACCATTTTCTTGGGAGCCATCACGGTAGCGGAACGATACTGCCCCATTTTCTGCGTCTTCTCCGCCGGCGATGAGAATAAACGGTGTTTTCTCTTTGGAAGCGGTACGAATCTTTTTGGGGAAACGGTCAGTTCCGTAGTCGACTTCTACGCGAACCCCTTCAGCTCGAAGCTTGGTAGCAATATCTGCCATATAGTCGTTGAAGGCTTCTGCTACGGGCACTGCTACAACTTGTACGGGTGATAGCCATGCGGGGAATGCTCCTGCATAGTGTTCGGTGAGAACTCCGAGGAAGCGCTCAAACGAACCAAACTTTGCAGAGTGAATCATGACAGGCTCTTGACGTGTTCCGTCTGAGGCTTGGTATTCTAACCCGAATCGTTGTGGCTGGTTGAAGTCATATTGAACAGTAGACATCTGCCAGGTACGGCCGATGGCGTCTTTCGCTTGTACGGAGATTTTAGGTCCGTAGAATGCTGCTCCACCTGGATCTGGTACAAGTTCTAGACCGGTTTCGGAGGCGACTTGTTCAAGGACTGCTGTTGCTTGTTCCCATTGTTCGTCGGTGCCGATAAACTTGTCTTTTTTATCGCCTTCTGTGTCTCGGGTAGACAATTCGAGGTAGAAGTCTGTCATACCGAAATCTTCTAGCAGGCTGAGCATAAATTTGAGCAGATGACGAATCTCATCGGGTGCTTGTTCTTTGGTGACGTAGCTATGTGAGTCGTCTTGGGTGATCATACGAACTCGGGTGAGTCCTTGTAGTACACCTGATTTTTCGTCACGGTAGACGGTTCCAAATTCGAATAGTCGTAATGGTAGCTCTCGGTAGGAGCGTCCTCGTGATCGGAAAATCTCATTGTGCATGGGGCAGTTCATGGCCTTGAGACGGTAGTTTCCGTTATCGAGTTCCATGGAGGGGAACATACCGTCTGAGTAGTATGGCAGGTGCCCAGAGGTGTAGAACAGGTCTTCTTTGGAGATATGAGGGGTGCTGACGTATTGGAAGCCTTCTTGGATGTGGCGTGTGCGTACGTAGTCTTCCATCTCACGTTTGATAATGCCACCTTTGGGGTGGATGACGGGTAGACCGGGGCCGATGTTTTTAGGGAAGGAGAAGAGGTCTAGTTCTTCTCCGAGTCGTCGGTGGTCGCGTCGTTCAGCTTCTGCGATACGTTCTTTGTAGGCTACGAGCTCTTCTTTGCTAGGCCATGCAGTTCCGTAAATGCGTTGGAGCATGGGGTTCTTTTCAGAACCGCGCCAGTAGGCTCCACCTGCTCGCATGAGGGCGTACCCGTTTCCGATAAGTTTTGTGTTGGGTAGGTGTGGGCCACGGCAGAGGTCACGCCATACGGTTTCCCCAGTTTTGGGGTGAACGTTGTCGTAGATGGTGATATCGCCGGCGCCGACTTCTACGGAGGCGCCTTCTGCTGCGTCAGCCCCAGAACCGGGACCTTGGCTGAGGCTCAGCAATTCGAGCTTGTAGGGTTCTTGCGCCATTTCTTGCGCTGCTTGTTCTGGGGTCACAACGCGGCGTACAAATTTTTGTCCTGATTTGATGATTTTGATCATCATTTTCTCAATTTTTTTGAGGTCTTCAGGGGTGAAGGGATCTTCAACGTCAAAGTCGAAGTAGAAGCCGTCGGTAATATATGGCCCGATGCCGAGTTTTGCGTCTTTTCGGTATTCTTGGACTGCTTGAGCCATGACGTGCGCGGCGGAGTGACGGAGGACTTCTAGACCTTCTTGTTCGTGGATGCTGACGGGGACGATAGAATCCCCCTCGTGTAGGGGTGTTGAGAGGTCTACGAGTTTGTCGTTAATACGGGCAACGACAATATCGCGGTCTTCGGTGAAGAGTTCGGCGGCTGTGGTGCCGTCTTCAATGGTGCGTTTTTCTCCGGCAACGTCTACAGAAATGTGTGCGACAGACATCTGTCTCCTTGTTTGTGTGTTGTGCACGCCCGTACTAAGGGCATGCTCGGTATTGATAGTGCGCGGTACAAGAGCGCACATTGTTCTTTAGTTTACATGTGTTTTGTCATGGGGGTTCTTTATCTGCAGTGTCGTGACGACTGGTTGTGGAGTATCTAACATCCATAAAATTTTTTTGATACATACCTTGACACACAAAGAAATCTTTATATAAAGTTTCTTTTATGGATAGCGAGAGAACTTGGGAAACAGAGTACAGTGGCTCCGTTGCACTCTTTGCAGCATTAGCGCACCCATTGCGCCTAGCTTTGACTCACCATCTGTCCAAAGGATCACATACCGTCAGTGAGCTTTTTACATGTATGGGAGTCTCACAACCTCTTGTCTCCCACCACCTCAAAATCCTCAAAGAAGCTGGAGTTATTACCAGCACACAGACAGGACGTAGCATCATCTACGAAGTAGCAGACCATCACGTCACGCACATCATTAACGATGTCTACGAACACACCAAGGAGAATAACTCATGAGCACCGCAACTTTGCACCGCGAATCAGAAGCACATGCACACACCCACGGACCAAACTGCGGTCACCTAGCAGTCATCCACCACGACCACGTCGACTACATCCACGGCGACCACGTACACCGTGAACACGATGGACACTACGACGAATGCGTCACCTGCGAATGCGGCGACTGCAACGATAGCTGCGCAACCTGCGAATGCGACAACTGCAACTGCCCCACCTGCAACCACGCAACCTGCGAATGCGGCGACTGCTCAGACGCATGCGTCAACTGCGTCTGCGAAAACTGCCAGTGCGCAACCTGCAACCACGCAGCATAAATACAGCTCAACACACAGGCTAAAATACGGTGGGTGATAAGGACTTAGTCCTTATCACCCACCGTATTTTAAAATCATCAAGACACCACACAATAAGCTATTGCCGGTTAAGAGAAATATCCGCTAGCCTGTTTACATACATGACGTTGCCCACAATACCTAGGACTTGCCATGGAAAAGTACATCACCCTCATCACCAACACCA
Organism: Rothia sp. CCM 9419; assembly: GCF_048512815.1. Taxonomy (NCBI): domain Bacteria; kingdom Bacillati; phylum Actinomycetota; class Actinomycetes; order Micrococcales; family Micrococcaceae; genus Rothia; species Rothia sp. CCM 9419. Next base: position 42,792 of record NZ_JBLXXY010000008.1, on the reverse strand, counting down.
CCACTCCACTGCGCAAATCACCTCAGCGTCTCAATCTACGCCCCACCACGCCAGAAGATACAGAAGCCATCGCACGGCTCTTATTCTCTTCCTACGACGAATCAACCTTCGTCACCCAAGAAGATGCACAACGCCAAGTCAAAGAAATACTCGCTGGAACATACGGAGAGTTCTACCCCGAAGCTTCCCCTCTCCTCATTGACGATAACGGTCGAGCAGTTGCTGTTCTCCTCAGCCTCAAAAACCGATTAGACCATAACGGTCCAGAAGAAACACCCACACTATTAGAGCTCATCACTGCACCTTCACGACGCCGTGAAGGAATTGCCGAAGAACTCATCACCTACGCCCTCGACATTATGCAAAATCATCATTATGACGAGGCAAGTACACATATCAGCGAAAGAAACGCCGCAGCGCTCGCTCTCTACCTCACTCTCGGGTGGCAACGCTGGACTCCTCAAGACGACGCACTTCTCCCCTAATAGACAGATATGCACCGTTGGACTATACCCTCCTCATCTTCATAGCCCACGGGATTCTACAACGTGTTCTGTCCAGAACTTCTCGTACCCTTCAAGGACAGCGTCCTCCACATCTTCAACTTTGACCTGTGAGATAACATCGTTCAACGCACCAACCGTCTGCGGGTCTAAAGGCATCGCTAAGTGACGATACACTTCTTCCGTCACACCTCTCAACGAAGCAGAATCCTCTACAACAATTCCCGTACTAAACCACCACGCGCCAGAAACAACGCGTTGAGCAGTGCCGATAATCTTAAAACGTTGACCTTGAGCAGAGTGAACAAAAACAGAATATTCACCAGGACAATACTCCCCCGGTAACTCACCCACTTCTGCACAAAACCCTAACGAAGAAAGTATTTGAACAAAAAATTGTGCAAAAAACTCAAAACGACGATTGTTCCCACTAATAGCATCAGCAGAAGGAGCAAAATGATCAATAACTAACGAGCCCGCATGATAAGCAGCAGCATGACCGCCCACAGGTCGCACCTGCGGTAAAAACCCTAAACGGCGAGAGGCTTCAGCTGCATCCTCAAAAGAAGGATTATGTTTGTCTCGTCGCCCAAACGCCATATTGGGGGCAGGACGATACAAACGAAGCGTTTGTTCCTCTTGACCTCGAGCCACACGGCGCAAGAACTCCACAGACTCTGAGAACGGATGAATATGTTCTCCGGGGTGTTCGGTATCTAAAATAATATGCATGACAAAGCCCTCTTAACCTAGTACACCAGCAATCATCTCTTTCTATCATCGCTGATAGAAAGAGAACATGCATTGAGACATAACACAACAGATACGGTGTCTCTCTCCCCCCCCCCATATATTAAGAAAAGTGGTGCGCCCTCTGCCCTTACCGGACAGAAAGCGCACCACCATCAACTTTTAAATGTTATTCAGAACGGTTTAGAAATCCCAGTCATCGTCTTCGGTGTTAACAGCTTTACCAATAACGTATGAAGAACCAGAACCAGAGAAGAAGTCATGGTTTTCATCAGCATTAGGAGACAGCGCCGAAAGGATAGCAGGAGAAACATTTGTTACCGATGCAGGGAACATTGCTTCGTACCCAAGGTTCATCAGCGCTTTATTAGCGTTGTAGTGCAAGAATTTCTTAACATCTTCGCTCAAGCCCACAGAATCGTAGAGAGAATGAGTGTATTGAACTTCGTTCTCGTACAGTTCATAGAGCAAGTCAAAGGTGTAGTCCTTGAGTTCTTGCTGACGTTCAGGAGTTTCTTTTTCTAGACCGCGCTGGAACTTGTAACCAATGTAGTATCCGTGAACAGCTTCATCACGAATAATCAGACGAATCAAATCAGCAGTGTTCGTGAGTTTCGCGTGAGAAGACCAGTACATCGGAAGGTAGAAACCAGAGTAGAACAAGAAAGATTCTAGCAATGTAGAAGCAACTTTCTTCTTCAAGGGGTCTTCGCCTTGATAGTAGTCCATCACAATATTTGCTTTTTTCTGCAAGTGTTCATTCTCTGCAGACCAGCGGAATACCTCATCAATCTGCTTCGTTGAAGCAAGAGTGGAGAAAATTGAAGAATATGATTTCGCGTGGACAGATTCCATGAACGCGATGTTGGTGTATACAGCTTCTTCGTGGGAAGTCACAGCATCAGGTAGCAAAGAAACTGCACCAACAGTACCTTGAATGGTATCGAGCAAAGTCAAGCCTGTGAAGACTCGCATGGTGAGCTGTTGTTCTTCAGGAGTGAGCGTCTTCCACGACTGAACGTCGTTAGACAGTGGGACTTTCTCAGGCAACCAGAAATTAGCGGTTAGGCGATCCCACACTTCGAGGTCTTTTTCGTCTTCAATACGGTTCCAGTTAATAGCTTCAACGTGGTGAATCAGTTTCACCTTTTCGCTCATCATCATTGTGTTCTCCTTATCGATGAACTGTTCTTCACAATCTCATGTGATGTATGTGTTGTTGCTCTGGTGTGGGGCAGTTCGAGTGCTACTACCCCACACCATCATAGTTTATGCGCGCACAGCGACATTAGAGCATGCAGGAAACGCAACCTTCAACTTCTGTTCCTTCAAGAGCCATCTGTCGGATACGTGAGTAGTAGATGGTCTTAATGCCTTTACGCCATGCGTAGATTTGTGCCTTGTTCACGTCACGAGTGGTAGCTGTATCACGGAAGAACAGTGTTAACGAGAGACCCTGATCAACGTGTTGTGTTGCCACAGCATAGGTGTCAATAATCTTTTCGTACCCAATCTCGTATGCGTCCTCATAGTATTCGATATTCTCGTTTGAAAGGTAAGGAGCTGGGTAATAGACGCGCCCAAGCTTACCTTCTTTACGAATTTCGATTTTTGAGGCGATGGGGTGGATAGAAGATGTTGAACCGTTGATATATGAGATAGAACCTGTAGGCGGAACAGCCTGAAGATTCTGGTTGTACATACCGTATTGTGCAACATCAGCTGCAAGAGCTTTCCAGTCCTCTTGGGTGGGGATGCTGTGTCCTGCAAAAAGTTCACGCACGCGTTCAGTTGCAGGTTCCCATTCTTGTTGGATGTACTTCTGGAAGAACTCTCCGCTAGCATATTTTGATTTCTCAAACCCAACGAAGGTTTCTTGGCGTTCACGCGCAATTTCCATTGAGGCTCGAATCGCGTGGTATGTGACCGTATAGAAGTAGATATTGGTGAAGTCTAGAGCTTCTTCTGAACCATATTTGATGCGTTCACGACCAAGATAACCGTGCAAGTTCATCTGGCCAAGTCCCACGGCATGGCTCATCGAGTTACCGCGTTCAATAGAGGGCACGGAACGAATATCTGAAAGATCAGATACTGCGGTAAGAGAACGAATTGCCGCGTTAACGGTTGAGCCGATGTCTTTGCCGTCCATCGTCAACGCAATGTTGAGAGAGCCAAGGTTACAAGAGATGTCTTTACCAATGGTCTCGTATCCTAGGTCAGCATTGTAATAGGACGGTTCTGATACCTGAAGAATCTCTGAGCAGAGGTTTGACATGATGACTTTACCGTCAATGGGATTTGCACGGTTAACGGTGTCTTCATACATGACATAGGGGTATCCGGATTCGAACTGTACTTCTGCGAGAGTTTGGAAGAATTCACGGGCATTAATCTTGGTTTTCTTAATGCGGGCGTCATCGACCATCTCGTAGTACTTTTCGGTGACAGAAATATCAGAAAGTGGTTTGCCGTATACTCGTTCAACGTCGTACGGGGAGAAGAGGTACATGTCCTCGTTCTTCTTTGCCAGCTCAAAAGTGATATCGGGGATAACAACACCGAGAGAGAGCGTCTTAATACGAATTTTTTCGTCCGCGTTTTCACGCTTGGTGTCAAGGAACGAGTAGATGTCGGGGTGGTGAGCGTGCAGGTATACTGCACCAGCACCTTGACGAGCACCTAGCTGGTTTGCGTAGGAGAAAGAATCCTCAAGAAGTTTCATCACGGGGATGACACCAGAGGACTGGTTCTCAATCTTTTTGATAGGTGCACCAGCTTCACGAAGGTTTGTCAAGGCGAAAGCAACACCGCCGCCACGTTTAGATAGTTGCAAAGCGGAATTGATGGAACGTCCGATGGATTCCATATTGTCTTCAACACGAAGGAGGAAGCAAGAGACGAGTTCGCCACGCTGTTTTTTACCTGCGTTTAAGAAGGTTGGGGTTGCTGGTTGGAATCGTCCGGAGATGATTTCTTCAACAATTTTGACGGCTAGTTCTTCGTTACCTTCAGCAAGGAGCAATGAGACCATGACAACGCGGTCTTCGAAGCGTTCTAGGTAGCGCTGACCGTCAAAGGTTTTGAGAGCGTATGAGGTATAAAACTTGAATGCACCCAAGAAGGTAGGAAACCGAAACTTTTTGGAGTACGCCAATTTAGAAAGAGATTTAATGAACTCGAAGTCATACATCTCAAAGATGCGCTCTTCATAGTATTGGTGTTTGACGAGGTAATCCATTTTTTCTTCCAAGTCGTGGAAGAAAACGGTGTTGTTATTGACGTGCTGGAGAAAGTATTGGCGTGCGGCTTGACGATCAGCGTCAAACTGAATTTGTCCGTCTTCATCATAAAGGTTGAGAAGAGCGTTGAGTTCGTGGTATCCAAGTCCGCGGAACTTTTCTGGCACGGTGGGGTCTTCGTGTCCAGGTTCGTGGCTCATGCCGGGCACAGGGAGTTTTGAATCCAAAATTTTTCCAATCCTTCTTGAACGTTGGTGACGTCTTCGGGTGTTCCCATCAACTCAAATTTATAGAGGACAGGAACCTGACATTTTGCTGACACAATATCTGCGGCGACGCAGTAGAGTGAACCAAAGTTGGTGTTTCCGGCTCCTATGACTCCGCGCATTAGAGCACGGTTCTCGGGAACGTTAAGAAACTTTGTGGCTTGCGGTGGAACAGAGCCTGATCCGCCGGGTCTGCCATAGCTCGGAACACAGAGTACATACGGTTCGTGTACTCGTGGAGTTTCCTCGCTAGTTTTTAGGGGTAAGCGTATGGCTCGAACCCCCGTTTTAAGAATAAATTTATGAGTATTTTCAGAAACCGATGAGAAGTAAACAACCAGAGGGCTACCAGATGTGGTGGTCACGGTGGAGTCTGCTTCGCGTGTTTGTTGTTCCATGAGAAGCTCCAACCTTATCTATGCGGTTTAGGGTGCGGTGATGAGCCAGACTGATGCGAGGTTCAAAGGTTTATGCGCTCAAGGAGCTGATAAGGTCTGGGCGGAAGCCTGACCAGTGTTGGTCTCCAGCGATGACGACGGGGGCTTGGAGATAACCGAGTTTTTTGATGTCTTCGAGTGCTTGCTCGTTCTCGGTGATGTCTACGATGTTGTACTCGATACCGTTTTTCTCTAGTGCACGATATGTCATATTGCACTGCATACAAGCCGGTTTAGTGTACACCGTTACTGACATTGTTATCTCCTTGGTATCACCAGCAGGTGGCGATAGGTTCTCGTCGTAGGGCTATAGATTATGGGTTCGTTGTGGTGAGCTCTTTGAAGACCAGTGTTTATCAAGTCGGTGAGCAACGACCGGATTAATACTACATCTAGTGTGCGAGGAGTTCTAGATGCCCTAGATAGTGTGGTCTACTCACCATTTTTCTTAATCCACAGCATTTTTCGCTTATTTATAGGGCTTATGGCAGTTATCCACAATCCTATTTAAACACCTGTCTAGACACCCTCCTTTTGGAGGTCTCTAACACACCGGCAAAAAGGTGTCACCAATGCGCCCCGTATTCTCAACGGAGGAGATTCAACCCAAACCTGAACTTTGCTGTTACCAGCACTTCTGAGAGAAATTTTTAACGCTTTTTTTACTCTTGGTGTGTCGCCTAGAACGAAATATCACGTCACGTATTGAGGGCCAAGAAGGCTTTTACAGGAACTTCTTACACCCTCTTCTAAAGCCTTCAAATATGGCTCAAAGCATCAAAAATAGCAGGTATCTCAAAATCCCCATGCTTCTAATCTTTGAGAATCCCTCTATTTTGCAATTCGCGGATAAGGCTCGCCCCATCATTAGCTTCAGACCAGCTCTTACCTTTAGTAATTTCTTGAGCGCGGCTATCTCCCCACACTCGTCCCGAGGCTAGAACGGACTCGCCAATCGTCAGATTACGGATCAAAATAGCAGCAACGTTCTGAGGGTAACGCACAGCAAACCCGTTATAAATTTCGGGGTCTCGCTGCCCATCGTCCCCAATAAGAATCCACTTCATCTCAGGGAATTCTGCAGCAAGACGCTTAAGCGACTCCACCTTATGTTCTGTACCGGAACGGAACCAATGTTGAGGGGTCGGCCCCCAGTCCGTTAAAAGAAACGTCCCTTTAGGGTAAGCATTACGTGATAGGAAACGTTGCAACGTAGGCGTTACATTCCACGCCCCTGTTGATAGGTACATGAAAGGGGCATAAGGATGTTCACGGTGTATACGGTCTAAAAGAACGGACATACCGGGAGTGGGAATACGCGCGTGCTCATTCAAAACAAAGGAGTTCCACGCAGCTAAGAGTGGACGAGGCAGAGCCGTTACCATGACGGTATCGTCAACATCGCAAATAACACCAATTTTTTGTTCTGGAGGAACAACATACACGGTTGTTTCTGCGCTCTCTCCCCCAAGAACTGACATGGTTACCCGATGTAAACCAGGCTCGAGAGAAATCTCTAATTGCGCATCAAGTACACCACCACGATCTGTCCTGAGTAAGAATATCTGTGAACCAATCTGAACCGACACTTCGGCATGAGCAATCGCTATCGCGGTGAAAGAACGCCAACCACGAATTTTTTGTTCGGGCGCATCATCATGCCCCGCATTAAAAAACTTTTCAAAGAGGTCAGTTTTGTAGAGTGCTCGCCCTAAGACACGAATCCAGCGTGTTGTGCCATAGCCAACGCTGGGAACGAATACGGGCTCTTTAGCTGCCTTGCGAGCTCGCTTTTCTCTCCATTGGTGGATATAACCCGCCACACGATATCCCAGATGAGCAGCACCATCAGCGGCTTCGGTGGCCATCTGGCGCAGATCTTGAGTACCTAATGAATCCATACCTCTAGTTTTTCACATTAACGAAACAATGGTGTGAAGATTCGTCTTATAACGAACCTTCACACCATTAAAAAGTTTTTCTTTTAGTGCATTGTCAGGACGCAATGAGCAGACCCTTTACCTTCTGCTTCAGCAGATTCTACAGGCTCAAAAATTCCCATCGATTTGATAGCGCACCGAACAGTCTCTTCAGGTGTTTTAGCATAAACAGATACCGCAATAACATGACCTGATAAGTCATGGATGTCGTCTGCGTTAACTCGGTAGAAGGTTGGCTCTGCGCCAAAAGAATGTTCGTTGCCAGAGAATTCTTTCTGATCGATAAAGAAACGCGCTGTACCAGGTTGTGGCTTTTCACCGATTTCTGCATTGCCAGTGACCACTTCTGTCTCAATAACCACAAAGTCGCGATTTTCTTCGAAACCTGAGGTCTTTTCGATGGTAAGACCAGGAACTGATCCTTCAGCGCAACCACTAAGTAGAGCCGTTGCGACCAATGCAATTGAAGCGAAAACTGATTTATTAGCCATACCCAAAAATATAGCGTGTTCCGAGTAAAAGACGGGGTATATTTCAGGTATTTTGCGACAGTTCGTCAATAAATTTTGTGGGGTAAAGTTTTCTCTTCAGGTATCCCCTAACATGCTATGCTCCGTAAACCTATCAGATTTGATGCTCGGTCTTGGCTCAAATGTGCACCATCAAAGCTGCGCTGTCCCCTTCCTGAGGATAAAAAATGCTGGCTTGGATTGTATCCAAGCCAGCATCTCAGTGGTGGAGATAAGGGGACTCGAACCCCTGACCCCTTGCATGCCATGCAAGTGCGCTACCAGCTGCGCCATATCCCCATATATAAATTTTTCTTGTACCAAAGTACTCATCCATCATACACGACAGAAAAGATAGGAGGCAAATATCTTGAGTAGATTTTTGCCATGATTCTTTTGACTCATCGTTTTTCTTACAGAAGCTAAACATCTCAAACTATGTGTTTGCGCTATGTTTAACCTCTGCAAGAAATACGGCCTCAGATGTTAGCCTTCGTCTTCACGAATCATTTGTTGATCTTTTTCTTGATCAATCGTTTCTTCTACCACGGGTGCTTCGCTCTCTAGTCCAAGAGTAATACGTGGAGCATCAGACCATAAACGATCAAGAGCATAGAAAGCACGGTCTTCTTCATGCTGAACATGAATCACGATATCTTCAAAATCTAGAAGAACCCAACGTCCGCCAGAACGACCTTCACGGCGAACGGGTTTCATATCCATTTTTTCACGAAGGTCATCTTCCACCGCGTCAACAATGGCGTTAACAAGACGCTCGTTATGCGCTGAGACAACGAGGAAGCCGTCAATAAGGCCCATTCTCTCGGCAGTATCTACAGCAAAGAGGTTTGTTCCTTGCTTATCCTCAGCAGCTTGAGCCGCAATTTTTAATGCTTCGACAGATCGAGGGGAAGCAGTCATCGTGTCCTTTCATGACACTTCGCATCCAGTGAAAATCTAGGACACGAATCATCTGAGATAAAAATTATTGAAAGAATACAAACCATACAGCAATAACAGCCGCAAGAACAAGAGCCAGCAAAATAAAGAGCCACACTTTAGAGGAAGACTCTACTTCATTCTCTGTATTCTCAGATGCTGATAACGCTGAATAGTCTGTGTTCTCATATTCTTCAGCATTTACTAACGAAGAAGAATCATTGTTGTATTTGGCGCTCGAAGCAGCAAGCTGCTCACGAATACTCATCGTTTCTTGTGTCATAGCAGAGCTATCGGCAACAGAATCTTGACTCTTAGCTGTTTTCTGGGCAATAGAGGCAACATCGTCAGCAAAATTCACTGATTCAAAGGAAGTATCTTTTGCAACAACAGGCAGAGCACCAAAGGATGTTTCACCCGTAGATTCTACGGTGTCTTGAGGTGCCACAGTATTTTCCGTGGTGCTTGAGGCTTCAGCAGTTGCGTCTTCTTCTGTTGCAGAGGCCAAACTACCCTCCCACGGAATAGCCGCAGTAGAGTCTACTGCTTGTTCAGCAGGTAAGGTTTCTTCTTCAGTATCAGCAAGGGTCTCTTCTGGGACATGGTAACCACAAGATTCCAAATCTAAGCCGTGAGCATCTACTGCCGCGACAGGCTTCGGCAAACTTTGCTCTTCAGGCTGTTCTTCTCGCTCGTTTTCAGACGCAGTTTCGATTGGAGTTTCTGATACGGAGGAGTTATCCGCCTCAGCTTCTGCTGTATCGACCGCTTCGCTCTCTTCAAATTCTTCTGCGCTCACCAGTTCATCTTCAGCAAAAGAATAGTCACTTGCAGAGACAGCATGCGCAGGAACATCAGGAGCCTCTGCCTGCTCCCCATCTGAGGGCAAAGAAGAAACCTCTTCACCTAGAGCAGTAGCTATCACACCAACATCTGCACGTGTGTCATTCTCACCAGTGAACTGTTCACCGCTTAAATCATCATGAGAGTGAATATCGCCTTGTTCAGCTAGTGCAGAGAAGCGTTGTTGAACAGACAAAGCCTCATCACTAATCGACGCTTCGCCTGACCCCACATGGGCAACTGGCATATATGCGACAGTCTCTTCAGGTAGTTCAGTCCCATCACGTAAAGCACGCAAATACGCTGCAGCATCAATACGATAACGCGCAAGACGGCGTGGCCCCATGGGGCGAGTAGGAGGCGGAACCTCAATTCCGTCTTCGGTCACAAAGGATTCGTAGAGGTAAGAGTCCTCCAATGAATCTTTCTGTTCCTCAGCGTTATGTTCTGTCACTGATTCCCCTCAAACTATTAGCATCGAATAAATCATATTCTTTTGAAGATTTTACCAACTAATACAGTGCGGCACGATCTTTATCTCATTATATGTTCATCTTAAAAGAACAACCGCTACTTTTGTGTTGGTGTCTTGTTTATTCTCTTACGTAATACTGAATTGTAAAAGGAACCAATAATATAAATCTTATGGCGACACAGCCCCTTTTTTTATGGGATAGTACGCAGGTACGGTTCTTCTTTACCGCTCGGCGATGTTCTTCTCATCCAAAGATTTTCCATCATATAAATGATGTTTATCGATATAACGGACAACTCCATCAGGAACCAGATACCAAATAGGTGCTTGCGCCATCGCTCTATCCCTAATATCGGTTGAAGAAATCGCCAATGCAGGAACTTCCATCAAGATATAGTTTTCTTGGTCAATTTCTGGTTTTTCAAGTTCGTGACCAGGGCGTGTTACCCCCACAAAAAACGCGAGGTCCCACAACTTATCCGAATCTTTCCAGGTCAGAAGCTGATTCATAGCATCAGCACCAGTAATAAAGAACAAATCACAATCGGGGCGTTGTTCCTTCAACTCTGTTAGCGTATCAATCGTGTACGTAGGGCCCGCCCGGTCTATATCAATCCGGCTCACCGTAAACGTAGGATTAGAAGCGGTCGCAATAACCGTCATCAAATAACGATCCTCGGGAGGGGTTACCGTCCGCTGCTTACTTTTCTGAAGAGGTAACCCCGTCGGAACGAACATTACTTCGTCTAAATCTAAACGAGCAGCAACCTCGCTAGCTGCCACCAAGTGACCATGATGAATGGGGTCGAAAGTACCACCCATAACTCCTAATCGGGTACGACCAGGAACACGAGAAAGCATATTTTTTGGGGCTGATTGACCAGTATTTTCCTGACGCACAGGACTCCTTGACGTGAACATCATGCCTCATCAGCTCCAGAGCTATATCCTTTATATCTCTATATCTCTTGAGCCAAAGATGCAGCTCTAATGACTATGCTTTGCGTGATAATCAGCGAGCGCTTCAACTTCATCGCTACCAATATGATTAGGTCCGTGCTCAGGGCGAACAATACCACGACCGCTAAAAGAAATGCAGATAAAGAACATCACGGTAAAAGCGATAACCGCCAATGCTAAATACACATAGGTTGGAATGCCGTATACAAGATGTTCCGCGTGTTCGCCGTGCTCACTCGCTAAAATTAGTGCCTCACGCATATTCGAAGTTCCTTCCATCAAAGTAATGATTGTGTGGTGCAGGCTCAAAGCCCACTCATATGCTACCTGTTATCTCACTCTTAATGTGAGATAACACCAACGAGAAAATAGAATCTTAGCCAATTCTCCGCTCAGAGATTGGACCCTGCGTACAGCAAAGAAAACTCAACGGCTAATTGTTCTTTTTCTTAGCGTCCACGGATTCAGTCCAAACCCCTGCAACTCTTTCTGCTTCAAGCTCTGCACGAGCAGCAGCTTTAGCATCCATGCGGTCTTTATACTCAGCACGTTTTTCAGCTCGAGTCGGACGAACGATTTCTTCAAGACGTACGTCGGTTCCACGAGGAGATGTCAGAAGTTCTGCACCACCAACCATCGTAGGCTCCCAATCGAAGATAACAGAATCGTTCGATTCACCAATGACGACAGCGTCCCCTGCGCGGGCACCTTGTTTAAAGAGTTCTTCTTCAATGCCAAGACGAGCAAAACGGTCGGCAAGGTATCCGACAGCTTCATCATTGTTGAAATCTGTTTGCAGAATCCATTTTTCAGGTTTTTTGCCAATGACGCGGAAGAGAGGTTCAAGATTTCGTTCTTCACGACGAATCATAAATTCTTGCTGTTTACGGTGACGGAATCCTTTAGGACGAATAACCGCAACGTCTTCGCCCGCTTGTTCTTTTTCTGCAGCTCTGCGGTCTCTGTCTTCTTGTACGAGTTTTGCCATCGCAAAGGTAAGCTGACGTAGACCCTCGTGTGATGCCGTAGAAATCTCAAATACTTCGTAACCACGCTCTTCAAACTCAGGACGCACAAAATCAGCTAGTTCACGAGCTTCAGGTACATCAATTTTGTTGAGCACAATAATTTGAGGACGTTCATGCAAAGGAACTGTCACACCAGCGGTAGGATCAACTTCATAGTTTTCAAGTTCACCGAGAATAATGTCGAAGTCAGAGATGGGGTCACGCCCCGGTTCCAAGGTGGCACAGTCAATGACGTGGACGAGAGCAGAAGAACGTTCAACATGGCGTAGGAAACGGTGTCCTAGCCCTTTACCATCTGAAGCGCCTTCGATAAGACCGGGAACGTCTGCTACCGTGTACCGCACGTCACCGGCTTGTACTACGCCCAAATTGGGAATCAAAGTAGTGAAAGGGTAGTCAGCAATTTTAGGACGTGCAGCAGAGATGGCTGCAATCAGAGAAGATTTTCCGGCAGAGGGGAATCCTACGAGGGCAATATCTGCAATTGATTTCAGTTCAAGAACAATATCGCGTTCTTCACCGGGGATACCTAATAGAGCGAAGCCTGGTGCTTTACGTTTTGCAGATGCTAAGGCAGCATTTCCCAGTCCGCCTTGTCCTCCACGGGCAGCAATAAACTCATCACCAATATGTAATAAGTCTGCAAGAACATTGCCGTCTTTATCTTTGACGACGGTTCCTTCAGGTACTGATAGTACGAGATTTTCCCCGTTGAAACCATGGTGCATATCTCCACGTCCAATATCTCCATGAGGGGCACGCTGGTGTGGGGTGTGATGATATTCCAATAAGGTGGTGGATTGCCCGTCAACGGTGAGAATGACGTCTCCGCCGTTACCGCCGTTACCGCCGTTCGGTCCGCCTAATGGTTTGAATTTCTCGCGACGAACAGATACGCAACCGTTGCCACCATGGCCACCAGATACATGCAGTACAACGCGGTCAACAAATTCTGCCACGAAAAAATTCTCCTTATTTCTTTGAGCGGCTATTTCTTATATATTTCATCGGTTGGGGAAATAGTCTCTCGGTATTGGACGCTATACCTCTAAAGGTTAATAGCTTACTATATGCAAAAGAGGGCAAACACAAGCTGTGCATGCCCTCTTTTATTCATTCCGTAATAGTTAAGATTACTCAGCTACTTCGAGAATGTTGACAACTTTACGGCCCTTACGGGTACCGAACTCAACCTGACCTGCTGCCAAAGCAAACAGAGTGTCATCTCCGCCGCGGCCAACATTGTTGCCGGGGTGGAAATGGGTGCCACGCTGGCGGACGATAATTTCGCCTGCATTGACGGTTTGACCGCCATAGCGCTTAACACCGAGGTACTGGGGGTTAGAGTCACGGCCGTTGCGGGTGGAGCTTGCGCCCTTCTTATGTGCCATCTGTGCCTACCTTAGGTAAAAGATTATGTGAAAATCCGGGACGTTCTGAACTTACGCGTTAATCGCAGTGATTTTAACGGTAGTAAGCTCTGCGCGGAAGCCCTGACGCTTCTTATAACCGGTCTTATTCTTGTACTTCTGAATAACGATTTTAGGACCGCGAAGGTCTTCAATCTTTTCAGCAGTTACCTTGGCGGAAGCCAGGGTCTTTGCATCTGCAGTGACCTTGTCCCCATCTACCAGCAGCAGTACAGGTAGCTCAATGGTGCTACCGGGCTCGCCAGCGACGCGGTCAAGGGTAACGAGGTCTCCTACGGAAACCTTTTCCTGGCGGCCGCCAGCGCGGACAATCGCGTATGCCACTTGGGAACTCACTTCTCTCGACGTCTTTATATTGAACAATTTTTCGAAAGAGCGCAGATCCTGGTACCAAAACATGTAGTGCAACAAGACTCTGAGAAGATTTCTCGTTGAATCTTGAGCTTTCTAAGGATTCGCGCTCATCGAGCTATATCTAGTAGTTTCCTACCAGTGGTAGCTATCTTAGGCTCGAACGTGTAAAACGAACTTAAGAAGCACCGAAAGACAAGACTACGACAACTACCCCCGCAAGGGCAAGTGACACGCCGAAATTGGTTCTTCAAAGAAACGAAGCTCTAGCCAACAAGCTCTCAAAAAGGCGTTTTTCATGGAAATCAGCTCGCCATCCGACACTATTCTAGCTATTTTATTGACGAAGTTCACAGCCTGATGGGCTGATGTTTGAAACTCTTCTGAAGAATACGCCTCAAGCCATTCACCATAGGGGTGCTCCCCCGCATACTCTTGATAGGCAGAGTATAGGTTTTTTCCAATCTCAGCGTATAACCAATAACACGGGAGAACAGCAGCGGCACCCACACCATAACTTTCCATGGTGCGCGCTAAAAGAAAATCAGTATAGGCCTCTGTCGTCGTACTGGGTATCCCCGTAACATACGCAGAATCCCTAAAACGACTCACCCACCGGCGATGCAACTCAGATTCAACCTCAACAGCTTCAACTGCACCGTGAGCAAAGAACATCCGTGACTCAGTGTCCGTTGCACGAATACTAACCTGCCCTAGAGCACGAGAATATTCTTTAAGATATAAACCATCTTGGTCTAAATAATAGATAAAAGCATCCTGAGGTAGAGAGCCGTCACCAAGACCTTCAACAAAAGGGCAGCTGTTAACCTGTTCTCTGATAGAGGTACTCAATTCCCAGGCGTATTCAGAGAAGCTCTCACGCAAACGCACCATGTCAAGGTCTTGAGCCTGTAGCAAATATTTATCGACATCGCTAACTCGTGCACTTTGTTCAGATATCACAGAATGAACATGATAAAAATGATCAATCGGCCCGTTCCCGCCACCAACCTCAAGTCTTTGACCGTTGTTAATAGCTCCCGTAATCCACCGTTTAACGCGTTCTAGAGAAGTCTGCCAGCACCCTGTACGCGCAAGCTCAGTCGCTAAAGCAGCAGAAAAAGAACACCCCGTACCATGTGTGGTACGAACCTGTGCACGTTCAGAAGAACCAACCCATACTGGTTCACTATGACCTGGCATCATCAGCGCATCAGAAGTTCTCTCCCCTGAACAATGTCCACCTTTAACAAGAACCGCGACTTTATAACAATCAGCTAGACGCTGCCCCTGCTCACATAAAACTGACCATTGTTCAGTAGATTCTTCACCTAGCAGAACAGCCATCTCATGAGCGTTAGGGGTGATGACATCAGCATAAGGAAATAATGAAGAAAGCTCTGCTACCGAGTCTTCTTCAGCTAAAGAATCTCCACTTGTAGCAACCATAACAGGGTCTAGAACCACAACGGGAGGACGATATTTTTGCAACCATGAACGCACAGCAGCAATGACGTCAGAAGTGCCTAACATGCCAATTTTGACAGCGTCAATATCGATATCAGAGCTGAGTGCCTCTAATTGTTGAGATAAGAACTGTGCCGGAGGAAAAAAAGCCTGTTGCACACCACGAGTGTTTTGAGCAGTCAAAGCAGTAATAGCGCTCAACCCGTACCCGCCATGCGCTGCAATAGATTTCAAGTCGGCTTGGATTCCCGCACCACCACCAGAATCAGACCCCGCGATGGTCAGCACTCTCGGATATTCGCGTGTTTGAATAGAAAGTTGATGCGGTGTTAAAGTGTCGCCCATAAAATCGACATCCCTTCGCTTGTACTAACAAGAGCAGGTTCTGCGGGTTTTTCTCAGCTCTTATGAAAGAGCACCCCGTGTCCTGATATTCATGCACCTATGGTAGAAGTGCTTAAACTAGCCTAGGAAAAATAGACTCTGACGGCTAGAGTTTTCAGCAAAGACAGCGATTATGACTCTTCTTTACAGCAAAACAAAAGATGGTGTGCTCTGTATAGAACACACCATCTTTTATCACACCGCGGAGACGATGAGATTATCGTCCTTCACGTTTAATCTGGTCGGCAGAAACCCCAACACCGAGCATGACCGTATGCTCCTCATGTTCTGAGGTTGTTGGTACTTCTGCAACAGAAGCAACAATACTTTTAGCAGCTTGTCCTTCTGAAAGTTCTTGACGCTGCACCTCAGAACCCACACCAGTGCTCACTGCTCGACGCGAACGACGTTTACGAGGTGCTGGTGTATGCTCAGGAGCCTGCTCGGGAGTGGTTACTTCCTGAACAGTTTTTTCTTCGATACTCTGCTGACGTCCAGGTTGTGCAACACCAGTTACGAGAGACTGCTGGGCTTCTTGTTCTTTAGAGATGTCAGAAACGCTCACCGCTACCGAAGAACCAGCAGACGAGACCGGTGCAGATGCCCGACGAGAACGACGACGCTTGACGGGAGTCTCCTCTTTCTGAGATGAGTCTTGCTCATCTTTACGTTGGACATCTCGACCAGCTTTTTGCGCTGCTCTCGCTCGAGCTTCTCCAGCTCGAATCGCCGCTAAACGTTCAGAGTTCTGAGTGAATCGAGAAGAAAGATTTTCATCATATTCTTGTTCAGCAGTATCCTCAGAAACAGAGCTCTGTCTTTCTTTAGAATCAAAGATTTGTTCTAAAGATTCTAAAGTAAACGAAGAATCTTCAGTTGACGATTCTTGTTCCTCTACCTGCTCATGAGCATGAGGAAGTTCAACAACTTCACCACCGATAGTAAGTACTAGCTCTGATGAGGAGTCTTCTGCCTGCTCAACGTTCTTCACGTCTACATCACGACGTGATGGTTTACGACGCTTTCGCTTACGAGAGCTCTTAGACTCTGTAACGTCCTCAGAAGCTTCATGCTCGTGTGTTGCAGCAGCGATAGACGCAACGGCAGCGCGACGAGACTCTTCACGATGATCGTGTTCGAGGTTGGACTCTTCTGCAGGGGCCTCAGCATGAGATTCACGAATACGTGCTGATTTCTGATGACGAGCACGGCGACGATCTTCACGATCAGTACGCTCATAACGGTGGATATAATCTGAAGCACCGCCAGAACGTCCTTCAAGAGGTTGGTCATGAACAAGTAGTCCACGTCCAGAGCAGTTCTCGCAGGCTTCGGAGAACACTTCAAGTAACCCAGTTCCCATGCGTTTACGTGTCATCTGAACCAGACCCAAAGATGTCACTTCAGCAACTTGGTGTTTGGTGCGGTCACGGCCAAGGCACTCTACCAGACGACGCAAAACCAATTCACGGTTTGATTCTAGAACCATGTCGATGAAGTCAATGACGATGATTCCACCGATATCACGCAAACGTAGCTGACGAACAATCTCTTCAGCTGCTTCAAGGTTATTTTTTGTAACGGTTTCTTCGAGGTTTCCGCCAGAGCCGATGAACTTTCCGGTGTTAACGTCAACAACCGTCATCGCTTCGGTCCGGTCAATGACCAAAGAACCGCCAGAAGGTAAGAAAACTTTACGATCGAGAGCTTTATGAAGTTGTTCTTCAATACGGTAGTGCTCAAAAACGTCTTCTTCGTTATCCCAGCGTTGTAGACGGTCCACAAGGTCTGGTGCCATGTAGGTTAAGTACGCTTCAATAGAGTCCCATGCGGAGTCTCCCTGTACAACCATGG
Organism: Rothia sp. CCM 9419; assembly: GCF_048512815.1. Lineage (NCBI taxonomy): Bacteria > Bacillati > Actinomycetota > Actinomycetes > Micrococcales > Micrococcaceae > Rothia > Rothia sp. CCM 9419. The sequence goes on along the minus strand of NZ_JBLXXY010000008.1, from coordinate 25,414 downwards.
CGCTGAAGTCTTCGTTAAAGACATCACGAACAGTCTTAATGGTGAGGTCTGGTTCTTGATACAGCATTTCAGGAGCCAGAGTCTTAGGCGCTTCAGCAAGCTTCTTGATGTCTTCCCATTGGGCGCGTAGACGGTTGATATCGTGGGTGAGCTCATCTTCAGAAGCTCCCTCCGCTGCAGTTCGGACGATTACGCCGGCACCTTCAGGGAGTTTATCCTTGAGAATTTTCTTAAGACGAGCGCGTTCGGTGTCCGGTAGTTTACGGGAAATGCCGGTCATAGAGCCGCCAGGAACGTACACCAAGAAACGTCCTGGTAACGATACCTGACTTGTTAGGCGAGCGCCTTTATGGCCTACAGGGTCTTTCGTAACTTGTACGAGTACGGAGTCGCCTGATTTGAGGGCGTTTTCAATTTTTCGTGGAGTACCTTCTAATCCGGAGACATCCCAGTTAACTTCGCCGGCGTAGAGCACTGCGTTTCGTCCACGTCCGATGTCGATGAAGGCTGCTTCCATGGAAGGAAGAACGTTCTGAACCTTACCAAGGTAGACGTTACCGATGAGAGAATCTTGTTGAGTTTTTGAGACAAAGTGCTCTGCTAGTACGCCGTCTTCGAGAACACCAATTTGGATTCTGTCGTCTTTTTGTCGAACAATCATCTGTCGTTCAACAGATTCACGGCGTGCGAGGAATTCTGCTTCGGTGATGCCGCGCTGACGGCGCCCTGAATGGCGTGATTCACGGCGACGAATTTTCTTAGCTTCAAGACGGGTAGAGCCACGTACTCCGGTAACACGGTTTGTAGTGTGTGAGTCTGATAGGCGTGGGGTGCGTACCTTGGTGACGGTATTTTCTGGATCGCCCTCGGTGCCACCTTCAATTTCGATGTCTTGTTCTCCGCGGCGACGGCGACGACGGCGACGTGAGGTGACTTCGTCATCGTCAAGAGTGATTTCTGCGAGTCGGCGTTGACGGCGTTCTGCTTCGAGTGCTTCGCGGCGAGCTTCACGTTCTGCACGAGCTTTTTCAGCGATTTCTTCAAGGTTTGGTGAGAAGAATAAGAGGTTTGAGGTTGAAGCTGCAGCGGTAAGGTTTTTGAGTTCTTCTGCGAGAATTTCTTTTTGTGTTTTAGGCTGAGGTTTTTCTTCTGGCTCAGGTTCTGTTTCAGAAGAATCTTCTTCAGGGGTCTTAGCAGGTTCTGAGCTGTTTTCGTCCTCAGTCTCGTGGTTTTCCGTTTCAGTTTCTGAGGTCTCTTCTACTGTTGAAGTCTCTTCTGTTTCCGGTGTTAACGAGTTGTCTTCTGGGGTGGTTTGTGATGATGGTGAATCCGCTTCGGTTTCGTTCACCTCAACATCATGTTTGATGTTTTCACTCATAGTATGTACGTTCTCCTGCATAAGGAACTAACCGCATTTAGCTCTTACGCTTCAGGTGAGAAAATCTCACAAAAGCTTATTCTTGCTCGGCTCGTTTCAAACGCTATAGCAACGCTATTGTTCGTTGTCTGATACAAGTTCTAGCGTGTTGTTTCTTTACCTTAGAACACGTCTGAAGGCATATTGCAGGTTTTCACGCGATGAGCTGAGCCAGTAGTTTCCCCGAGTCTGTGCGTTACGCACTGAACTTTTATTGCGCTATGTCTCATCTGATTAACGCGGTGTCGGTACCACCTACTGGATAGCTACTTCTGTATGCGGGCAGAAGACTACCAATGTTCATTCTCTCATATACTTCCTAAAATCGGTGCCCTTAAAGCATTCTTTCGAGAAAAGAAAAGCCAATACTTAGCTTCACACAGTAGGATAGTTAACGTTTTGTACCCCGTGTGGAGAATCCCATGACCTATACTCCAGAAGAAAAACTCATCGACGACGGCTCCATAACAATGAGCGACGCAGAGCAGGCAAGTTTTGACCGTCGCCTTGCCTTTTTGGTGCTTGTTGCTGGTGCTATTGCTTTCGTGTCTTCGTGCATGCTTGTTTTTGAACGTCTACAAATTTATATTGACGCTTCGCATGTTTCTTCATGTGATGTTAATGCCTTGCTCAATTGTGGTACGGTCATGCGCACCCCCTATGCTGAGGCTTTTGGGTTTCCTAATCCGTTTATTGGGTTAGTAGGTTATGCCATTGTTCTGACGATTAGCACCGCTATTTTGGCTGGTGCTCGTTTTAGTCGCTGGTATTGGTTAGCAATGAACATCGGGCATTTGTTAGCAACAGTCTTCGTTTTTTGGCTCTGGTATAACACCACGTTCAAAATCAATGCTTTGTGTCTTTTCTGTATGTTTGTGTGGGTTACCCAAATCATTATGATGGGGAAGATTACTGCACGAAATATTATTGCGGGAATTATACCGGCGCCTTTTCACCTGCGTGAGACGGTAGCTGGGTGGTCATGGTTTGCTATTGTTTTAGTTTTTGTTCTCATCTTCGGAATTATCTTTATCCGATTCTCCGACATCATTCTCGGGATGTTCTAAAACTTCTTGATCAACACCGACAGACAAGAGCGGGTGGGGAGAACCAAAATTTGGTTCTCCCCACCCGCTCTTAGGTGTTAGCACAATACTGGTTTAGGAATTAAACCAGATAGCAATCTCGCGTTCTGCAGATGCTACGGAGTCTGAGCCGTGAATGAGGTTCTGCTGCACGGAGGTGCTCCATGCGCGTCCATAATCTCCACGAATCGTTCCGGCAGGGGCACTGACGGGGTTAGACGGTCCCATGATAGTTCGGATAGCTTCTACGACGTCCTCACCTTCAAAGACCGCTGCTACCACTGGGCCAGAGAGCATGAACTCTAAAAGCGCTGGGTAAAACGGTTTTTCAAGGTGTTCACTATAGTGCTGCGCCAAAAGACTTTCAGTGGGCGTGATCATTTTCATCTGAGCTAGAGTGTATCCTTTTCGCTCAATACGATGAAGAATCTCCCCCACTAATTGACGTTTGACACCGTCAGGTTTAATCAGAATCAGAGTACGTTCGCTCATGAACGGAACCTTCCTTGTGAAGCAACATCTTGCACCTAGTGTAACAGGGGTTACAGGTTTTTCTGTTGTTTCTCCCACTCAAGCTGTTCACGTTCACGCTCTTTATTCTCGCGGTCAAGACGTTCACCGGCACGTACCGCATACCAATACGCAGCCGTAAAGCACAACCCGATGAACACTAATGACGGTAACGCCACACCAGCAAGAATCAATAAACCTTGCAAGGCCCACCCAAAGGTATAGCCCCATGGTTTACGCAAAAATGCTGGCGCAGCTAAAAACGCACCAATTAAGGCAAGTCCTAACACCCAAATCATGATTTTATAGAGGAGAGGGCTATTGAAATTCAATCCAAAAATTGCCAATGTTGCAAAGAACGCTACAAAAGCCTCCAATGTTAGCACGGTAGAAGAAAACATCACCTTGATAGAGCTTGGTTTCTTCACCTGCCCTGGGCGCCACTGACGCTGAGCCTTCGTCAAACGAACCATTATGCTCCTTCCCCATCAGGCAACCACGAAGAACGCACTTGCCCGATGACCGTAATGGAACCAGTAATCAGGATGGCTGAAGCGTGTTCTTCATGTTCTAGGCTCTGATCGACAGCAGCACTCAAAGCATCGTCAAGACGCTCATAGGTCTGAAGATCGAACTCTGAAAGCCCAGCATCAAGAGCCATATCTTTAAGAGTGTCTACGTCAATGGCCCGAGCAGAGTCAGATGCAGTGAGGTATAGCTTCGTCTGAAAATCAGCAGAATCAAAGTATTCTTCACGAATTGTTTCAAAGATGCCCACGGCATCCTTCTCCCCCAAAACACCAATCACGATGCCCAAAGAACCGACAGCAAAAGATTCTTTAAAAGCGTGGGCAGAAGCCCGAATACCGTGAGGGTTATGGGCGGCATCAAGAATAATTGTCGGAGCAGTCTTGAGAACTTCTAAACGTCCGGGAGAAGTTAATTCCTCCCATCCTTGGCGAATCAGCTCAACGTTGAGAGGTTTTTCCGTCCCTCCTAAAAATGCTTCAACCGCAGCGATAGCTACCGCAGCATTTTGACTTTGGTGTTCACCAAAGAGAGGAACAGGAACATCAGTATAGGTATCCGCTAATCCACGAATATCGACCATCTGACCGCCAACACCTGGACGACGGTCAAGAACACCGAATTCAACACCCTCAAAACGATACCCAGCAGAAACTGCTTGCGCCCGTTCTAAGAGAACCTGAGCAGCTTCTGGGTCTTGCACAGCGCTAATGAGCATCCCATGCTCTTTGATGATCCCTGATTTTTCAGCAGCAATCTCAGCTAATGTTTGCCCCAAAATATCAGTATGGTCATAGGAGATAGGTGTTACAATAGAAACTTGAGCTTGCGCAACATTCGTAGCATCCCACACTCCACCAATACCAACTTCAAGAACAACAACGTCTACTGGCTCATCAGCAAAAATGGCGAAGGCAAGAATCGTAAGTGCCTCAAAATAGGTGATACGAGGCTCACCAGCAGCACTCAACTGTGCATCCACTATATCCAGATAAGGACGAATCTCTTGCCAGATGCGCACGAACGTCTCATCAGATACCGGATGCCCATCAATACTGATACGCTCTGTTACTTTACTCAGATGCGGGCTAGTGTACCGCCCTGTTCGTAAATCATGAGCCATCAATAAACGCTCAATCATACGTGCTGTTGAGGTTTTACCGTTCGTACCGGTGATATGAATAACGGGAGCTGCCTGATGAGGCGCACCCAAAATATCTAAAGCGTCCTGAACCGCATTAAGCCTCGGTGCCATCGCATTTTCAGGGGCACGAGAGAGTAACTCTTGATAAACGCCCTCAACGCCGTAGGTATCTTCAGTAGAAGTATCTACGGCGTTTGAGGTGTTCAACAAGGATTGAGAATCCATGTTTTCTGACAAAATTAGGCCTTCTTCACAGTAATAGAAAGTTCTGAAGCGTCCTGATAGTGTACCGAAGTTGCAAGAGTCTCACCAGCAACGAGCTGTTCAAAACCTTGCACAGCTTGACGAATCTGCTCAGGTGCAGCGACCGTCAACTCAATACGGTCAGAGACAACCAACTGAGCGTCTTTACGAGCCTGCTGAATTGCGCGAATCACGTCACGAGCGATTCCTTCTGCTTCAAGCTCTGCCGTCAACTGAGTATCAAGGACTAAGAACCCTCCACCAGGAAGAACAGAAACTGCCTGATGAGCCTGTCCAGCAGATTCATCAACGGTAGTTTGCAGTTCGTACTCATGAGGTTCCAGAGCAATAGAACCTCCAGCAACACTCACTGTGCCGTCTTCGGCAACAGACCAGTCTCCGGTCTTTGTCGCTTTGATAGCTTGCTGAACATTTTTTCCAAGACGAGGTCCAGCCGCGCGTGCGTTAACCTTTAGCTGCTGTGAAATACCAAAATCTGCAGGCTTCACATCGGCAGCATCAAGAAGCTGTACCTTTTTCAGGTTAAGTTCATCAGCAATAATATTCTCGTATACCCCAGACAACGCCGCACCATGAGCAACAGCAACAGTAAGAGAGCTCAAAGGTTGACGCACACGTAGTTTATGGGTTTTACGAAGAGACGAACCTGCAGAGCAAATCGAACGAGTTGTCTCCATCAGAGCAATAAGGTCGCTCTCGTCAGTAAATGATTCAACATCTGGCCAGTCAGTAAGGTGCACAGAACGCTCACCGGTTAGACCGCGGTAAATTTCTTCGCTCACAAGAGGAAGTAAAGGAGCTGCTACTTTTACAACGGTCGTCAACGCTGTGTAGAGCACGTCGAAAGCAACGGTATCTTCTTCAAAGAAACGTTCACGAGAACGACGCACATACCAGTTGGTTAAGGTGTCTGTGTAATGACGTAACGCTTCTGTTGCACCGCTGACGTCGTAGGAGTCCATGGCTTCAGTTACGGCAGTGATGAGTTCACGCGTTTTGCCGAGGATAAAACGGTCCATCACGTGCTCAGAGGTGTAACGTAGTTGAGCTTGGTATCCGGCACCTTGGTGAGCGGCGTTCGTATATAGAGCAAAGAAATGATAGACGTTCCATAACGGAAGCATCACTTGACGGACACCTTCACGGATTCCTTCTTCTGTCACGATGAGGTTTCCGCCACGCAAAATAGGTGAAGAAACTAGGAACCAGCGCATTGCGTCAGAACCATCACGGTCAAGAACTTCAGAGACATCCGGATAGTTCCGTAGAGACTTCGACATTTTCTGGCCATCGGAGCCAAGTACAATGCCGTGCGAGATGACGTTTGTAAAGGCGGGACGGTCAAAGAGTGCAGTAGCAAGGATGTGAAGGGTATAGAACCATCCGCGAGTCTGTCCGATGTATTCTACGATGAAGTCAGCTGGATTATGATTTTCGAACCATTCTTTATTCTCGAAAGGATAATGCACCTGTGCGTAGGGCATAGAACCAGAATCGAACCATACGTCAAGGACATCTTCTACACGACGCATCGTCGATTTTCCGGTGGGATCATCGGGGTTAGGTCGAGTCAATTCATCGATGTAGGGGCGGTGTAGGTCTGGTTCGCCATCTTTGTTCAAAGGTAGACGCCCAAAGTCAGCTTCAAGTTCAGCTAAGGAACCGTACACATCCATGCGAGGGTAGTTCGGGTCGTCAGAGACCCAGACAGGAATGGGTGAACCCCAGAAACGGTTTCGGGAGATGGACCAGTCACGGGCGTTCTCTACCCATTTACCGAATTGTCCGTCTTTAACATTTTCAGGAATCCAGTTAATCTGCTGGTTTAATTCGCTCATGCGGTCTTTAAAGTCGGTGACTTTGACATACCATGAGGTGATGGCACGGTAGACCAATGGTGTGCGGCAACGCCAGCAGTGTGGGTAGGAGTGCACGTAAGATTTTTCACGTAGTAAAGTACCCTGCGCTTTGAGCGCGTTGATGATGGTGCGGTTTGCATCAAAAATTTGTACGCCAGCAATGTCAGCAAGCTCGTTCTGACCGCTTGGAGTCTTTTCGCTAAAGAGCGGTAAGAATTTTGCGCCTTCGTCGATGGAAAGGATAACGGGGATGCCGTATTCTTCACAGACTTTTTGGTCATCTTCACCGTAGGCAGGTGCTTGATGAACGAGGCCGGTACCGTCGCTTGTGGTGACGTATTCAGCGACAAGAATTTGCCAGGCTTTGTGGGTATTCCACTTTTCGGTATCAGTAAAGTAATCCCATAGTGGAGCGTATCGTAGACCTTCTAAATCACGACCTTGATAACGGCTGATAATAGCGTTTTGTACTTCTTGAGCCTCATCGTAGCCGAGGTCTTTAGCGTAGTTGTTTAGTAGGTCTTCGGCGATGAGGAAACGACGTTCTGCATAGTTGCCAGCACCAGCGACTACTACGTACGTGATGTCCGGCCCGACGGCGAGCGCTTGGTTCGTTGGTAGGGTCCATGGTGTGGTTGTCCATGCCATGGCTTCTACACCAGCGAGTTCTTGTGCGATGGCAGGATTTTTTGCCAGTGAAGTGTCGTTGGTAATGGTGAACGCTACAGTCACGGATGGGTCTTGGCGGTCTTTGTAGACGTCGTCGTCCATGCGGAGTTCGTGGTTAGAGAGGGGTGTTTCGTCTTTCCAGCAGTAAGGCAGTACGCGGAAGCCTTGGTAGGTGAGACCTTTGTCGTAGAGTTGTTTGAACGCCCAAATCACCGATTCCATATATTCGATGTTGAGGGTTTTATAGTCGTTTTCGAAGTCTACCCAGCGGGCCTGACGGGTGACGTAGTTTTGCCATTCATTGGTGTATTTGAGCACGGAGCTTCGTGCGGCGTCGTTGAAGCTGTCAATTCCCATGTCGAGAATTTCTTGTTTGTCGGTCATTCCCAACTGTTTCATTGCTTCAAGTTCGGCGGGAAGTCCGTGGGTGTCCCAGCCAAATCTGCGTTCAACTTTATGGCCTCGTTGGGTTTGGTAGCGGGCAACGAGATCTTTAACGTAGCCGGTGAGTAGGTGTCCGTAGTGTGGTAGTCCGTTAGCGAAGGGAGGTCCATCGTAGAAGACAAATTCGTTGGAGCCGTTTTCTCCTGCTTCACGGTATGCCACTGATTCAGCGAAGGTTCCGTCGTTCTTCCAGTATTCGAGGATGGATTCTTCAAGTTTCGGGAAGGACGGTGATGATTCGACGTTTTGCGCTCCGGATGCGCTAACGCGTGGGTAGATGTTGTTCGTGGTCACGAATGATCCCTTGAGTTTTGTCAGTTGTATGGGTCATGCAAGGACGCCGTTCAAGGTGTCTTGATATGGCGCGGTACCACCTTGCTTACTGATTCTACTTAACGTGCATTGTCTCCCCAGCAGCATAGTGTTGGGGAGACAATGCAGTCGAGCGTTATCAGTCGCTTCGTGACTGCTATGACGGGCTTACCCGTCCGGTTCTACTAAGGCTGTATCTATTCCGCAGTCTATCCTCGTCGCAACGATACAGTGGACAGGTGCAGGTACGGCCTGTTCTTCCGGATTGCTCGCCGGTGATGGCCGGGTCTTTGCAACTACCTCAATTTTAGGCAGGTTTTGGGAGTCTGTCTAACAGGGTGTTTTCTGTAGTGTTCACCCCGTAAGAGGTTATCCACAGTGAAACAGTGTTTTTGAGGTCTTTTAACCCCATATCTTGTGTCAAAGCTATGTTCGAACCCTAGATAGTGGTGGTTAAGGAGTTTTTTGTGGCGAGCAGACTCACCAAAATTACAATTTTATTCTGGCGCGTTGAACACCATTTTATGGTGTTTTAGGAGGGGCGCCGACGAATTACTTTATATTGTGCAGCTTGAGCTACTGGGCGCATCACTACTCGGTCTAGGTTGATATGGTGTGGAACGTTGACGGCAAAGGTGACAGTTTGTGCAACGTCTGCTGCAGTCAGAGGGTGTTCAACTCCTTCATAGACTTTTTGTGCGGCTTCAGCAGAGCCAAGACGATTCGCTGAGAACTCTTCCGTGTGAACCATCCCTGGGCTAATTTCAATGACTCGAATATTATGTTCTGCTTCTTCTAGACGGAGCGCTTCGGTCAGTCCTCGCTGACCAAACTTTGCAGCGTTATACCCTCCCCCGCCTTCATATCCAGCTTCAGCAGCAGTAGAGGTGAGGTTCAGTATGGTTCCTTCTGCAGATTGGCGCAATGCAGGTAGGAAGGCTTGAATCATGTTCAAAGTACCCAAAACGTTGAGTCGATACATAAAAGCCCAATCATCAGGCTTTCCATTAGCTACGTGATCAACGCCTACAGCACCACCGGAAATATTGACGAGGGCGTGTAAGGTGCCTCCAGTTTGTTCGAGAACCTGCGCACTGGCAGCTTGTACTGCGTTAATGTCGGTGATATCTATCGGTGTAGGAATAGCACCAGTGCGTTGGGCAAGTTCTTCAAGACGTTCGACACGACGTGCTACAGCATATACAGTCCACCCGCTAGCGCACATCTGTTCGACGGTGGCTCTACCAATGCCGGAAGAAGCACCAGTGACGACAGCAATTTTTCCGGTGTGGGCTTGGGCGTCAAAAGGATTTTGAGGAATATAAGTCTCTACCATGGTTCCAACTTACCGATAGATGGCTAAGCAGCGGAAGATATTCCTTAAAAATGACAGAGCATTTTCTCTATCTGGGCGTTCACCTGCCGATATCACCTCAGATTTCCCCCAGAACAGAACCAGAGCATGAGAGAATAACCAGCATGGCTGAAAATAACCAGGGCACAGACACGCCCGTAACAATTAATGTTCCTGACCGTCCCGGCTTAGAAGGTCTCGAAAAGAAACTTTCTGAACGTTGGGCTAACGAAAAAACGTATGCTTTCAATCGTGAGACAACACGTGAAGAAGTGTATTCTATTGATACCCCGCCACCGACCGCATCGGGTTCTTTGCATGTAGGGCACATGTTCTCTTATACCCAGACTGACGTAATCGCCCGTTACCAGCGTATGCGTGGGAAAAATGTCTTTTACCCATTGGGTTGGGACGATAATGGTCTGCCAACTGAACGTCGTGTTCAAAATTATTATGGTGTTCTTTGTGACCCAGCTATCCCCTATGACCCAGAGTTTGTAGCACCAGAGAAGCCCGCTAAAAATCAGCGTGACTGGCCACGTATTTCGCGCCAAAATTTTATTGAATTATGTGAGACTCTAGCTACTGGAGACGAAAAGGTCTTTGAGCAGCTTTTCACCACATTGGGGCTTTCTGTTGATTGGTCTCATACATATCGAACTATTGATGCTCACTCACGTAAAGTCTCTCAACTTGCGTTTCTCAACGACCTCAAAAATGGCGATGCTTATATGGCAGAGGCACCTACGATGTGGGATGTCACGTTCCGCACGGCAGTTGCACAGGCAGAGTTAGAAGATAAAGAACGTGAAGGTGCATATCATCGTATTTCTTTCCACCGTCCTAATGGTGAAAAAGTGTGGATTGAAACGACACGCCCCGAATTGTTGCCTTCCTGTGTAGCTCTTGTAGCTCACCCTGATGATGAACGGTACCAAGAACTTTTCGGTACTACTGTTACTTCACCGCTATTTGGCGTCAGTGTGGAGGTTAAGGCTCACCCGTTGGCTCAGCCCGATAAAGGTGCTGGTATTGCGATGGTCTGTACTTTTGGTGACACCACAGACGTCACCTGGTGGCGTGAACTACAGCTTCCTACTCGTGCTCTGATTGGTCGTGATGGTCGTTTCAGCCGTGACACCCCCGAGTGGATTACTGACGAGCAAGGACGAACTAACTACGAACGTATGGCCGGCGCCACCGTCTTCACCGCTCAGAAAACCATTGTTGAGATGCTTGTTGAAGCTCAAGAAATGGATGGAGAGCCACGAAAGATTACCCATCCGGTCAAGTTCTATGAAAAAGGCGACAAGCCTCTTGAAATTGTGGCAAGCCGTCAATGGTATATCCGCAATGGTGGACGTGACGTATCACGTAGAGAAGAACTACTCGAACGCGGCCGTGCGATGACGTGGTACCCCTCGTTCATGCGTTCACGGTATGAGAACTGGGTTGAAGGTCTTAACGGTGACTGGTTGATTTCTCGCCAACGATTCTTCGGCGTGCCGTTCCCTATCTGGTACACGCTTGATGAAGATGGCGAACCAAACTACGACGAGCCCATTATTCCTGATGAGCAGATACTTCCGGTCGATCCTGCCGCAGAGCCTGCCCCTGGATTCACTGAAAATCAGCGTGGTGTACCCGGAGGATTCGTTGCAGACCCCGATGTACTGGATACATGGGCGACTTCATCATTGACTCCGCAGATTGCTACGGGTTGGGCAGTAGATGAACAGCTTCATCAGGTAACGTTCCCGATGGATTTGCGCCCTCAAGGTCATGACATTATCCGCACCTGGTTGTTCTCTACGGTAGTACGTTCACACTCTTTGGAGAACTCTGTTCCGTGGGCAAATACTGCTCTATCAGGGTGGATTCTTGACCCAGACCGTAAGAAGATGTCTAAGTCTAAGGGCAATGTTGTTGTCCCCAATGAAGTCCTCGAAAAGTATGGTTCTGATGCGGTGCGTTATTGGGCGGCTTCTGCTCGTCTTGGTGCAGATACCGCCTATGACGAAGGACAAATGAAAATCGGTCGTCGTCTTGCTATTAAACTGTTGAACGCTTCAAAGTTTGTGCTCGGTCTTGGCGCTACACAAGATTCAGTGCTTACCAATGCAGAACAAACAAGTGTTCTGACCAACGCTTTGGACCGTTCTCTTCTGGCAAAACTTGCACAGGTCGTAGAAGAAGCCACTCTTGCTTTTGAAAAGTATGAGTATGCTCGCGCTCTTCAGCTTTGTGAGACGTTCTTCTGGTCTTTCACCGATGATTTCGTAGAACTCATTAAAGACCGCGCCTATGGTTCTCGCGGTGAAGAAGAACAAGCATCTGTCCTAGCGGCTTTGGCAACAACTCTCGATGCACTCTTGCGTCTTTTTGCACCGTTCTTGCCATTTGCTACTGATGAGGTGTGGAGCTGGTGGCGTTCAGGTTCAGTTCACCGTGCTTCATGGCCAACCTCTGAGGGGTATAAGGCGGTACTCGAGAACGCCGATGTTCAGGTTCTGCCTACCGTAGGTCTAGCCTTAGGTGGTTTACGCAAGGCAAAGTCTGAAGCTCAAGTTAAACAGCGTACCGAAGTGGCTACCGCAACTATTTCTGCATCGCAAGAAGTTCTAGAACAGGTTAAAGCTGGTGTCGAAGATCTTAAGGCTGCTGGAAATGTGCGAGAGCTTCAATTTGTTGTCGCCGACGTTGAGCTCTCTGTCTCAGAAGTTGAGCTTCTTACAGAAGAGACCGAAGCATAAAATGTCTCTCACGTTACCGCACCTATCCGGTTAACGAGAAGATGGGGAGAACACTGCGTTTTAGCAGGTGGTGTTCTCCCCATCTTTGTTTTCTTAGTTCTTTTCAAAATTTTGGATTTTCTTATGTCGGATTCTTCTCCCCGCCCTTTTGATGCGCAGTACCCCAAATATCGTGGAGATCCCAATAACGTCAGCAAACAACGCTATTTTATGATGAATATGGGAAAGCGAGTTCTGGAAGGGTGGGCCGATAAACTTTATTTTGTGTTTGCTGGAATCGCCTCTATCTGGCTTGCGGTGGTAGCTCTGATTGATTCGTGGTATCACAGCTGGTGGGGTATTCTCATCGCCTTTGGTTTTTGGTTCTTCTCTGCTTATCTCACGTTGCCTCGTTTTCATCGCATCATGACAGACCTGTATGTTCCCGACTATTTTATTGGACGCACCCGCACAGGTGATGGTCTTCTCGGAGACCCCGTCAATATCGGACTCCGTGGAACAGCAGAAGAGATTCATACTGCGATGGAAAAAGCAGGATGGGTCAAGGCAGACCCCGTTACGTTGGCATCCTCATGGCGTATTATCGTCAATACGCTCAGGAAGCGTCCTTACCCAACGGCTCCGGTTTCACCTCTTTATTTATTTCATCGTTCTGAGAATTTTGCCTATCAGCAAGAGGTAGATGGCTCCCCTAGCAAACGTCACCATGTTCGTTTTTGGAAAGCACCTGAAGGGTGGAAATTGCCAGGTGGCGAACCCGTTGATTGGCTTGCTGCAGCAACTTTTGACAGAGCAGTAGGACTCTCCCTATTCACTTTTCAAATTACTCATAAGATTGACGCTGAGACAGATAAAGAACGTGACTATGTCGTTGAAACAGTGTTGTACTGTAATCAGAAGGCACGCTCTGATCTGATCGAGGATTTCTCTTCTGGGTATCATTCCCGTAACGGTGGCGGAGACACTATTCTTACCGATGGGGATTTACCTATCCTCGATTTGACGTCGGTATGCAATCGTCAAGATGGACGTCACAACACCCAACGATATGAGCGCATGCATCGTCGTAGGCCTTGGGAATTAGTAGAACAAGCGCCGTTGAGTGTGTGGCTTGCTTCTGCTTTTACATCTTTAGTGATTCTTCTACAAGCGTTCTTGAGCGTTACGCATTTAGGTGTTCTGGTTAACCCAAAAGATTCCTTTGAAGTAGATGTTCAAAGGTTCTGGCAGATGTACATTGCACCGGTTGTTATTGTTGTTGTCCTAGTCATCACGATTATTCAAATTTTTCTCGTGGTGTGGACGATTCGCGGAAGCCAGCTAGCACGTAAAATTCTGTTAGCGTTATTGTCTTTTTCTTTTATATCTAATGCACTTAGCCTTGTATTTGGTACGGAGCAAGATATTAGCACTACCTATACCATCTATGTGCTCATGGCCTCTCAAGTGTATGCACTCTTAGAGTTCACCTCCGATGGTGCAGTGAACTATACCTTCAACATGACTCGGCAGAAATCTCGCCGTTAGGACAAAAAGTGAGGGGTTGGGGCACAATATCTTTTGTGTCCCAACCCCTCTATCTTTTAAGGGTCTTTTTTATTGGTGGTTAAAGATTGGCCCAACAGTACGGGGACGTTTCAGCTCAAAGAAACCGGGATAGGAAGCTAAACCGAGAGCAGCGTCAAAGAGCTTTCCAGCTTCTTCTCCCGTTGGGGCGGGACTAATGACAGGGCCAAAGAAGGTGACACCGTTAATGCTCATTAGCGGAACACCAATATCGTCTCCCCCAGCTTGTTCTAAACCACGACGAGTAGAAGAACGCATCTGCTCATCGTATTCGTCCTGATGGGCGTACTGCGCATATTCTTCAGGTAAACCGACCACGGCTAAAGCAGCAACAATAGCTTCTTCGTAGCGGGTACCGCCATGGTTCTGTTGGTGATGGATTTGTTCACCTAAAGCGGTGTATAGTGCATCAACTTCTTTTTGTGAATAGTTTTCAGCTACCGCAGTAACAACACGAGCTGGACCCCAGACCTGTTCCATATGTTCACGATATTTTTCAGGCAGGTCACGTCCCTCGTTCAATACGGATAGTGAGAAAGGATTCCACACGACGTCAATATCACGAACTTTCTCAACTTCTTTAATCCAGCGTGAGGTAATCCAACACCAAGGGCAAGTTGGATCAAACCAAAATTCTACGGATGCTTTATCTGCCATCATGGCTCCTTAATATTGAGAGATAAGGTTTTAAGTCCCTATACTATCTTCTTCGTGTTTTTAGAGAAAGGTTCTTTAACGTTTAGGCCGATTTCTGAGAATTATCCCCTGCATCCAGTACCATAATGGGATCTTTATGCCTCTGAACGACCTCCGCGTCGATGATAACAATAGATACGTCTTGACGTGATGGGATATCAAACATGACAGGAAGTAAAATCTCTTCCATAATTGCTCGTAACCCACGCGCACCGGTCTCACGTTCAATAGCAAGTCTCGCAATAGCTGACAAAGCGGAGTCTTCAAAGACAAGCTCTACACCATCCATAGAAAACATCCGCTTATATTGCTTCACCAAAGCATTTTTGGGTTCGGTAAGGATTCTTGTGAGGTCTTCTTCGCTCAAGGTATTCAATGTAGCAAGAACCGGTAAACGACCAATAAACTCAGGAATCAAACCAAATTTGAGCAGATCCTCTGGCATCAGTTTTTGAAGGATATCGGTGTCCTGCCCAGCATTATCAATGCGTGCACCAAAACCAATACCTTTTCGTCCAACACGCCCGCTCACAATCTCTTCAAGACCGGCAAACGCACCCGCAACGATAAACAAGATATTCGTTGTATCGATATGCATAAAATCTTGTTGAGGGTGTTTGCGCCCTCCTTGTGGAGAGACCGCCGCTACCGTTCCTTCAAGAATTTTCAGTAACGCTTGCTGTACGCCTTCGCCTGAAACGTCTCGAGTAATTGACGGGTTATCAGCTTTTCGTGAGATTTTATCGATTTCGTCAATGTAGACAATGCCTTTTTGAGCTTTTTTGATGTCTCCATCCGCAGCTTGGATAAGTTTAAGCAGAATATTCTCAACGTCTTCACCAACATATCCAGCTTCAGTCAAAGAGGTAGCATCAGCCACGGCAAAAGGAACGTTCAGTTTTTTAGCAAGAGTCTGAGCGAGATAAGTTTTTCCAGAACCCGTAGACCCCACGAGAAGGATGTTAGATTTCGCAATATCAACATCTTCCCCGTCAGCGGCAAGGAGTGCGCTCGCCTCGGTGATGGGGTTTTCCATCATGCGAATACGTTTGTAATGGTTGTAGACAGCAACGGAGAGAACTCTTTTCGCGGCTTCTTGTCCGACGACGTATTCTTGAAGGTGTGCAAAGATTTCTCGTGGTGTAGGCAACTCTAGAGGTTCGTTGTTTTTACGAGTTTCTGCTAGTTCTTCTTCAAGTATTTCGTTACACAGTTCGATACATTCATCACAGATGTAGATGTTTGGCCCCATGATGAGTTTACGGACTTGTTTTTGGTTTTTGCCACAGAAGGAGCATTTGAGAAGGTTGGTTGCCTCGCCGATTCTCGCCACGCTGCTATTCCTTTCCGTCGGATTCTGTCAGTCTCTAGGCTACCTTGATTCTCTCAGAGTCCAAATTACACACAGTTTTAAGTCTTAACTACGGTTGTGTTACAGAGTTTTGACTTCTATCATAACGGCATTTGAGATGTTTGAGATAAGACTATACTATTTGTTTTCTTTTTATCGTAAATATACAAGTGAGCCCCTTGAACACTCATCTTGACAGGAGTGTTCAAGGGGCTACCACGATTTTTAGCTATAGTCTTCTGCAGTGTTAAATTTTGGTTTTACCGCTTTACGTGATTCAAGCACTTGGTCGACAAGGCCATATTCAAGAGCAGCTTGTGCTGTCATAATGTTATCTCGTTCGATGGAACGATCTACTTCTTCAGGATCTTTATCGCAGTGTAGCGCTAGGGTGTTTGCAAGCCATTGGCGCATACGCATCACTTCATTAGCATGAATTTCGATATCGGAAGCCTGCCCGCCTTGTTGTCCACCCAACGCTGGCTGATGAATTAGCACACGGGCGTTGGGAAGAGCCAAACGTTTACCGGGCGTTCCCGCTGCTAAGAGCACAGCTGCAGCAGAAGCTGCTTGACCGAGGCAAACGGTTTGAACCTCAGGGCGAATGTACTGCATAGTGTCATAAATTGCTGTCATCGCGGTGAAAGAACCACCCGGTGAGTTGATGTATAGGGTGATGTCACGATCTGGATCTTGAGATTCGAGCACGAGTAGCTGCGCCATAATGTCATCTGCTGAGGCGTCATCTACTTGAGTTCCAAGGAAGATAATACGGTCTTCGAAGAGTTTAGCGTAGGGGTCTTGACGCTTGTACCCGTAGGGGGTGCGTTCTTCAAAATTTGGTAGTACGTAACGGTTAGTAGGCATTCCGTAAGCAGGCATTGATGTGGGGTTATAGTTCATTATTATTCTCCTCAAACTTTGTCAATACACAATTATTTTTGTGCTGAGACCTGTGTTCCTGCACTGGTAGCGATGTGGTCAAAGAAGCCGTAGGCAAGGCCTTCTTCTGCAGTAAACCAGTTGTCTCGGTCGTTATCTTTGAGGATAGTTTCCAAGGTTTGTCCGGTACGTTCTGCGGTAATCTGCGATAGACGTTTTTTCATATCTAAGATGAGTTCTGCTTGGATACGAATATCAGAAGCGGTACCGCCTAAACCGCCAGAAGGCTGATGCATGAGGATTCGGGCGTTAGGAGTTGCGTAGCGTTTCCCTGGCGCTCCTGCGGTGAGGAGGAACTGTCCCATGGATGCAGCCATACCGGTTACGACGGTTACAACATCATTAGGGATAAGTTGCATCGTGTCATAGATTGCCATACCTGCAGTGACTGAGCCACCAGGTGAGTTGATGTATAGGTAGATATCAGCTTCAGGATCTTCTGCAGAGAGTAGAAGCATCTGGGAGCAGATACGGTTTGCGTTGGAGTCGCGAACTTCAGATCCAAGCCAGATAATACGTTCTTTGAGCAGACGGTTATATACATAATCGTCTTGTCCCCCAGCGGGAGTTTCTGCGTGTGAAGTAACTCCAGCAGAG
Organism: Rothia sp. CCM 9419; assembly: GCF_048512815.1. Lineage (NCBI taxonomy): Bacteria > Bacillati > Actinomycetota > Actinomycetes > Micrococcales > Micrococcaceae > Rothia > Rothia sp. CCM 9419. The sequence continues at coordinate 7,923 of NZ_JBLXXY010000008.1, read as the reverse complement.
AACGATGGTAGAGGCAAAATATCAGACATAAGTTCTTTTTCCTTACTCGCTGATACCGAACGGGGGTCGGTTCATTGAAAATATCGGTTACTTAGAAGACTAGCGAACTTTTCATCGCTTCGGGTGTGAGTTCACGTTCAACGAAACACCTCGTGTCACCCCTACACTATTTAATGGCGATGTTTTGGTCATAATGTTCAGATAGTATGACGGTGGGGCACACTCCCCAAGGAGTGTGCCCCACCGTCATATCAGAAAATTTATTCTGCGTCTTTTGCAGTTCCTAGGTAGGAAGACAAGTCAACAATGTTGCCCTTAGCGTCTTTAACCTCTGCCTTTTCAAGAACAGAAGCAAGAGCCTTAGAACGGCGTACTTCGCCGACCATGAGACCAGCCTGTCCAGAGCCTTCTAACATCTGAGCGAACTGGTTTGGATCCATACCGTACTGAGAAGACATGGTAATGATGTAGTCAATAATTTCAGACTGTTCAACACCAATTTCTTCAGCTTCAGCAATAGCATCGAGAACCATTTCGTTCTTGAAAGCTTCGGTTGCATTCTTGCGGATTTCTTCGCGGTGCTCTTCGTTATCGTGGTCAGCTTCAGTACCAGCGGACTTGAAGTGCTGTTCTAGCTGATCTTCGATAACTTTCTCAGGAACAGGAACTTCGGTCATTTCTACGAGCTGAGCAAGAACTTTGTCGCGAGCTTGTGCGCCTTGTTCTGCAACTTTAGACTCGAGAGCCTGCTTTTTGAGATCTTCTTTGAGCTCTTCAATGGTGTCGAACTCTGAAGCTAGCTGAGCGAACTCATCATCAGCTTCTGGAAGTTCGCGTTCCTTGACTGCGGTAAGTTCAACCTTAACAACAGCGTCTTTGCCAGCGTGTTCTCCGCCAGCAAGTTTGGTTTCGAAGGTTGCGTCTTCGCCAGCAGAAAGTGCAGTGAGAGCTTCGTCTAGACCTTCAAGCATAGTACCCGCACCAACCTGGTAAGAGAGGTCGTTTGCAGCGTCTACTTCTTCACCATCGATAGAAGCAGTGAGGTTGATCGTCACGAAGTCTTTATCTGCGGAGGGACGGTCAACAGCTTTAAGGGTTCCAAAGCGTGCACGAAGGTCGTCAAGAGCTTTCTGTTCATCTTCTGCAGAAACAGTTGCTTCTTCAACTTCTACACTCAAACCAGAGTAGTCAGGAAGTTCAATTTCAGGGCGAACAGTAACCTGAATGGAAAGTTTTACATCATTTTCACGCGCAGATTCTTCTGGCTTGCTAAGGATTTCCAGTTCTGGTTGCGCAAGAGGAATAAGACCGTTCTCAGCGAGTGCTTTCTGGTAGAACTCGTTGAGTCCTTCGTTGAGAGCGTTCTCTACAACAAAGTCGAATCCGGCGCGCTGTTCAATAAGCGCACGAGGAGTTTTACCTTTGCGGAAGCCGGGAACCTGGATCTGCTGAGCCAGAGACTTGTAGGTACGGTCAAGGTAAGTCTTGAACTCTGCGAAAGGAACCTCGACCTCAATTTTTGCGAGGGTCGGGTTGATCTTCTCGACGGCAGTTTTCACGTCCGCTGATCTCCTGAATATTTAGTCGGTTATCCGCAAGTGTTGTTAACTCGCAGATTCTTGTAATGGTTCTTATGATAAAGCAAAACCCGTCGAAAGAATACTTCGACGGGTTCTGCTAACTCATGTCGGGGTGACAGGATTCGAACCTGCGATCTCCTGCTCCCAAAGCAGGCGCGTTAGCCAAGCTACGCCACACCCCGTTCAGCACAAGGCGTTATCCAGTGTATAACAGTTTTTTCATCCTCGCTACTCGAAAAATATTTTTTGAGCGATTTTCAGCTCAAAAAACAGCGTTGCAACCGTTGAAAAAAATAACATTTAACCTAGTGAAAACTGTTTTTTATAATACGAGAAAAAATCTCAAAAATTTTTCCAAGAACCCCTAACCCCCCCTTTTTTGGCAGAAAAATCAAAAAAATTCTCTTTTTCGAGTTGACACGGCACCAAAACTAGTGTTTACTTGATTGAGTCCCACGGGGATGTAGCTTAATGGTAAAGCCTCAGTCTTCCAAACTGATTACGCGGGTTCGATTCCCGTCATCCCCTCCAAATATAGAAAATCTCCCAGACAGTACAGTCTGGGAGATTTTTTTATACCCTCAGATACAACAATACGGCGCTACCTAACAATCCCAATTCGTAGAGAAGTGTAGATAGCGCCGTACGCTTTATAAAAATAAGTTCAGCTCACCGTATGCGCAAAGATTATTGCTGACATTGAGGGCACCAATATAACTTACGCCCAGCAAGTTCTTTCATCAGAATATGAGAAGAGCATAAAAGACAAGGCTGCCCCTGACGTTGATACACATAATACGCAGCATCAGGCCAAGCATCTTCTAAAGAAATACCAACACGATGCTCACCACGAGTTGTCACAATCTTCCCCAAACGAACACCAATATGCAATAGTTCGCAAAGATCATCCCACAGCTGCACAGCTTCTTCTTCAGAGATTTCCCGCGCCGGACGCATCGGGTCAATACCTAACCTGAATAATGATTCTGCTCTAAAAATATTTCCAACACCAGAAATAATCTTTTGGTCCATTAAGACAACAGCAATGGGACGAGCCGTACGACGCAGAGAATGATAGAACCTTTCTGCAGATCCCTCCACAGAAAGGGGGTCCTCCCCTAGGTCGCCTCGCACTTTTTGCACTTGCGCAGGTGTTAGCACACGGCAAGTCATTGCACCAACTAAATCAGCCCAACATGTGTCAGCGATAATCCTCGCTCGCGTAGTTGGAGCCACCTTAGGCGGAGCAGTAGCTAGTACATGCTGTCCGCTCTGCTCTCTTTCGTGAGCTTTACGAGGGGCACCAATGGCAGTAGAACCAATAAAATGTTCACCACCAAAAGTCCAAGCACCATAAATCCCCAAATGAACGTTAAGAGTCAGCTCGTGGTCAAACCCCACAAAAAGATGTTTCCCATGAGCATATGCATCGATAATAGTCTGCCCGTCAAGGAGCTGAGCACCATCACTAAAACGCCCCTGAGGGCTGGTGACAGAAACAGTTTTTCCTGAAAATAGCTCCGTAAATTGATGAGCAAGACGATGGATAGAGTGACCTTCTGGCATAACTATCGTATTGGCTTCTCAAAAAACTTTTAAGAGTTAATCTCTCGGCCAGTAATAGCACCAGTTGCCTCGTACTCTGCCATCTGATGAATGCGTCGCTGATGACGTTCTTCACCAGTCCAAACAGTCGTGAGAAAAACACGAATAATTTCCCACGCTTCTTCAAGGCTATGTTGACGGCCACCAATAGCCACCACATGAGCATTATTATGTTCACGCGCCAAGGCAGCAGTATCGTGATTCCACGCCAAAGCAGCACGGATACCAGTTACTTTATTTGCAGCCATCTGCTCACCATTTCCCGAACCTCCCAGAACAATGCCAAGAGAGTCTAGCCCCTCTTCCCTATCTTTCCGGACGCCAAGAGCAGCATTAATACAGAAGCTGGGATAATCATCTAATGGGTCATATTCACGGGGACCATGATCAATCACCTCATACCCATTCTCAGTTAACTTCTGAACAAAATACTGACTCATCTCTAAACCAGCATGGTCAGTAGCAATATGTACGCGCATAATAAAGCTCCTTGAAAGCAATAACGCCAGCAGAGACGGGGAGTTCTTCTGCTATGTGCAGTGGTTATTCAGGTAGCGCCTATTTCATCTTTGTGAACTAGGGCATTAGACTTTGAGAGAAGAGCTACTTGCTCATAGTTCTGCTAGGTCTTATCTAATGATTCTAGTAACGATTGAGGAGTAACGCATTCTACGCGTCTGCGTTGCACCCGTATTTTTAGAAAAAGAGAGGGCTATATGCCGGGAATGAACCTTACACGCGCTGAGGCAACTGAACGTGCAAACGTCGTAACTCACGTTGATTCTTACACCATCACACTGGATTTGACGCAAGGCGAAAGAATTTTCAGCACCCACGCAACCATCACCTTTGATGCAGTAGCTGGCACCTCAACCTTTATTGATGCCATTACCGACACTGTCCGTTCCATCAACCTCAATGGTGTTGAACTTCCAGTAGACCTCGCTGATGGAGTGCGTATTCAGCTACCAGAACTCGCAGAGAAGAACACCCTCATCATTGATGCAGATTTCCTCTACACCAACACCGGCGAAGGTCTGCACCGTTTCGTTGACCCAGCTGACCAAGAAGTCTATCTCTATTCCCAATTTGAGGTTCCAGATTCTCGCAGAGTCTACCCCGTCTTTGAACAGCCAGACCTCAAAGCGTCCTTTACGTTCTCCGTTAAAGCACCGGAGCATTGGACAGTTATCTCAAACCAGCCCGAAACATCTGTTCAAAAACAAGCAGATAGCATGCTGTGGAATTTCAAGCCCACTCCCCGTATCTCCTCATATATCACCGCAATCATTGCCGGCCCCTATGAGAAGGTCACAAGCTCTTTAGTTAATGCTGAGGGACGTACCATCGCCTTAGGTGCCTTTGCCCGCAAATCTCTCATGCCATACCTAGACGCTGAAGAGATTTTCACCTTGACACGTCAAGGATTCGAATTCTACGAAAAGATGTTTAACACCCCATATCCTTTCGAGAAATACGACCAACTATTTGTACCAGAGTTCAATGCTGGTGCCATGGAAAATGCTGGTGCAGTCACCTTCTTAGAAAACTACATCTTCCGTTCAAAACCCACTGAAGCTCTTGTCGAGCGCCGTGCCATTACGATTCTTCACGAGCTAGCGCACATGTGGTTTGGCGACCTCGTCACCATGAAATGGTGGAACGACCTCTGGCTCAACGAATCATTCGCTGAGTTTATGTGCACTCTCGCAGCGGCGGAAAATACTCGTTTCTCCTCTCAAGCGTGGGCAACCTTCGCCGCATCAGGAAAAACTTGGGCATACCGTCAAGACCAGCTTTCATCAACACACCCCATTGTTGCGCCTATTCGTGACCTCAACGATGTGCAAGTGAACTTCGACGGTATCACCTACGCCAAAGGTGCTTCTGTTTTACGTCAACTTGTTGCATGGGTTGGACAAGAGAACTTTATGTCCGCACTCACCCAATATTTTGCAAAACATTCTTGGGGTAATACTGTCCTCGATGATTTACTCGTTGAATTAGAGGCTACCTCCGGACGTGACGTTCGCTCATGGTCTGCACTATGGTTAGAAACCGCTGGTGTTAATACGCTAACTAGCGAAGTTGAAGAAGATGAAAACGGTAACATCTCATCGTTGAAGATTCGTCAAAGCTATGCGGAAGGATATGAGACGTTACGTCCGCATCGCCTTGTCGTCGGGTTCTATTCTTTGAGTGAAGGAAAACTAACACGTACCAAGCGTATTGAGTTAGACGTTAATGGTGAACTTACAGACGTGGCTGAAGCCTCCGGCGTTGAACGACCTGATTTGATTCTTCTAAATGATGAAGATTTAGCTTATGCAAAGATTCGTCTAGACGAACGCTCTTTGCAAACAGCTATTGACCATCTTGGTGATATCGACTCCCCCACGGCTCGTAGCGTTGTATGGGGCTCATTGTGGGATACTACCCGTGATGCGCAAATGCCCGCACACCAGTTTGTTGAGCTCGTTCTCAATAATATTGGTGCTGAGACAAACTCGACATCGATGCGTGTGCAGTTGCTCAATCTTGAGCATACTCTCTCCTTCTATGTCTCTCGTTCTCAGGCACAAGAGCTTCGTATCCGTGTTGCAGATCGTCTATGGGATATCACTCAAGCAGCTCAGCCTTATTCTGATCAGCAGCTACAGCTTGTACGTGCTTTTGCGCGTCTTGCAAAATCTGATCAACAGCTTGATTGCGTTCAATCATTAATGAATGGTTCAACTGTTCTTGAAGGTATCGTCGTAGACACGGACTTGCGATGGTCTTTTATTCAATCTCTAGCTGCCGGTGGGCGATACAGCGCAGAAGAAATTGCGCAAGCTCTCGAACAAGACCGCACATCAAATGGTCAGCAGGCTGCTGCTACTGCTGAAGCGTCCATTCCTACAGCTGAAGCTAAAGCTAAGATGTGGCATGACATCGTAGAAACCGGTGAGCTCTCGAATATTGTTCAGCGCTCTGCTATTGCAGGATTCTTTACCGGTGCAGACGAACAGCTCATGGAACCCTATGTTGAACGATATTTTGATGCGATTGAGCAGGTTTGGCGTTCTCGTAGCCATGAGATTTCTCAGCAAATTATCGGCGGGCTATTCCCCCAGAATTATTCTGCACAGTTATTGGAACGTACCGAACAGTATTTAGCATCGTTACCAGAAGATGCCGGTTCCTTGTACCGGCAAGTTGCTGAATGTCGAGATTCTATGGTGCGTGCGTTGAAGGCTCAAGAAGCAGACGTTCGTTCATAAATTCCAATGTTTTATTGATAAAACGTTGGGTCAAGAAAAGCCCCTTAGCGAATAGAAGTTGTTTTACTCCTATATTCGTTGAGGGGTCTTTTGATGTTTCAACCTCTCTTTTTCTCTTGGTAGGCTAGTGAACGTGAGTTCCCTTAATCATCCAGCAGAACAACAGTCTTTTTATGATCAAGTTGGAGGCGCCCCAACTTTTGAAAAGCTTTGTTCAGAGTTTTATCAAAGAGTTGCCTCAGACCCCGAGTTTCGCGCTATGTATCCGGAAGAGGACCTTGCTCCAGCGGAAAGGCGTCTTCGGATGTTTTTAGAACAGTATTGGGGTGGTCCTAGCACCTATCAGCAAGAACGGGGTCATCCACGTTTAAGAATGAGGCATTTCCCTTTTGCTATTGGAGCCAAAGAACGAGACACTTGGTTGCAGTATATGCGGGAGTCGGTCAAGACGCTTGGGCTATCTCCTCTTCACGAAACAGTGATGCTTGACTATTTAGAACGTGCAGCCCACGCTATGCAAAACCGCACATAGAGGTATTTATCTCTCTGTATGTGTATACCAGTTTAAAAGTCGCTACCTGCTTGTTGTTTTAGTCCGGCAGCAAGGAGATAAAAAGTTATTCTGTAGCTGAAGATTTTTTACATAATACGTGTCCCATGGGGCAAGATAATCTAATCCACCCCTGAGAATAGTAAATATAGACTGGCATATGCGCCACCGGTGGCAAAAAGCCTAGCACCTCTGCGGCAAACGCAATGCCGCTAGGAAGCGTGTAGTTCTCTGGGGTGTAATGATGTTGTGGATGTGGTGTTGCTTCCCATGGCATAGGAGATGACCAGATACGGGAACGAACGGTGGCCAAAACAGCATGCCCAGGGTTATTGGGAAGGGCACTATCTACCGCGTTCATTCCGTCAAGAGCTATTTTTTTAAGCTCTCCTACTGTGATGTGTCCAATTCTTTCCCACTGACTAAAGGGCGGTAGTTGCCCGCTCCATGATGCTGTTGTGACCACAGGCGGTATAAAAAGATAATTTTTCTGTTGGTCGATACGAGCAAGACGATCTAGCACAGCGCTGATTTCTACTGTTGTGTCAAGTGTCTGGGCAGAGGCGATGTTAAGTGCTCTGAGCCCAAGGATGGTAGGGGTGGTATCGATGAGTGTTTCAGGTGACAACGCACAGACATAGGCGCCGACAGACATGCCACGAGTAATGAGCCGTACTGAAGCTTGTGTATCTAAAGATTTTGCGCGGGCGAGATAGGTTTTGAAGTCTTTAATTTGGTTAACATCTACCAGCTGAAGGTACGAAGCATTTTCTGCTGTTTTGTTAAGCACTCTTCGGTCCTACCTATTCGTCGTATATTTTTAGGTGATATGGCCTTATATCTGCACCATAGTTTTAGTGCAAGTCGTTATATAAGAATATCGTGTACAGAAGATAAAGAACGAGAGCACTGATAATTCTCTCAG
>NZ_JBLXXY010000007.1:0-124577 GCF_048512815.1 Rothia sp. CCM 9419 | reverse complement strand
AGCTCCGGCATATACGGGGTGGGGTGTAACCAGTACTGGTAACACCCCACCCCTTATATATTGCCTCCGACGTTAATGGCTTAGAGGGCCTTATGCAGTTTTCGAGCAGCTTCCGAGATAGATCCTGTCAATGAGGGATATACGGTAAAGGTCTCGGCAAGGTCATCAACATGCAATTTTTTATCGACTGCTAATGCTAGAGGAAAGATGAGTTCTGAAGCACGCGGTCCAACAACCACACCACCGAGAACTGTTCCAGAATGTTGGCGTGAGAAAATTTTGATGAAACCGTCTTTGACTGCCATCATCTTTGCGCGTGGGTTCGTCGAGAGAGATAGCATGATGGTATCTGCACGGTACGTTCCTTGAGCAATTTCTTTTTCGGTGATACCAACGGTGGCAATCTCTGGTGAGGTAAAAATATTGGCGGCAACTTGGTGAGTACGTAGCGGTTTTACAGCGTCTCCCATCATATGTGCCATAGCGACTCGCCCTTGCATTGCGGCAACAGAGGCTAGAGGGTAGACGCCGGTACAGTCTCCTGCTGCGTAGATACTGGAGATGTTGGTACGTGATACTTTATCGACGATAATATGACCGCTTTGTGTGGTTTTGACTCCAGCGTTTTCTAGTCCAAGATTTTCGGTATTAGGAATAGAGCCAACAGCGATAAGGCAATGTGTTCCTTGAACTTTTCGTCCGTCTGCTAGAGAGACAATTACTTTGGTTCCGTCCTCGGAATAGTTAACGGCTTGAGCTCGTGAACGTGGAATGACTTTAACCCCTCTGCGGTCAAAAACGTTTTCGAGGACTTCTGCTGCGTCTTCGTCCTCTCCAGGTAGTACGCGGTCTCGAGAAGAGATGAGGGTGACATGTGAGCCGAGACGGTTGTAGGCAGAAGCAAATTCTGCGCCGGTGACTCCGGAGCCGACAACAATGAGTTCTTCGGGGAGTTCTTTGAGCGAGTATAGTTGCGTCCAGTTGAGGATGCGTTCTCCGTCTGGTTTTGCTGTTGGCAGTTCTCGTGGGTGTGTTCCAACAGCAAGGAGGATAAACTCTGCTCGTAATTCGTAGCTTAGCCCGTTACTTTCACGGACTTCTACAGTGTATTGGTCTTTAAGTTTTCCGGTGCCTTCAATGATAGTGACTCCGGCTCGTTCTAATGATCGTTTAATATCTGCTGATTGTTGTTGGGCAAGTCGTAGGAGCCGTTCGTTAACAGTTTTGAGGTCGACGTAGGGTTTGCCTGTTGTTTTTTCTTCAGAAAAGCAGATTCCAAGATCTGCTGTTTCGTCGAGGGATGCCATAATATCGGCTGAGGCGATGAGGGTTTTTGAGGGGACGACGTCGGTAAGTACTGCGGAACCACCAAATCCTTGTCGTTCGATGAGCGTTACCTGTGCGCCGAGGGAGGACGCTACGAGTGCGGCTTCGTACCCGCCGGGGCCTCCGCCGAGAATGATAATAGTGCGTGATGCGTAATCTGTTGTATGAGTCACCCTTCTATTGTGATGCAGAAGATAATTTCATTCAAACTCTTACGCCTTTTTCGTGCACGTTTCCCACCTTTGAACGCAATTTTGATAGGTTAGCATGTGTGATACATGAGAAAAGTACTTTAACGTCTGCTCTGCCTACTTCTTCCCCAGAGCACCCTGCACACATCCTTGCACAGCAAAGCGCTACACGCATCAGTGAGCTGACCGGAGTCGCTCAGCACGATATTGCTCTAACCCTCGGCTCAGGCTGGGGTGAGGCTGCTCAACTTATCGGAGAAACAACACACACAATTTCCGCAGCAGAGTTACCAGGATTCCACGCTTCTGGTGTAGCTGGCCATGCTGGAACAATTTCTTCTATCTTGACCCCTTCTGGACAGCGCGCTCTTGTAATTGGCGCTAGAACACACTATTACGAGGGTCGTGGAGTCGACGCCGTTGTTCACGGAGTTCGATGTGCAGCAGCGGCAGGTGTCAAAACAATGATTCTGACTAATGGTTGTGGCGGTCTCAACCCGTCATATTCAGCGGGCATGCCAGTCCTCATTAGTGACCACATCAACGCTACGGCAACCTCTCCCCTATCGGGTGCTCATTTTGTCGATTTAACCGACCTGTATTCTCCTCGTATTCGCGCCATTGCGCAGGATATTGACCCCTCCTTACAAGAAGGCGTTTATTATCAGGCACCGGGACCTCATTACGAGACTCCTGCAGAGATTCGCATGATGCGCACGATGGGAGCTGATTTGGTGGGTATGTCTACCGCGCTAGAGGCCATTGCTGCTCGAGCTGCGGGACTAGAAGTTTGTGGTATTTCGTTAGTCACGAATATGGCTGCAGGTATTCAAGAGACTGCTTTGAACCATGAAGAAGTGATTCAAGCTGGTATCGATGCCGGACCTCGTATCTCGCGTTTACTTGCCGATATCATCGCAAAAATTTAATTCTTTTGTTCCTCATTCCACAGTCATTTTAAGGATTTTCTCGATGGATCAGTCCTCTGACCTATTAGCTCAAGCTGAACATTGGCTGAGCATTGACCCCGACGCCACAACACGTCAAGAACTCGAAAAGTTACTCTCGCAAGTTCGTGACGGTGACGTCCAAGCTGCCACAGACCTCGCCGAGAGATTTAGCGGCACCTTACAATTTGGCACTGCGGGGTTACGAGCTGCTTTAGGAGCAGGGCCAATGCGTATGAACCGTGTGGTGGTACGCCGCGCAGCAGCTGGTCTTGCCTCGTATGTGAGCGGGCGTTCAACGCACGAGAAGTGGTCTGGTATCACCGCTGTTGTTGGCTATGATGCACGCTATAACTCAGATATTTTTGCAGAAGAAACCGCCGCAATTTTTACGGCAGCCGGTATCCGCACACTCTTGATGCCTTCAGCTCTACCAACGCCTGTATTAGCGTGGGCTTGCCGTAAGTTTAACGCTGAAGTTGGTGTCATGGTCACAGCTTCTCACAACCCACCCGAAGATAACGGTTATAAGGTATATCTTGGCGGTCAAGCTGTTGCAGAACACGGCCGTGGAGCTCAAATTGTGCCTCCCTATGATGCAGATATTGCTCATGCAATCGCCAATATCGTTGATGAAGAAATTGTTTTAGCAGAACAAGGTTGGGAAGTTCTCGATCAGAACATCGCCTCAGAATATGTTGAAGCAATTAATCATCTAGACTCAACAGAACCCAGCGACTTACGTATCGTATATACAGCAATGCACGGTGTCGGTGGGCAGACCGTTCTTTCTGTTCTCAACAACGCAGGTTTTACTGAGGTATTTCCTGTGCAGGAACAATTTGTTCCCAACCCTGATTTTCCAACAGTATCTTTCCCTAATCCAGAAGAACCCGGTGCTTTAGACCTTGCTTTTGCATTAGCTCAGCAGAAAAACGCCGACCTCATCATCGCCAATGACCCAGACGCAGACCGTGCAGCTTTCGCAGTGTACGACCCCCACCAAAATTCTTGGCGTCAGCTTCGTGGAGATGAAATTGGTTCACTTTTGGGTGTGGCAATGATCGAGAAGCTCGCCAAAACACCAGAAGGCACTACGAACGCTACGTTTGCAAACTCAATTGTCTCATCTCGTCAGCTAGGTGCTATTGCTCAAGCTCACGGAATCCGTCATTATCAAACCCTCACCGGTTTCAAATGGATTGCTCGCATTGAGGGGCTTAGCTACGGTTATGAAGAAGCTATCGGCTATAGCGTTGCCCCAGATTTAGTCAAAGATAAAGACGGTATTTCTGCGGCACTTGTCGTAGCTCGTTATGCTCATCGTCTCAAAGAACAAGGTTCTTCTCTCATTGAGGTTCTTGACCGCATCGCCCAAGAACACGGTGTATACGCTACTGACCAGATTTCAGTTCGTGTTGAAGACCTTAGCCGTATCGGACAGATGATGAGTTCTCTACGAACGACGACTCCTCCCACCTTAGGTGATTCACCACTACGTACTCACGCTGATTTATCAGATGGTTATGAGGGTCTTCCCCCCACCGATGGTCTACTGTTCTTAAGCGAAGATAATTCACGAGTTATTGTTCGCCCTTCAGGTACAGAGCCTAAACTCAAATGCTATGTTGAGGTTATTGTTCCTGTCTCTGAAGAAGATGGTGCGCTCGTGGTAGCACGTCAACAGGCGCAAGAACGTCTAGAACGTATTGCGCATACGATGAAGATTGCTTTAGGCGTCTAGAATTATTTATTTTTGGGTTTCGCCTTGTCATCTTGCAGTGGTGTGCCCCATATTTTACGGTCATGGAGAATATTTAGATGAATACACCTACTACTGGCGGTTCAGCTGCACAGCTAAGCCCCACTGAACTAGCGCACATGATTGATCACACGATTCTTGCTTCTTCAGCGACAGAAGAACAAGTCCGTTTACTCTGCGCACAAGCTCGTGAACACGGTTTCGCATCAGTGTGCGCAAACCCTGTATGGGTTAGCGTCCTCGCCGAAGAACTAGCCGGATCTGAAGCAGTTCCTTGTGTTGTTATTGGGTTCCCTTTGGGTGCATCTGCACCAGAGGTCAAAGCCTTTGAAACTCAAACAGCTGTATCAGCTGGCGCTCGCGAAGTTGACATGGTCATTAACATTGCTCATGCTCTGAGCGGGAATCGTCAGGCTTTGGTCGAAGACATCCGTGGTGTTGTTCAGGCTGCTCATGATGGTGGGGCAATTGTTAAGGTCATTATTGAGACCTCTGAACTTAACGATGAGCAGAAAGTTCTTGCCTGTGAAGCTGCCATCGAAGCTGGCGCTGATTTTGTGAAGACCTCTACTGGTTTCTCTTCAGCAGGTGCAACGGTTGAGGACATCGCTTTGATGCGACGAACAGTTGGTGCTGATATGGGGGTTAAGGCTTCTGGCGGTATTCGTACACGTGAGCAAGCTCTTGCCATGATTGATGCTGGTGCTACTCGTATCGGAGCTTCTCAAGGTATCGCCATTATTGGTGCTGCAGATGCCGTTGAGGGCGCTTATTAATCTTTAAGAGGTGTAGAAAACTTAGGCACACAATGTGCATAAGTTTTCTACACCATCTATACTGAGGTTTAACTTCTTATTACATATCGTTCGCTTCTGCATTGAGAAAGACGTTTTTCTATGTCACACTACCAGCACGACTACCATAAAGAATCTAGTGGACAGTCTGGTCCGCAGTTCTCTGGTCAAGGTCAGCACCTTGAGAATATTAGTATCTTCTCGGTGTTTTTTGTTATCTTTTTGTCCGGTCTATGGTGCTTAAACACGTTCCCTGATGGTGGATCATTCTGGTTTGCGTTAGGAACACTCATCCTTGGTAGCATCTGGGGCGTTGTCTTCCATGTTTTGCCATCCAAGACAAATACTGCTCAGCGTACCAGCGGCACTGACTTGACCCAGCTCTAATCTTCACCGTCGAAGAGCCATTAAACGCTTAAGAAAAATAGCGGTGGGACATAAGAGAAGTTCTTATGTCCCACCGCTATTTTTCTAGAACGTCACTCCCCGCCCACCTTAAAGTCTCATTGTGGGTCAATAATGACTTTGAGGAAGTTCTGAACCCAGTCAATGAGTGGACGGTCACTGAGATCTTTGCCCCCAACACGTGCAGTTTTAGGACGTGGAAGAAGAATCTGAGAATGTGTACTCTCTGGAATTTTCCGGTAAGTTGCATCAGGGTACATACGCTCTAAACGCATTTGACGAGATTCTGCAAGTTGATCTACCGGATAGAACCGGACTTTCGTTCCCATCACAACAATTTCTTGAACGCCTAAAGAACGAGCATAAATACGTAACGATGCCACTAAGAGAAGGTTTTCTACCGGTTCGGGAAGCTCACCGTAACGGTCCTTGAGCTCTTCTCGGATGTCGTTGAGTTCCTCTTCACTATTAGCTTGTGCGATTTGTCGGTATCCTGCAAGGCGTAAACGTTCAGAAGAAATATATTCATGCGGGAAGTGTGCGTTGACTGGGATATCAACTTTAACGTCAATATTCTTTTCTTCTTCACCATCAGAGCGGAACTGAGTGATAGCTTCGCCCACGAGACGAAGGTACAGGTCGAAGCCGACTCCTGCGATATGTCCAGATTGTTCTCCGCCAAGGAGGTTTCCTGCCCCTCGAAGTTCAAGGTCTTTCATCGCTAATTGCATACCGGAGCCAAGCTCATTATGTGTAGCCACAGCTTTGAGTCGTTCTAGTGCTACCGTTCCAAGGAGCTTTTCTGGGGGGTATAAGAAGTAAGCGTAGGCTCGTTCTCGGCCTCTTCCGACTCGTCCACGTAGCTGATGCAGTTGAGATAGGCCATAGTTCTGCGCTTGATCGACGATTAGGGTATTCGCATTAGAAATATCTAGACCGGTTTCAACGATAGTGGTGCAGACGAGTACATCAAATTTTCGTTCCCAAAAATCAACAATAATTTGTTCGAGTCGGCTTTCACTCATCCGCCCGTGAGCGATAGCGATACGTGCTTCGGGAACAAGTTCTTGTAGTTCTCGTGCCACAGATTCGATGGAAGAAACCCTATTATGCACGAAGAAGACTTGCCCTTCTCGCATAATTTCACGACGAATAGCAGCAGTGATTTGCTGGTTGGTGCGAGCGCCCACGTAGGTGAGAACGGGATGTCGTTCTTCAGGTGCAGTGGCGAGGGTAGAGGTTTCACGAATACCTGTGAGTGACATTTCTAGTGTTCGTGGGATGGGTGTTGCTGACATGGCTAGGACGTCAACGTTTGTTCTGAGCTGTTTGAGTTTTTCTTTGTGTTCTACACCGAAGCGTTGTTCTTCATCAATGATGATGAGCCCGAGGTCTTTGAACTCAACGTTTTGTGAGAATAGTCGGTGTGTTCCGATAATAATATCGGCGCTGCCTTGCGTTATTTCTTCTAGTGCTTCTTTTGTTTCTTTCGCTTTTTGGAATCGGGAGAGGACGCGTATACGTACGGGGAATCCAGAGAATCGTTGTGAGAATGTTTCGTAATGTTGTTGTGCTAGGAGTGTGGTTGGTACGAGTACTGCCACTTGTTTTCCGTCTTGTACTGCTTTAAAGGCTGCTCGGACGGCAATTTCTGTTTTCCCGTATCCGACGTCTCCGCAGATGAGGCGGTCCATCGGTATTTCACGTTCCATATCTGCTTTGACATCGTTGATGGCAGAGAGCTGGTCGGGTGTCTCGTTATAGGGGAAGGCTTCTTCGAGTTCACGCTGCCATGGGGTATCGGGGCTGAAGGCATGTCCTTTTGAGGCTTGTCGTGCAGAGTAAAGTTTGATGAGGTCTGCAGCGATTTCTTTAACAGCTTTTCGAGCACGGCTTTTAGTTTTTGCCCAGTCAGAGCCTCCCATTTTAGATAATGTTGGTGCTTCTGAACCAACGTAGTGAGAGACTTGGTCGAGTTGGTCGGCGGGTACGAAGAGTCTGTCTTTAGGTCCTCCGCGTTTGGAGGGCGCATATTCGAGGACGAGGTATTCTTTGGAGGCTTTGTGTGGTGAATTGTGCGCTGTTCCTGCGATGGGGCGCTGTATCATTTCGATAAATTGCCCGATACCGTGTTGTTCGTGAACAACATAGTCTCCTGCTTTGAGGGCGAGGGGGTCTACAGCATTTTTTCTGCGTCGAGTAGGTAGTTTAGTATTTCCGCTACGGGAGATGATGTAGTTGCTGGTTCGTCCGAGGATATCGGCTTCAGTGAGGAAACCAATTTTGGCGTCGTCGAGCATAAACCCTTTTCCTGTTTGAGCGGTGGTTAGCTCAATTATTCCGGGGTCGGGGATATTCTCTAGACTGTCGGTACGTGTGGCAGGAATTTCAGCTTGGTGGAGTACTTCGATGAGGCGGTCGAGAGGCCCGTTGCCGGCTGTTACGGCAACGATTCTCCATCCGTCACGTACTTTCTGGTGAAGTTCTTTGAGGAGTTCTTCAACTTTTCCTGCGTAGGAGTGCGGTTCTCTGGCGTTAAAGGTGATGGAGTCGATGTCGTTTTCGATGGCGTCGTCAATGCCTAGGGCTGTCATGGACCACCATGAGCAGTGGTTTTTGTGTGCGTGTTGGCGCACTTGTTGCAAGTTTTGGAATGATCCCTCGTTGAATTCTTCTCGGTGTTGTCCGACGTCTAGGGGTGCTTTTTCAGCGTCGTTCTCTTCGGATTCTGCGGCGCTATCCCATGCTGCGTGAAGGAATTCGTCGTTTGTGGCGACTAAGTCTCTAGCTCGTGTGTGTATTTTTTCTGGTTCGAGGAGGAGTGCGATGGAATGTGTTGGTAAGACGTCGATAAAGGTGGTCATTTTTTCCACGAGTAGTGGGGTCAGTGATTCCATGCCTTCGACGTAGATTCCTCCAGCAATTTTTTCGAGCATAGTGCGTGCGCCGGGGAAGTCTTTTTGTAGTTTTGCGGCTTTGCTCATGACTTCGGGGGTGATGAGGAGTTCGCGGCAAGGTGGTGCGTAGAGTGTTTGTGGGTGTTCTTTTGAGGTGATGGTTCTTTGGTCTGCAACGGAGAACCATCGGATGTTTTCGATTTCGTCGCCGAAGAATTCTATACGTGCGGGGTGTTCTGCTGTCGGTGAGAAGAGGTCTATCATTCCTCCGCGGACGGCGTATTCTCCGCGTTTGGAGACGAGGTCTACTCGTGAGTAGGCGGCATTTTGTAGAGCGTGGATGACGTCTTCAAAGTTTTGTTCTTCTCCGCAGCGTAAGGTGACTGGCTCCATTTTTTCGAGTCCGTCTACGATGGGTTGGATGATGGAGCGGATGGGCGCAACGATAACTTGAGGTGTTTCGGTCTTTAGTTTTCTAAGGAGGCTGAGTCTCTCTCCGACGGTGTCACTGCGTGGGGAGAGTCTTTCGTGTGGGAGCGTTTCCCATGCTGGGAAGAGTGCTATCTTGTCTGGTTTTAGGAAGGATTCGAGGGCTAGGCGTGTATCTTCGGCTTCTCGTTCTGTTGCGGTGATGACGAGAGTGGTTGCTTGAGGTGTTGTTTTTTGGAGGTTCGTTGCAATGTGTGCAATGAGTGGGGGACGTGCTCCGTCGACGGTGCCGATGGCTAGTTCTGTGGTTCGTTTTTCTGGGTTTTGCGCCGCATATTCTCCGATACGAGCGAAGGTTGGTTCTGTTTCAAGAAGTAGGGTGAGTCCCGTGAGGCTCATTGGAGCTTCTTTCTGCTGTTTAGTGTGGATTTAAGCTGTTTATTATTATCGCATAGGAGCGTTGGTGTTGCAGGTTTGGTTTTGGGTCTTATTTTTTCTTAACTGAACGGTGACTTGCTCAGATATTTTTATATTTGGTGCGTGGCTCATATTTTTCTTTGAGTTTTATCAATAATTATTTTTATTTAATTTTATTGTTGTTTTTTATTGCATAATTCGTTTTCTTAGCGTGACGTGGTTTTTTATCGACACTCTCACCGTAGCGTAACCCATAGTGCGTTTTGCTTATATCTAGAGGAGATTTACACTGCCGCCTTTTGCCCAAAGAGACAGGCTCTAGGTTACTCGCCGGTAACACGGATCATCACCGCAAGGTCAAGGGGCCCTTGACTGACGGATTATCACTTCACTCATCAAGAAGCTCTTGGGATGTTCTTTGGGTTCAAAAATATCCGTTTCAAGCTAGTTTTAGCTGTTTTTACAACCTTGTGCGTTCAACGCGCCACCCTTCCTTTCAGTAAGGACTTCAAGAACTTCAAGGACTTTTATGCCGCGTTCAATCTTCTGCCCCTTTCCCTAAGAAAGACACGCCTCGTGTTTTTTGTTGGGCAAAAACCTACCTTTTGGCTATTATCTTCCTCACCAAAAAATATCCAACACCTAAACCCTTGAGCGTCTTTTTATTTCATATTAGTTACATAGTGTCTACTATATATTGTTCATTTTTGAAAACTTGTAGCATTTTTGAACTTTGTAAAGGATTTTTTCACCTTTATATATCCCCTAGGTGCATTTATGGGTACAAAATAATTCCAATTTTTTCCCAGTTCACTCTATAGAATAAAAAAAGTTTGCCCGTCCATAGGCAAACACTCGCATCACTCGCAAAACCACACCACTCAGTATCCACACTGAGAAAAACCTTTGCTGTCTACCCTTTTAGAGGCTTTAATGCATCGAGCACACAGAACACCTCTGCCTAGGCTAACGTCTAAGCAGCTCATGGGAGCGTCCCTCGTTCCTCTCCTTCTACTGACCGGATGTTCTGACGAACAGTCAGAGACAAAAAGCGCATCATCATCGCAACAGCAAGCTTCACCCGATAGCTCTGCTGCCGCTTCCGCATCTCAGGACCCTAAAAACACCCCCGCTCAGCACAACGAAGCGTCAGCAGATTCAACACAGAAACCTGCTAACACAGAGCAAAAACATAAGGAGCCTGAGCAAAAGCTAGAAGAAAACTATGCTGGAGCAGAGTCACTTCAACATTCCAAAGAAGTACAACCTTCAGAAGAACACGTTGCCGAAACAGAAAAGCTCTACACCTCTTACCAGCAGGTACTTTCTGATATTGGAACAGTCAAACCATCTGAACCAACAGAAGAAGACCCTGCACAAAGTGGAGAAGACAGTGCCCCAGCAACAACAGTAACTCTCGACCAAGCCACTGAAGAGAAAATTACCTCTGTTGCAACAGGAAGCGCCGCTGAAAGCTTCATCGCTGCTGCCGAAGAGTTCGCAAATAATCAATGGACTCAAGAGGGCACAGCAAAGGTCGTCGGCACTCCCAAAATAGCTGACGGTACATACAACGACCAGCCAGCAAAAATACTTCAGGTATGCCTTGACTCATCACAAGTTAAGGTCAAAAACGCTGTAGGAGACGTTATCAATAACACCTCAGCACCTGAACGTTCACTCAATATTTTTACTTTGATACAAGATAACGGTCAGTGGAAAATCGCATCTCACGATTTCCCGAACAACCCAGATTGCTAAAGGCTATGAAGAAGAAAACACTATCCCAAGCACTTTTAGCTTCTGCCGCAACCGCAGCTCTTGGGCTATCGTTCCTCACCACCACCTCGGCACAGGCGGAGAACACTAAAGATGGCTCATCCAGCGACAAAGCAGCAGCATCGTGCTACGAAATTAAACAAAATAACTCCCGTTCACGCTCCGGAACATACTGGCTTTATACCCCAGAGATGGACGCGCCAGAACAGTTCTACTGCGACCAAGAAACCAATGGTGGCGGATGGGTTCTCATCGGACGCGGACGTGAAGGCTGGACAGAACAATACGCTGGACAAGGAGACCCCCAAAAGCTAGCGACAAACCCTGACGGCACTGACGCCTTCTCCCCTATCCAACTTCCCTCACTAACTGTTGATGCGCTCCTTAACGGGCAGTCCCCCAGCGAACTATCAGATGGTGTACGATTCCGTCGTAGCACCAACGCTGAAGGAACCAAATGGCAGGAGCTTACTGCTCAACGAGCTCAAGCTAAAAACTGGACTTGGGCGCTCCAGGCAACTGCAAACTGGGAAAATATCAAGTTTGATAACCCTTCTTGGACCGATTGGAACCGGTTCTACCACCACTCTCTAGGACGCATCGGAACTTTTAACACCCGATACAATGTCCTTCGTTTCAGCACATCTAAAGAGTTCAACTGGAAACTTGGATTCCAGTTTGGTCCTCGCGTGTATGGAAACACCAGCCCTAACTCCTACCTATGGTCACCCAATGGGTCCTACGCAGTACCATTCACTCAGGTATATCTTCGCCCGAAACTTACTCAGGCTGACCTAAACCTCAACGCTATTGCTGATTCCGGTGCAGCGGCTTCCCAAAAAGTAGAACTACCTAATAGCTACTCATCTGCCATGAAATGGCGCACATCCGAAGCAACCGGAACTGGCACCAAATCAGAGATGAACACCTACGTTCAGGCCATCACACAGGTCGGTGACACAGTATTCACCGGTGGCGACTTTAAAAATGTTGTCAGTGCACGTGGAGAAACTGTCAACCAGTCCTTCATCGCTGGCTACAACGTTAAAACTGCTGAGCTCGTACGTTCTTTCACCCCCAAGCTCAACGGGCAGGTTAAAGCTGTAGAAGCTCTACCTAACGGAACTTTAGCTGTTGGTGGCGAGTTCACCGAAGTCAACGGTGAAAAGGTCGATGGCTTCGTCATCCTCAACCCCGTTACCGGAAAGATTGACCGCACCTACGATTGGCATATCCAAAACCGCCTTTCCTCCGGTGTAACCACGGTCAAGACCATCCACGCTAAAAACGGTTACCTCTACATCGGTGGTATCTTCACCCACGTTAAAGGCTCCGGATCTTCCGCATACGCATATTCCCGTAGCGCTGCACGCTTCGACCTCAACACCGGCTCCGTCGACTGGAAGTGGCGTCCAAACTTTAACGGCACTGTCAACGGCATCAGCGCAGCTGACGACAACTCTGCAGTCTATGCAGCAGGATACTTCTCAACCCTTGGTTCAGAACGTACCTGGAAACTCGCAGCCATCGATTACAACAACGGTACCCGTAAACAAGACTGGGATTGGCGCTTGTCATATAACAAAGGCAACCACAAGAACCAAGGTTTCCAGTTTGACGTCCAAGACGCTCATGACTCAGTATGGGCAGGCGGCGCAGAGCACCTCGTTGCGCAATACAACAAGAACGATCTTTCACGTCGTTCTGCAGCCATCACCAAATCTGGTGGCGATTTCCAAGACCTTCACAAGAGTGGCAACG
The DNA here is from genome assembly GCF_048512815.1 of Rothia sp. CCM 9419. Lineage (NCBI taxonomy): Bacteria > Bacillati > Actinomycetota > Actinomycetes > Micrococcales > Micrococcaceae > Rothia > Rothia sp. CCM 9419. Next base: position 111,869 of record NZ_JBLXXY010000007.1, on the reverse strand, counting down.
TAGTGTACGCTGCATGCCACTGCGGTGACTGGATTTATGAAGGCGCACAGACACACGACCGCCCATGGGATGAATCTAGCAATATCCACATGGAACGCCTCGTCAACGCTTTTGACGCAAACACCGGAGCGGTTCTTCCAGAGTTCAACCCCATCATCAGCGGTGCTAGTGGATACGGTATCTGGGAGTCCTTCGTAGACTCCACCGGCGTTCTCTGGGTTGGTGGCGACATCAACCGAAGTGCTGGTGCTTCCGGCGTTCAACAAACTGTTGGTTTTGCTCGTTACGCACCCCGTGACGTCACTCCACCAGCAACACCTGCAAATCTTTCTGTAACGACTCGTAACGGTCAAGATATCCTCAACTGGGATAGCAAAACTAATGGCAAGACCACCTACCAAGTCCTTCGTGACGACCGCGTTATTGCAACCGTTGGTCTTGGCGTTACTACCTACGAGGTCGAGCACGCTGATAACGCTCGCTACTTTGTACGTTCTGTTGATGCAGCTGGAAACTACTCCGCATCAACCCCAGTGGCTATCGCAGGTCTCGGTAACGGTGTAGTTGACCCTGAGAAGCCAGAACCAGTTGGCCCTGAGAAACCAGAGCCAGTTGACCCTGAGAAGCCAGAGCCAGTTGACCCTGAGAAGCCAGAGCCAGTAGATCCTGAGAAGCCAGAACCAGTTGACCCTGAGAAGCCAGAGCCAGTTGACCCTGAGAAGCCAGAGCCAGTAGATCCTGAGAAGCCAGAACCAGTTGACCCTGAGAAACCAGAACCAGTTGACCCTGAGAAACCAGAGCCAGTTGACCCTGAGAAGCCAGAGCCAGTAGATCCTGAAAAACCAGAGCCTGTAGACCCTGTGGCACCTGTTACTGATAAGGTCCTTATCAACCGTGGCGAGCGCTGGAACGTTCTTCTAGACCCAGTCTGGGCGAATAATTCTTGGCGCGAGGTTGATACTGACGTTACCGGTTGGTACAACGCTACAGCTCCAATGGGTTGGAACAGTGCACAGCTAAGAACTGAGCTCAACTCAAATGTCTTCAAGCAGCCCACATCCATGTACACCCGCAAGGAAATCCAGATTGAGAATCCCTCGGATTACGTATCTTTGGAACTCAACATGCGTTTGGATGACGGCGCTATCGTGTACGTCAATGGTAAAGAGGTCAAACGCCACAATATGTCTTCTGGCTATGTTGATGCTTTGACTCGAGCTACTGCAGCTCCTGCTGACTGGTCTGCAATCAATAACCCAGTTATCATTCAGATTCCTGCCTCTGACCTCATTGAAGGCAAGAACGTTATTGCTGTAGAAACTCACGGATTCACCAACTGGTGGGCACGAGTCTCCTTCGACCTCTCCGCAACCTTGCGTGTTGGTTAGTCGAGACCATAAGTTGAGCTGAGGGTTCAACTCATGTGAGCTGGGGTGTGTTCTTTGAATGCTCAAAGAACACACCCCAGCTTTCTCAGCTTTAATACATCTCACAACAAGACCAAATATTTCGTGGCAACTCATCACCTAAACGATGTTTTCTCGGTACATATTGCCCCACAAACGTCGTTTTAGCTTGGTATCTCACAGTATTCTCAAGATTTTGAGGATACTATCTAGTGTCACCGAATACTTCTGCTCTAGCAGATGTAGCCGAAGTTTTTCTCCTCATACACCATGCATTCCACACCATGGTTTGCACTGACTTGATTGGTATGTTTTCGTTTTGAGTACTCAACACACAGCATCTTCTCCGCAAGGTTTCCGTGAGACTCTCGCGGCGTTAGAATCTGCCCAAAAACCTGGCCACGGAGTCCCTGCTTACACTCGTTGGGTGAATCGTCGCCTTGCACGGTATTTCGCGGCAGCAGCTGTCAAATATGGAATCAGCCCCAACCAAGTCACCGCAATTAGCGCTTTCTGGTCCTTCACAGGAATAATCCTCATAATTTTTGCTCCCCCCACCTTCGGAACAGCGTTGAGCATCAGTATCCTTTTCGCTCTCGGATACGCCCTCGATTCGGCAGACGGACAAGTCGCACGAGTCACCGGAGCATCCTCCCCCGCCGGAGAATGGCTAGATCACGTCGTTGATTCCATCCGAGTACCAGCTGTTCACCTTGCCGTACTGATTTCATTCATCCGTTGGCAAGATGACTGGCCAATACACGGATGGGCATTATGGTGGATTCCTATTGCGTTTACGTTACAAACTGTTGGGCACTTCATGAGCCAAATCCTTGCAGAACAGTTACGCAACAACCGTAAAACAGCAGCACCTCCTGCCGGCGGCGCACTCAGGTCTTTCATCAACTTACATATGGATGCTGGCACACTCTGCTGGATTTTCATTCTCTGGGGTTGGGCACCAGCATTTATCGCTGTTTATGCCCTCCTTTTCTGCGCAAACCTTGCCACTACCGCGCTTTCTATGAAACGTAAATTCCAGTCCCTGAACACACCAGCTGACGTATAAAAGAGGTCTGAGCATGTCATTTCCAACTATCTCCGCAGTTATCGCAACTATCGGTTCACGCCCTGAGCTTCTTCGCACAGCAGTGCGTTCTATTATGGAGCAAGATTATCCAGGAGATATCGAAGTCATTGTCGTCTTTGACCACGTAGAAATTGATACGCTCACCGATATTCATATTCCGCAAAATCGTTCCCTCAAAACTATTGTCAATGAGCGTCCACAAGGTTTAGCCGGCGGTCGTAATAGCGGTATATTAGCTGCTTCTGGAGAACTTATCGGGTTCTGCGATGATGACGATTACTGGTACAAAAACAAGATATCTCGCCAAGTTCAACTCTGGGAAGAGAATCCACAGGCTATCGCCATTTCTAGCGGTATTACAATCCGCACTGCCGGCGAAGATGTACAACGGCTAGCACCTGAGCGAGCAACCTTCACAGATTTTCTTCTCTCCCGTATTACCGAGATCCATCCCTCCGCCATGCTCTACCGTAGAGCAGACCTTGACGGCGGAAAAATTGGTCTTGTAGACGAACAACTTCCTAGTGCCTACGGCGAAGACTATGATTTGTTGCTAAGAGCTACCAAACATGCTGATGTGCTCAGCGTCCAAGACCCTCTCATTCTCGTCTTATGGGATAGGCCTTCATTCTTTGCCGGAAAATGGCAGTCTATGGTAGACGGTCTCACCTATCTTCTACAGAAGTTCCCTGAATTTGAACAGCAGCCTCGAGGACTTGCCCGTATCAGCGGTCAGGTAGCTTTTGCGTATGCTGCACTGGGGAACTCACAACAAGCACGACGCTGGGCACGAGCAACACTTTCACGTGACATCACTCAACTTCGAGCGTGGGCTGCGTATATTGTTTCCACCGGTCTAGTCAAAGCACATGTTCTATTAGACTTTGTACAAAAAACAGGTCGGGGGCTATAAAACATGGCGCTAGCACTTCTTAAATCTCGTGGTGGCACACGTTTCGAACATCAACCGGACCCCTACTCCACCCAAAGTTTTGCTCATCTTCCAGCCTGGCCTCTATATACACTCCTTTACGGTTTCCCTATCATCTGGGCGTTGGGCCTTTGGCAGTTCCTACCGACGGTTCTTGCCCTCATCATGGTTGCCTATATGATGATTCGCGGGAATATTCTTGTCTATAAGACACAATGGCTCTGGTTTGCACTCACAATTTGGTGTCTTGTATGTACTGTCTCTCTTCACGGCGGTAGCGATATCCTCGCGTGGGGGCTGAGATTCGTCAACATCTTTAACGTTGGTGTCTACGGCGTTTACTTTTTCAATGCCCGAGAAAAGATATCGGCTCAGGGAATGCTTGGTGGGCTTGTCACGGTATGGTACACCGTCGTCATTCTAGGGTGGTTTGCATTATTCTTCCCAGATTTTCGTCTTATCACACCCATGAGTTATCTCATGCCAGGCGGACTTTTGAATAATCCTCTCGTCCGTGATTATGTGCAACCACCATTGGCAGAAGTACAGCTTCCTTGGGGTGCCCCAGAACCTTATATTCGTCCGTCAGCGCCCTTCCCTTACGCAAATAGTTGGGGTCTAGCCTTTACCTTCTTAACCCCCGTTGTTTTGGCAGTGATTACTGCAGCAACCAAGAGGCGTACAAAAATTATTTTGAGCTTATCCGTTGCGGCAGGTCTTTTCCCTGCAATCGCTACCAGTAACCGTGGCATGTTCATTGGCTTAGCATTATGCGTCAGCTATGTTATTTTCCGCCATGTCCTTGAAGGAAACTTGAAAGTAGCTTTCTACGGGTTGGTTGCAGCCATCATCGCTCTTATTGCGTTAGTTGCTTCAGGAACATTAGCTCAGATTCTAGGACGTCAAGAGTACTCAGATTCAACCGGTGGGCGTGCAGCTCTTTATAAAGCAACGTGGGAAGCTGTTTTAGATTCACCACTCGTTGGCTATGGCACATCACGAATGAATGTCACCATTGGTGTTTCAATGGGCACTCAAGGCTACCTGTGGGCACTCATGTTCTGTTTCGGTTTGGTCGGGTTATTCCTCTTCATGGCCTTTATGCTCTATTCCATCGCAAGCACATGGGGTGTAAGTTCAGCTGCCGGTATTTGGATTCACTCTGTTCCGGTATGCGCTATCTGCGTTTTTATCTTCTACAGTTTTGACATCATGCAAATGACAGCAATGATGCTCTGCCTTGCTCTGATTATGCGTTCTATTGTGCATGAGGAGGGTCTATAGTTATGGCTTCTCTTGCTAAAAGTGGGGCAATTTCCTCTGTTTTTGTCATGTATGGTGCTGGCGCTGCGTTTGTTGCGACTCTCATCGTTTCTAATAGCTTAGGAACCTCTGGCGCTGGAGATTTTTTCCAGGTCATGGCACTTTTTGCTATTGGAACATCGTTATCGGTGTTTGGTTCTGATACTGGTTTAGTTCGTACGGTGTCAGCGCAGAAAGCAACGGGGCGTTATTCAGCAATCACGTCTCTTATTCGTTTTGCGGCTATTCCATCGGTAGCGATTTGTTTAGCTATCAGTTCTTTGACAATTGGCTATGCTTGGCTGATGCCTGAGCTCTCTGAATCTTACCGAATGATGCTCAGCGTGACCGCAGCTTTCCTACTTTGCGCAACTTTTATGACCATCTGTTTTGGTGTCTTACGAGGCCTAGGTCAGGTAGTTCTCTTTACCGGTTTGCAAAATGTTCTGCTTCCAACGCTACGTATTGTCGCGGTGTTCTTAGTAGTTACGGTAGCCGGTAATGCTCTTGCATTAGCGTTCTCTTGGGTGATCCCCGTAGTGGTTGTCGCTATCGTTGCATTTTTTGCTGTACGACGTTCACTTCCGACCGAAGAAGATTCGTTAGTTGAGAATCCTCTACCCGCAGAGACTTCTCGTTCTTTCTGGAGCTTTAGCTCGGCCCGTGGAGTTTCTGCTGTCGTTGAGTCTATTCTCGAATGGATTGACGTCCTTTGCGTAGCGGCTTTTGTCGGAGTTGGCGCTTCTGGTGTGTATGGTGCGGTTAACCGTATGGTGCGAGTTGGCGTCATGGTTGAACATACTGGTCGTATTGTGACGGGTCCTTCTATCAGCGCAGCTTTAGCCGTCAATGATTATCCGCGTGCACAAGAAATTTTCCTCGGCAATACTCGTGCACTGATCGCATTAAGCTGGCCGTTCTACCTCACGTTGGCGTTCTTTGGCCCTCTCTTATTGGAGATTTTTGGCCATGGTTTTTCTTCTGGCGCAGGTGTTCTCTGGGTGATTTGCCCGGCGATGATGGTCGCGATTGCCGCAGGAGGAGTTCAGTCCGTTCTTTTGATGAGCGGTAAGAGCCGCTGGCAACTTTATAACAAGCTTTCGTCCTTGGCCGTTTCACTTCTACTGAATTTCACCCTTGTTCCTGTATGGGGCTTATATGGTGCAGTCGTTGCGTGGTCGGCAGCTATTTTAGTTGATACTTTTCTTGCTTCGTATGAGGTCTTTTTCCTCGTTGGTATCCGTAGTTCCTTATCACAGCTTTTACCGGTGATGGGTATTGCTGGGGGTATACCCACAGCGGTAGCTCTATTAGTGGTCATTTGGCTGGGAGTTACGTGGTGGTCTCTGCTGGTGTATCTCAGTATAGCTATAGCACTATATTGCTCAGCTATTTTAGTTTTCAAAAAGTCTATGGGATTAGAAAAACTTTTCAATAAACGTCCACAACAAACTCGTGTTGGCAAACACTTTGCCCCTAAGAAAGAGGTCTAGAAACCTATGGCTAGAAATACTTCTCGTCGAGCAGTCGTCGATTCGCCCCGAGCTAATGCCCGTGCAATTCGTACAGTCTCATTATCAGCACAGCTGAAAAAGATGGTACGTCATCCTATGGTGATTGGTGTAACGGTTCTCGTCTGTGTCTTTATTGCAGGCGTATTCTCACTGATTGCAACACCAAAGTATGAGGCTTCAGCAACCGTTTTAGTCAATCCTCTATCAACAAACCCTAGCTCTTCAAGCCACGGTAATGTCTCTATCAATACTGAAGCTTCAGTTGCGAGCTCTCGTGAGGTAGCAGAGGCTGCAGCAAAGTCACTAAGCTCTTCACACGATGATTTAGTCTCTGAGCTACGTCAATCTATTGAAGTTTCTGCGCACTCTGGCACCGCTATTTTTGATGTCAAGGCAACAGCTTCTTCTGCACAAGACGCAGCAGAGTACGCAAATGCGGTAGCACAGGCCTACCTTGCGGTACGTTCTGATGCGTTGCAGGATTCTGTTAATACGGTTGCTGCCGGAATTGAAAAGCAGATTAACGCTCTTGGCAAAAATGGTAATGATGCTGCACGCACCGCATTAGAAGAACGTTTAGCTCAGGTACGCATTACCGACACTAATGCTGGACGTATTATTACTTCAGCAAAGGTTCCTCAAGACTCTACAAATCTAGGGTTCATTAAATGTATTTTTGTCGGCGCGGTATCGGGTCTTTTGTTAGGTGCCATCATTGCATGGGTATTAGATTCTCGTGCACGTACAGTGAACTATCGTGACCGCGCAGAAGATATTTTGGGAGAAGATGTCTTCGTCATTCGTGACACCCAAGATATCGAAGATACTCGCCGTGCTTTCCGCTCTATCGGCGTAATCAATGGTGATTTCCGCAAAGCCAATATTGCTGGTGCCGTATTGTATTCTTCGGTTCCACGTGCTTCTGACGATTTTGCGGCAACATTACGTCAAGCTTATGCGGATAAGGGCCTAACGTTTGTTGACTCCCCTGCTTCATTGCTTTCGCAGAAGAAACTGTCTCCCTCAGATACACCTAATGTACTAGTCACTGATCGTGGCACAGAACTTTCAGAAGTATTATCTGCAGCGGATGCTCTTGGCGCTTGCGTTGTAGTGCTTACTCCTGAAACTTCAGTCAATGATTTAGAAGAGTTCGTCAGTGTTGCTGAGCACATCACCGATGCACATTTCTTGTATGTCTTCTTGACCTCCTAAATTTTCCGTCCATTGTAAGGATTGACCATGAAAGTACTACTTGTAGCGAGCGCTGGAGGACATCTAGCACAGCTGATTGCTCTCGATAAGTTCTGGAAAGAGCATGAACGTACTTGGGCAACTTTTGAGTTGCCTGAGGTCAAGGCTGCTCTTGAAGGAGAGACGATTGATTGGGTGTATTTTCCGACAACCCGCAATATCCCCAATGCTATTCGTAATCTAAAAGTCGCATGGAAGACTTTGCGACGAGAAAAGCCGGATGTGGTGATTAGTACTGGTGCTGCGGTGTCGGTGTCATTTTTTGCAGTTGCAAAACTTTTAAAAATACGCACTGTTTTTATTGAAGCCTATGACCGTATTACGATGCCAACGATGAGTGCACGGTTATGTTATCCCATGAGCGATTTGTTTGTCGTTCAGTGGGAAGAACAGCAGAAAGCATTTCCAGAGTCAGTTAATATTGGGGCCATTATGTAATGATGCGCTGTTCCGTTAGCACAATGTTGTCACCATTTTTATTCGTTCCGTTTGTGAAAAGAGATGTACATGAGCGATTCTCAGAACATGAGTACCCCTTCACTTCAACAGCAAGGTTCTACTTCTGATGTGTCAGGTGAGTTGCAGAACCAGTCGGTCAGTTATGACCTTGTGGTGTCTTTAGGTACGGACTATCACAAGTTTGACCGGCTTGTTGAATGGGTTGAGTCGTATCTTCTCAATCATCCGACGGTTACTTGTTTGTTTCAGCATGGGTTTACTGAAGGTGCCGAACACGCAACAAAAAATATTGACAGAATGCCTCGTTCTGAACTGTTAAAGATTTATGAGGAGGCTAAGGTGGTTGTGGTTCAGGGTGGCCCAGGGTCTATCCTTGATGCGCGTGAAGTTGGTGTTATCCCTATTGCGGTGCCACGCCTTGCAGAATTTGATGAGGTTGTTGATAATCATCAGGTTCAGTTCTCACAGGTGATGGAAAATAATGGTGAAGCTTTTGTTGCTATAGATGCACGTGATCTTGCACAGAAGATTGATGAGGCGTTGAACAATCCGCAGAAGTATCTTGGCTCTCGCCGTGTTCCAGGAGCCGATCAGGCCTCAGAAAATCTCTCTGCGGGATTAGCTTCTTTGGCTCAGGTGCAGGCAGGTCATGATATGCGTAAGTTTATTCGCCGTTGGAGACAAGTTATTCGAGGTATTGTCCGTTCATAGGACGGGTAGAGTCATAGTCATTCTTTTATAGCGAAAACCTGTTAACGTAACCGTGCTGGGACGAGGTTTTCGGTTAGCTTTATAGTAAGAGTTTTTTATGATGCTACTGTCGTTATAGGAATATCTTTTTCAATTCGCTCTTTTAGGAAGGACAGTTCATGGCAATTCAAGAAACCACTACGGTTAATGCCCCTATCGACCGCGTGATTGAGGCATATGCTTCTGAAGACTTTGCGCGTTTTGTATGCGAAAAAATGGGTATTGGCTTTGAGGGTCTCGAAGTTTCGGGAGATACTGCAGGCGCGTTTTCTGCTGTGAGCAAGCGTTCTGTTGCAGCTGACCGTGTTCCTGATATTGCTCAGAAGTTTGTTTCTAAAGGCCTTCAGATGACCCAGTCTGACACCGTTTCTGCTCCAAGTGCTGATGGTAGCCGAACGATTAGCTCCGATATTAAGGTCTCGGGTATGCCCGTTTCAGCGCGAGCAACGCAGAAGCTTACTGCCTCAGGGGAAAAGACTGTTATTGAAGTATCTGGGCAGGTATCTTGTTCAATTCCTCTAGTAGGTAAGAAAATTGCTGCTGCCGCAGAACCTTATGTGGGTAAGGTTCTTTCAAAACTTGGTTCTCTTGTAGAACAGTGGGTTGCCCAAAACTAACACATTTGGTGTCCTTTTGAGGGCATGATTAAAAGAGTTGTGGGGCTAAGAACATCTGTTCTTAGCCCCACAAGTCTTTTTAAGTCTTAGAAGAAAACAGTTTAGCTTCGTGGTTCTGTTTCCATTAGTTTATCGAGGACTTGGCGTAGTTTTGTTGAGGAGGTATGAGCGGTATAGGGGAAGTACACAACCTCAACACCGACCTGAGCAAAACGTTGTTCTAAGTCAATACCGCGTGGTGTCCCTTTCCAGTCATCGCCTTTGAAGAAGGTGTTGTATCGGACCTCTTTCCAGGTCTCTAGCTTGTCTTCAAGGACTTCTGCATGAACACGGTCTACAAAATCAATGTGGGAGACAATTTCCATACGTTCAGCTAAAGGTATGACAGGCTTCCTACCTTTAGTAATTTCTAGAATTTCGTCTGAGACGACTCCTGCAATTAAGTAATCGCAGTGTTTCTTAGCTTCTCGTAAGATGTTCAAATGTCCTACGTGGAAAAGGTCAAATGCTCCAGCAGCATACCCGATGTTCATAGGTCCCCTAAATACTCTTGTCATAGATGTTTTGACTTTTCAAGAGTACGTCAGGCGCGCAAAGAAACGCCTATTATTCTTAGGCATAGTTTTAGGGACAACAGCCCACAAAAACTACTTTTTTAGGCTCTGACCAGTAAAAACTATATGATTAGGGTAGCTTTCTCATAACAGTTGTTAGAACTGTCATCTTATGAGTTCTGCAACTGAGCTTCTTTTGCCGCCTCTTCGGCAGCAACCCACGAAAGCATCGCACATTTAACACGTGCAACAAATCGAGAAACACCTGCAAAAGCTGCCGCATCCCCTAGGAGTTCTTCATCTGGTTCAATCGTCCCACGAGAACGTAATAGCTGACGGAATTGTTCCACCATCTCGTTGAACTCTTCAATGCTTAAGCCTTGAGCCATCTCAGATAGCACTGATGCTGAAGCCATAGAAATAGAGCAGCCGTCACCTTCCCAAGAAATATTCTCAATGTGTTGCTTGTTCTCGCTGAGACGGACTCTCAAGTTAATTTCGTCTCCGCAAGTGGGGTTATATTGGTGGTTATCTGCACTAGGGTGTCCCTGATTGTCGTTAAGCCCCTCCCCCAAACGTTGTTTAGAATGGTCAAGAATTATTTGCTGGTATAAAGAATCTAGTGAACTCATAAGGCTATCTTTCTTAGCGAAGGTTTAGTATCCAAAGTAGCTGCGTACTTGTGCAAGCTCTTCAAGGAAAATATCAATATCTTCAGTTGTATTGTAAATATAGCTTGACGCGCGGGTAGAAGCAGTAAGGCCCAAAGCACGGTGCAATGGTTGAGCACAATGATGTCCAACACGCACCGCGATACCTTGCATATCAAGTAGCTGTCCAACATCGTGAGGGTGCACTCCCTCTACATCAAAAGCAACTAGTCCAGCTCGTGTCTGCCCTGCTTCAGGACCTAAAGAACGAACTCCGTCAAGGTTGTTGATTCCGCGCACTAAACGCTGCCCTAACTCATGCTCCCAAGCATAGACCTGATCCATCCCAATATTTTGAAGGTAACGCACCGCCTCAGCTAGAGCAATAGCTTGAGAGATCTTTTGAGTGCCTGCTTCAAATTTTGTGGGAGCTTCCATAAATTTAGCTTCTGTCATGGTGACTTTTGTAATCATCGAACCACCCGTCAAAAAAGGAGGCATATTGGCAAGAAGCTCTGCTTTTGCATAAAGCACCCCAATACCGGTAGGGGCAAGCATTTTGTGCCCAGAGAACGCTGCAAAATCAACATCCAGTTCATGAAAATTCACCGGCATATGTGGAACCGACTGGCAGGCGTCAAGAACAACGAATGCGCCTACCTGACGTGCTAATGACACCAAAGTATCTACCGGATTAATACACCCAAGAACGTTCGAAACATGAGTAAAAGACAGAACCTTCGTTCTCTCCGTGATAAGGCGTTCAGCCTCCTCTAAATTGAGAGTCCCATCTGCATTAAGCGGTATCCAACGCAACGTTGCACCAGTTTTTTGAGCAAGTATCTGCCACGGAATCAAGTTTGCGTGATGTTCTTGTTCAGTAAGAACAATCTCGTCTCCCTCAGACAACGCGAAAGGTTGTGATGCGGGTGCGCCGATACCAGATGAAGCATTCGCAAAAGAATATGTGATGAGGTTTAACGCTTCTGTAGCATTAGCCGTCCATACTATTTCGTTCTCTTGTGCACCAACAAAACCGGCAACAACCATACGAGCCTGCTCAAAGAGTTCTGTCGATTCCACAGCAAGAGTATGTGCACCACGATGGACCGCAGAATTAGTCTGCTGATAGAAAGACTGTTCAGTCTGTATCACCTGATAGGGATTCTGGCTTGTCGCACCAGAGTCCAAATACACTAGCCGTTTCCCGTTAACTTCAGTATTGAGCAGAGGAAAGTCCTCGCGTAGCTGTTGTACCGTCTGGTCGTTCAAGACAGTTCCTGAAGCTAATGCATAAGGGTGCGTCACGAGTTTTCTCCTCTAGGGGTCTGCCAACGGATAGTCAATAATAGTTATGATGCGCCGTGTAGCACATCATAACACCATGTTTTGATAGCTTATTCTTCAGTGACAAAAAATGATAGTCACAGCATGGTAAGAAGCCCGAGCCTCAGACTTCACCATAACTTTTTGTGCAGCATCTTAGGAAGATTCCGATGCCGTATGAAACTTCTGCTGTGCAGCAATAAGACCGTCTGATAACAACATATGTACTGCCTGCGCTGACTGATCAATAAGGAACGGCAAGGATTGCACTTCATCTGAACTAAAAGGTTTAAGAACAAAATCCGAAACACTCATCCGCCCAGGAGGACGCCCAATACCCGTGCGCACACGGTAATAATCTTTAGTCCCGAGTACCTTAGTAATATCTCGTAACCCGTTGTGCCCGCCTTCACCACCACCGCGTTTGAGCTTGATAGTGTCAAAAGGAATATCTAGTTCGTCATGAACCACCACAATATTTTCCGCAGACACACCATAAAATTGGGCCAACTGTCCTACAGGCGCACCAGAAACATTCATATATGTCAAAGGTTTAGCAAGAACAGCACGTGGACCACCAATACCTAAACGCCCTTCAAGAACCATTGCTCGTGCTTTACTGTGACGTTTAAAATTTCCGCCTACGCTCTGAGCAAGCTCGTCAAGGACCATCTGCCCAATATTATGACGGGTACGTTCATACTCTGCCCCAGGATTACCTAGCCCAACAACCAACCACACGTCACTCATAATTTTCCTTTGATTCGATACTCCACGTCTTCAACCAGATAGATAAGTCTCTCAAACAACAACGACCCGCACACCATCATAGTATGCGGGTCGTCGCCACCTTCATCAGGTCAGAAGATGAAAAAGATTATTCTGCGTCTTCAGCAGGTGCTTCTTCAGCAGCTTCTTCTGCAGTCTCAGGCTCAGGAACGTCGAGTTCTTCAGGCTCAGAAACGTTAACAACAAGCAGTTCAGCGTCTGCAACGAGGGTTACATCAGCAGGAAGCTTGATGTCGCCTGCAAGAACGTGGTTTCCAGCTTCGCGACCTTCGATATCAACGATGATAGCGTCAGGAGACTTCAAAGCGTCTGCCTCAACCAAGAGAACGGTTTCTTCGAGGTTAGCTACAGCGCCCTGTGCAACTTCGCCTTCAACCTGTACAGGAACCTCGATTTCGACGCGCTCGCCGCGCTTAACGATGAGGAGGTCCATGTGCTGAAGTTCAGGACGAATAGGGTGACGCTGGATGTCTTTAATCATGGCAAGAACTTCTTCGCCTTCAATGTCAAGAGCAAGAATAGCGTTTGCCTGACGTGCAGCAAGAGTAGTTGCGTGACCAGGAAGAACAACGTGCTTGGGATCTTCACCGTGTCCGTAGATTACACCGGGAATGTCGCCTGCCATACGGATACGACGTGCGTATCCTTTGCCGAAGCCTTCGCGAAGAGTTGCGGAAATTTTGATGGTATCTGACATAAGAGATACTCCTTTCAACTGGATATATTGCGCCATACAGTGTACTGACGCCAGAATATTATTCCAGTTCAGCCACCGTCGGGTTCGGACCTACCTACAGATGTTCTGTAGATATTCCACCGCCTTGGCTTTCTCAAGTGGCGTTGTTTCTTATATCTGAAGAGACAACCGTTCAATTATGCCTGATTAATAATACTCAGGCAAGGGGACGTTTGGGGTATCTCAAGTCATAGATACCCCAAACGTCTATATTTTTAATCCTGTAAACCCTCAAGGTACTTTGTGAGCGCTTCTTGATGGTCGCGAGGGGTAAACCCAGTAGCAATGATTTTTGACAGGTTCATTGCAGAGTTCATAGGACGTGGTGAGTAGTTCTCAGCTTCTGCAAAATATTCTGCGGTAGTTGTTTCACTCACACGTTGAGGGTCATGTCCGCACGCTTCGTAGACGTTTTGAGCTAGTTGCGCCCAGCTAATAACTTCTCCAGTGTTCGATACATGGTAAGTACCATAGGGTGCTTTGGTCTCAAGCAGATGTAAGAGTGCACCAGCAAGGTCTTCAGTGAAGGTTGGTCTGCCGTATTGGTCAGCAACAACAGCGGGATCGATACCACGCTCTGCAAGTGAACGCATAGTGAGCACAAAGTTTTTACCTTCACCAATAACCCAGCTGGTTCGCACCAAATAATGTGCGTCGAGGGCATTAACTGCGCATTCTCCAGCGGCTTTGGATTGCCCGTAGACTCCAAGAGGTGCTACTGGCGCATCTTCAGAGTATTCTTCTGGGCGTTCAAGGCTACCGTCAAAGACGTAGTCCGTTGATACATGTACCAATGGGATGTTTGCTTCACGCGCAATCTGAGCTAATGCGCTCACACCAGTGGCGTTAACCGCCCATGCGTCAGTGCGTCCTTGCCCCACCTGCGCGTTATCAACAGCAGTATAGGCTGAAGCGTTGATGATGGCGCGTAATGAACGCCAACGATAGGCTTTCTCCCAGCTTTTAGGTTCAGTCATATCTATTTCATCGCGAGTTGCTGCGATATATGGGATATGACGTTCGGTGAGCTGTCGTACGAGTTCTTTACCGAGTTGCCCTTGAGCTCCAATCACAAGAATAGGAGCTTCTTGGACAGGTTCTACAGCGTCTAAGCGTGGATGATTTTTGTCTTTATCAGAAAGTTCTGCCTGTTCGAGAGGAATAGGCCAGTCGATAGCAACAGTTTCATCGGCAAGGTTCAAGAAAGAGTATTCACCTTGTGCTTGAGCGGACCAATGGTCGTTGACGACGTAGGTGTATGCGGTGTTATCTTCAAGTGTTTGGAAAGAGTTTCCGACGCCACGAGGAACGAACACCGCCTTATCTGGTCCGAGTTCAACGGTAACGACTTTTCCGAAAGATTCTCCGGCGCGTAAGTCTACCCATGCACCGAAGATTTTTCCGGTAGCTACTGAAACAAATTTATCCCATGGTTCAGCGTGAATGCCACGAGTTGTTCCGACGCTTGCGTTGAAGGAGATGTTGTTCTGTACTGGCCCGAAGTCAGGTAGTCCAAGCGCCACCATTTTTTCGCGTTGCCAGTTTTCTTTGAACCAACCTCTGTTATCTCCGTGAACAGGCAGGTCAATCACGAGAAGCCCCGGAATATCAGTGGTGTGCACGGCAAGATCATGAGTCATCTTTTACTGCCCTGCTTTCGCGTATTTTGCTTCAACTTCAGCTTTGAGAGGTTCCCACCAGTCTCGGTTGTCTTCATACCAGCGGATGGTATCTGCAAGTCCTGATTCAAAATCAGTAAAGCGAGGTTCCCAGCCGAGTTCTTCACGCAGACGAGTGCCGTCGATAGCGTAACGCAGGTCGTGTCCGGGACGATCTACGACGTGTTCAAAGGCGTCTTCTGGCTTACCCATCAAACGCAAGATTGTACGTAGCACGGTGATGTTATTTTCTTCGCCGTTCGCCCCGATAAGATAGGTCTCTCCGATTTTTCCTTTGTTAAGAATGGTCAGCACAGCAGAGGAGTGATCTGAGGCATGAATCCAGTCGCGCACGTTCAGGCCTTCTCCGTAGAGTTTTGGTTTGATTCCGGAGAGAACGTTGGTGATTTGTCGTGGAATAAATTTTTCGATGTGTTGATAAGGCCCGTAGTTGTTGGAGCAGTTAGAAATGGTTGCTTCAATACCAAATGAACGAACCCATGCGCGCACAAGAAGGTCTGATCCAGCTTTTGTGGAAGAGTACGGCGAGGAGGGGTTATAGGGGGTGCGTTCTGTAAATTTTTGAGGGTCGTCGAGTTCGAGGTCACCGAACACTTCGTCAGTAGAAATATGGTGGTAACGGGTTTTGTGTTCACGAACCGCCTCAAGGAGGGTATACGTACCAATGAGGTTAGTGTGGATAAAAGGTGAAGGGTCGTTCAATGAATTATCGTTATGTGATTCTGCTGCATAGTGAACGACAGCATCTGCCTGTTGCACAAGTGGATCTACCACGTCGCGGTCTGCAATATCGCCTTTGACAAGCTCAAAACGCGATGAGTCTAGACCTGCTAAAGATTTCTCGTTAGCAGCGTAGCTCATAATATCGAGCACAGTTACATGATGATCGGTGTTCTCTAAAAGGTGGTGTACGAAGTTTGAACCGATAAAGCCGGCTCCGCCGGTGACAAGAATTTTTCCCATAGTTACATGGTACGGGAAGTATTATTCGTAGCGTTTGCACAAATAACAAATATTTCATTGATTTTCATGACACAATAAAGCGTATGAAGGGAATTATTTTAGCGGGGGGAACCGGTAGTCGACTCCACCCCATCACACTCGGCATCAGTAAGCAGCTCACTCCTGTTTACGACAAACCAATGATTTATTATCCGCTCTCAACTTTAATGTTGGCGGGTATCCAAGATATCCTCATTATTACAACACCAGAGGATAGTGAACAATTCCAGCGTCTACTTGGGGACGGATCGCAATTTGGAGTTTCATTCACGTACAAGGTGCAGCCCTCTCCAGATGGCCTAGCACAAGCGTTCTTATTGGGAGAAGAACACATCGGCAACGATAGTGTGGCGCTCGTACTAGGTGACAATATCTTCTACGGCCCGGGCCTAGGCAATCAGCTCCGTAAATATAGCAACATCGAAGGAGCCGCAGTCTTCGGTTACCGTGTTGCTGACCCAAGAGCTTATGGCGTCGTTGAATTTGACGAAGATTTCAAAGCTCTCTCAATTGAAGAGAAGCCAGAGAACCCTAAGAGCGATTACGCTATTCCAGGGTTATATTTCTACGACAACCACGTTGTCGAACACGCTAAAAGCATTAAGCCTTCTGCCCGCGGAGAGCTAGAAATCACCGATTTGAACAGGGTCTACCTTGAGCAAGGAAAATTGCAGGTAGAGGTCCTTCCTCGTGGAACTGCATGGCTAGACACCGGAACTTTTGATTCTTTAGCAGATGCAACGAGCTTCATTCGCACTGTTCAAGCACGTCAAGGTCTATCTATTGGTTGCCCTGAAGAAATTGCTTGGCGTATGGGATACCTCAGCGACGAGCAACTAGCTCAGCGGGCACAGCCGTTAGTAAAGAGTGGATACGGACAATATCTTCTCAATCTCTTGAAGTAGTTCTCAAAGCACTTACGTCATTGGGCACTCGATGTTTCGTGAAAGCAATTACTTTTGAGAGTTTTCTATCACTCACTGAAGTAGACAAAGCGACCAGTGTTAGAATGACCAAGACTTAAACTATCTTTATCTCCACCATCATTCCGCCTTTTGAAGGTTTTACAATATGACAATTCTTGATTTTGCGCGTCTGCTCAGGGTTAACCTGAAACTCTTAGTCATCGGCGCACTCATCGGAGCCCTCTTAGGGCTGGGGTATTCACTCCTCCAACCTAAAATCTATGCTTCATCTGCCACCGGCTACGTCACTGTTGGGCAGTCTGAGGGTATCGGCGATGTAATTTCCGGTAGCTCAGCAGCAAAAGATAAAGCGCGCTCTTACCTAGCATTAGTATCTTCCGGCCCTGTTGCAAAACAGATTCTTGCAGAGAACCCTGACCTCAAACTCTCTGAAGGTCAGATTCGTGGAAGTTTACGGGCTTCTCTCGAAGGTGAGTCTGCTCTTATCCGAGTTCGTGCAACAGCAACTAGCCCCGAAGGCGCTCAGGTGCTAGCAAACTCTTCTTTAGAAGCGACAGCAAAAGTTGTTAATGAGCTAGAAGGATCCACTACTGTTCGTGTTGTCCCTCTTGATGACGCAACACTCCCTGGCGCTCCTATCAGCCCTGACACGAAAAAGAATGTTGGCATTGCTGCACTCATTGGCTTGGTTGCTGTCTTTGCTGTCATCTTCCTACGCCGTGCACTAGACGTCAAAGTTCGTACTCGTAACGATGTCATTAAAGCTACTGATGCTGGCATTTTGGGCATGCTCCCAGAGACTGAGAGCCTTTCTGAAGATCAAGTCACCACGAACAAAGACGACCATGCTTCTCAAGAAGCAGTTCGTCAGCTACGTACAAACCTCCGCTTCGTCAACGTTGATAAACCACCGCGTTCTATTATTGTGACATCTTCTGAACCTGGCGAAGGTAAGTCCACTGTGGCAACTTCTTTGGCTCGTTCTTTGGCTGAAGCTGGCGAGCCAACCATCATTATCGATGCTGACTTGCGTCGTCCAACCATCGCAAAGAAGTTTAAGATTGACTCTAAGCTTGGTTTGAGCCAGCTCCTTGCCGGTCAGATTACGCTTCAGGAAGCGACCCGCCCATACAATGGCAGCCCAAACCTTCACATCTTGCCAGCAGGACATACTCCCCCGAATCCTTCTGAACTGCTTGGTTCAGAGAAAATGAGTCAGCTTATTGATGATCTTACGAAAGAGTTTAAGGTCATCATTGACGTTCCTCCGCTTCTTCCTGTAACCGATGCTTCGCTCTTGGCTCCATCAGTAGATGGCGTACTCCTCGTAGCAACAGTGGGAAAGACTCGTAAGGAACATCTTGAAGAGTCCTCGAAGATGATTAGAAAAGTTGGGGCTAACCTCTTTGGTGCGGTCATCAACCGTACACCGCTTAGCGGCCTCGGAAATTCTTACTACGGCTTTGGCTATGCAGGAACCTACGGAGGATACACCTCCTACTATGGTTCTGATAAAGATAAAGCCAAAAAAGCAAAAACCAAACGTAAAAAATAGCATCTAGCTATCAGGGGTGGTGTGGTACTTCGTAGATACCGCACCACCCCTTTCGTCTGGTATGGTGTAAGACCCTCCCAGCATACCTCCAGAGATTTTTAGAGATACAATGGTATTAACGCATAGATTCAAGGGACATAGATTTTGAGCAATCATCTTCAAAGCAATAGCTCTACTACAGAGCAACAGGTTTCTTTGCCTGTACGTATTCGCCTATCTCATGCTTATTTTCAGCATCTAGCTGATCTCAACGGTATCGATATCCTACATATTAAAGGTTATGCTTTCGAAAAAGAAGCATACCGCCCAGGTAGAACAAGTACCGATGTCGATGTACTCGTACGGCCTGCCCATGTAGAACGTTTTATCTACATCCTCAATCAAGCTGGTTGGCAGACCCTAGCTCATTTTGAAACAGGTTCCATTTTCGAGCATGCACAAACTCTTTATCACCCATCGTGGGGGTTAACAGACATTCACCGTTATTTCCCAGGCCTTGGGTATGAAAACCCTACACGAGCTTTTGACCAGTTATGGGAAAGGCGTCGTGTGAAAGAAATAGCGCATTACCCATGTATGGTTCCGTCTCTCATAGATATGCAACTCATCGTCGTTTTGCATGGTGCACGAGCTTCTGCAAAAGTTAAACCTGATATAACGTTCTTAGATTCTTCTCTTGAGGCTTCTGACTGGGATAATTTACGTACTCGAGCAGAAGAGCTAGATTCTTTATTAGCTTTTGATACGGCTCTAGGGAATATTGAAGCGCATAAAGATAGCCGTCACTATCTCCTCTGGAAATCTGTTTCGGAAGACTCAACGCCAGCCATTCAATGGACAGCTCGTCTACGAAGGGCCAAAACATTAGGCGATAAATGGAGAGTTATTAAATCCATCGTTGCAGTCAACGAAGACCATCTAGCGATGACCTTAGGTAGAAAACCAACCCGTCAAGAACTTCGAGAAAAATTCTTCGAACGATTTACAGCTATCAGGAGAAAACGATGAGCACCCCACAATACACTCATTCTTCTTCTTGCGCGTTCGTTCTGAACCATGAGGTTGAAACACATCAAGAATTCTATGCAGTCTATCTTGCTGACTTACGCACATCAGAAATCATGATTCTTGAAGGCTCTAGCGCCGCAATCTGGGTACTTTTAGAAGCCCCCATGACCTTAGAAGAACTGATCAACGAAATCAGTGAAATCTATCAGGTGCCCGTTGAGGATATTAAAGATGAGGTAACAGATTTTATCCAGTCTTTTGTTTCTAAAGGGTATCTCAAAGAAAACAGCTAAAAGAAAAGAGTGGTACGAGAATTTCTCTCGTACCACTCTTTTATCTCAATACATTCTTGAGGCGTCACAATGATTAGTTCTAGAGGGAAGCTAATTTCTGACGAAGTTGTCGAACGAATTGCTTTTCAGAAAACTTTTGAATATATTCACGAATATGCTGAGCGTCCCATTGTTCAGGGTTGAAAGTGTCTACAGCATGATAAATATTTTCTTGTGTCGGTTTCTCAATAAAACACCCATTCACGTTCTCTTGAATGGTGTCTAGATAACCACCCGCTCGTAAGGCAATCGTTGGTTTTCCATAAGAGCCAGCTTCTAGGGGCGTCAGCCCAAAATCCTCGTAAGAGACCGCTAATAAAGCACGACAATGAGCATATGCCCCACTTAGCTGTGCATCAGAAACATTATGAGCAAAACGGATATTATCCGCCGCCATTTTTTTCAATTCCTGAGCCATTGGCCCAGAACCAATAATAAGAAGTTTCTGACCTAACCGGTTAAACGCTTGCACAACATCTGCCACATTTTTATACGGCAAAAGACGAGAAACCACGAGAAAATAATCGCCGTCAGCCATAAACTCTTCTAATCCGGCAATAGGTTCGGTTACGTCCGTTGAACTCGTAGAATACGGCGGGAAGATAATCTCAGCATTCTTTCCGTATACGTCGAAGATACGTTGACGAATCACCGTAGAGTTACCGACATAAGGGCCCGCTTTCTGTGCAGCACGTTTATCCCAATGGATTAATGCAGGGCGAAGAACTTTCAATGCGACACCAATTAATGGGTGAGTAGAATTCCCTAAATACTCATCGCTCAGGTATAGCCATCGTGCCGGAGAGTGGCAGTAAATGAGTGATGCACCAGAAAAGTTAAAGCCATGCGCCCACCCTGTGCTGGAGACAAGAGTCTTCCGTGCTGGTACGCGAAGGAAAGAGCTTGCAAGCGGAAGGACGGGTAGAGCCAAACGATGATTCTTGCGGAAAACTCCTATTTTGTTTAAAGGAGAGACAACCACTTTTGCGTCTTTAAATTCTGGGTACGTATTCTCAGGATCATATAACGTAGTGTAAATCGTAGCTTCCGGAAAAGCTTTATGCATAGCAAGCACAACGCGTTCTGCACCACCACGTTGTGTGAGGTAGTCATGAGCAATAGCGAACTCTTCTGTTATGGGTGCGGTGCGAGAGAATTTGCGAAGGAAGTTCTTGAACTGGGGGAAAAGAACCATGGAGTTTAGAAGACCTTTCGGGCGCGTTGAGGATATGTAATTCCGGCATATCCAGCAGACTCTACAACAAGTGAAATAAGTTTTTCTGAAACTTTACGAGGAAGCCTATCAGCCACAGAATCAATAGCTGATCCAAAGATATTAATGGTTTTCTCGGTGGTTAGAGCGGCAACAGCTTTGACAGCAGTTCCCCACAAACCATGGAGTTTAATGTCCCCTAAAACTTCATCACCATGTTTATCAATAAAGATTGCCCGTGCAGCGCCAGAGTGTAAAGCTCTGGTTGCTCGTCCTGCAGTTGTTGTTGCCGCGATATAGTGACGAGATTCCAGCTCTGGTGCAAGAATAATGGTTGCTCCAGCTTGATGGAGCATATACCCCATATCAACGTCTTCCCAACCGTAAAGTCGGTATCGTTCGTCATAGCCACCAACTTTTTCGTACATGTGACGGCTCAGCGAAGCATTTGCATTCCAAAAGTTCCATCGACGATCAGGAGAAACTCGATATGCGTCTTCTCGGAACTTTATATCGCGATGGTATCCATAAGCTCGTGCATAAGCATTATCAGGATACACATTGTGGACTAAACCAATCACTCCAGTCTCACCATCGCCCTGATGTAGGCGGATATGTTCCGCAATAAAATCTTCGCCCGGTTCAAGATCATCATCACAACGAATCAGAATCTCTGCATCAGCAGCCTGATGCCCTGCGTTAAGAGCTTTAGAACGTCCACGATTTTCCGGAAAAACGATAGCCTCAATGTTGAGAATACCGCGCTGTTGGTAGGTCTTTACGACGCTCTCAGATCCGTCAATATCACCATCGCAGACAACAATAACTTGAAAATCTTTTTCGGTCTGTTGTTCTAGAGCATCTAAAGGATAGTGAAGTTTAGATGCTCCTCCCCTAGTGGGGATAATAACTGCTGCTTTATACATTTAAAGGTGCTCTCCCATGAGTGAATTACGTACTCTTCTAACGCAAAGAGTCTAAAGGTTGTTAACAATATCTTTTGAGGAGTTCTTCCACACGGGCTTTTCCTGCTTCTGGAGAAAAGTATTCAAACCAACGCCAGTAGAGGTTTTCTACCGTATGTTGTAATTCTTCTGGACTTTGCAATAGCTCCTTGCCCATACGACGAATCATCCTTGCCAAATCTGAAGCACAAGATTTTGCGGATACCCAAGGATAACCTTCACCAAGTATTTCAGGCAGTGCTCCCGCGTCAGAGATGATAAGAGGAACCTTGGCACTCATCGTTTCAGCCGCGACAAGACCAAAAACCTCGTTACAGATTGAAGGAACAACCAATATATCGACATTCTTCATCAAAGTTGCTGGTTCAACCCATCCAAGAAGTTCAAGGTTCTGTCCTAACGCTGATAATGCATACTGTATTTTTTCCTGACTGCGTTTGTCGACAAAGTGAGGTTCACCAGCAAGTACCAATGAATAGTTTTCTTCAGGGAATTCTTGATTCAATTCTTGTATGGCATAAGCGAGGACATCTGTTCCTTTAATTTCAGATGGGCGACCAAGAAAACCTACTTTAATGTTTCTCGGTGAGCATGTTCTTCGTTCTAAAGGCATAGGTACTTCGTTAACCCAGTTATAGAACGTCTCAGTTCCAGATATTTGGTCACTTACAAAATTACTGGGGACTAGCGTAACTAGAGCTTTTCTTCGAGCAATGGGAACAAGATATTTCAGTTTTCCTTCGGGAAATTGGTGCAAGTGAACGATACGGTTGGGATGCCCTGCAGTAGCGAATGAGGGAACTAACCCGTTACACCACAACACGCCTTCGCGATACTTTTTATCCCATGCACGAAGCTGAGCAATATAGTGTTTACGTGTCGTTGCCGGTAATACGATGGTGTCAAATCCCTCATCTTGTGTAGCTTCGACCAGCGTAGATGGTTCGGCAGGTCCGACAACGGTGACGTGGTGGCCCAAGCTTCGAGCAACGCGGGCAATATTCAGGAGCATGACTTCTCCCCCGCCGATATCACCATTATTTGTGGCGATCGTTAGTTTTTTCATGCGTTTTTCCTCTGAGCTCCGAATTTTTCTAAAAGATAGTTTTTTACACGTCCACTAATTGTTGTCTCAACAAAACGATATAAGAATGATGCCCATAATACTACGATAGCAAAAACAACTATTCGATTAATCCATCCTGCCCCAAGATAAGGCGTTAACAAATATATAAGTATAAATCCCATAACATTATGATTTAGATATGCAGAATAAGATATCTTTCCCATGAAGTATATTGGACCTCTGTCAAGAAAAGGACATGTCTGAAAATGAACGACAGTAAAAAATATAACAGTTACTATAAAAACTGAAACCCCATACGTTATATTATGTTGAATATACGCATTATAAGCAGCAATAAACATCAATAACGGCATATACCATTTAAATTTACGATCATAACTATAGAAGAACATGATCATACCAAAAGAAAAGAGAGGAGCATGCTCTGCTAAAAATAACCATATAATCATTTTTGGTATACCAGTTGGTTTAATAAAAATATTGCAAAGAATAAAACCTAAAATAGACCAAAAAATAGCAAAGCCAATAATAAATTTCTTATTTAACTTACCTTTATTCAGCACAAGGTAAGTTAACATCAGAATATAGAACTGCATCTCTGTTGCAAGAGTCCAGTACACCGTATCGACGTTGGGGACCATCAAGAAACGCTGAAACATCGTAATATTTACAACAGCATCTTTAATGGTAATAGCATGATTTTCAGCTCCTACTACGAGCAGGAGAAAAGTAGAAACTAAAAGTGCTACCCAATAGGAAGGATACAACCGTGAGAAACGGGATATAACAAAGTTCTTTGCCGTTTTCCCTCGAATGGCTGTTAATAAAATAACAAAACCACTAATCATAAAAAATAGTTGAACGCCAAGAGCCCCAAAAGAAAAATCATAGGGAGATTTGGGCTGAGATGGGAAAAACTCGTTATAAGGAGACCCAAAATGTCCTATAATAACACCAAGAATCGCTAGACCGCGAAGCCCGTCTAAAGCATAGAAACGACCATTCTTATAGTCCTGAGGATTAAGATATTCAGGAAGTTTTTTATGCTTCATAAGTCGTCCTTGTATTTTCTGCCTAATTTTATTAAGTATCGCATTTACTATCTACTACTGATATAAGTCATTATTCAAAGAGTGATTCTCGTGTAGTTTTCCACATGGAGAATCACTCTTTGATAGTTGTACTATACCGATTTATATTTTTGTTGTTCCTCTTGCTGCTGATAATATCCAATAGCATCTTTAGGTTTCAACAAGTAGGAAAGACCAAGACCTACCGTAATTGCCCAAGGAATAGTCAGAATAACTTCACCAAGACGCCAGCTGCAGATAGCGAGAAGAACGATAGCCGCCTCAGCAACGATAATACGTTCTTTACCTTTCTGGTATTGCTGTTTCCAGAAGAATATTGCCAAAAGAGTAATGAGTAAAACCGCGAACATCCAAATCCACCCACCTTCAACGAAGAGAGTATAAAAAGAGTTATGGAATAGCCACCGGCGGTCATCCCCGCCGGGTAAGAATATGTACGCTTGCCCAAGTCCTTGACCGTGCCATGGAGTCTGAGCAACTTTTTCCAACGTCGCGGCGTCGATACGTGCACGCAATAAATCGCTACCATCACGGTTTGCAAAAACACCAGCTTGAGCGTAGTTTTCTGTTAGGTAGTCCACTGCCCACACAATGAATATAGCTAAAACAAATTTTGCGAAAAGACCGATTCTCTTACCAAAGGTCAACCATAGAAGTGCAAACATGTAACCGGCGAGAGAAGTGCGCGAACCAGTTTCCCAAAGCAGAACGCTAAAGAATATAAAAGCTAATAGCTTTTTCTTTTTATCATCAAGGTACGTAAAAAAGAGCAAACCAATAAAAGCGTACCAAAGCCCGGAAACGTTCTTATCACCAAGCCATCCCGTCAAAAATCCAGTATAGGCGTCCGGCGCGATACCAGCATAATATGCAGCGGCGTTGAACATCATGCCGGTTGCAATACCAAAAATTAAAGATCGTGCGTCAATTCTTTTATCTCCGATAAAAAGGGCTAGAAGAATCACTACAGAGATGCGGAATGCCCTTCTTACAGTCTCGTCAACGGTAGAAATTCCAAAAGTGACAGAACTTATCGAAGCATAAGCAAGTGCCAAAACAGCAATAACAATAAACAAATTAAGCCGAGAATCATCATAATGTGATTTCCGTGTGGACGCATGAGCTACAAGAAGAACAGACACTATAGTGCCTAGAGGGAGCCCAAAGAATGTTGTTCCCAAAACAAACATAAACATACCAAAGATAAAGTCAATCAGGACAATCCTGCCAACGCTCTCTTTGAGATGTTTTGCTTCGGCAGTAAGAGCACCGTTCATACGTTCAGAGAGGGAAGCTGCACTCATGAGGAACTCACTTTCTGATAGATGTTCACGATATTAGCTGTCATTTCTTCTGCACTAACCCACTGCTGTTGGGACGGTTTTTCAGCGTGTGCTTTTTGAGTAAGTTTTTGGGCAACGAACTTAATGACGTCTTCACGGTTATCTTTAGTAATAGCAGGAACAAGATCTTCAGGAGCAACAATCTCGCGGTTTCCGCCAACATCGGTGGCGATAGTCTTCATTCCAGCAAGGTGAGCGTCAATGAGCGTGTATGAAAGATTTTCCCATACTGATAGCTGAACTAGAATATCGTGTTCTGCCATGGCTTGGACAGAATCCACGAACCCTGGGAAATGGACTTTTGTCTCAATGCCAAGGCTTCGTGCCTGGTCTTCTAATACCTCACGTAATGGGCCGCTACCCGCAATAGTTAAAGAAGCATCAGGGTTATGTTCAGAAAAATGAGCAAACGCTTCAAGAAGTACGTCAAGACCTTTCTCTGGAGAAAGACGAGAAAGAGAAAGCACTTTTATATTTTGAGATGTTCGCTCCGTACGATAGCTTTCTAACTGTTTCAAAAGATCAGTACCGTGAACACCGTTCAGAACGACGTTCACACTAGAGGCACCCCATTTACGGCGCATCTGTTCAGCCGTCGAACGGGACACCGCAATCGCAGCATCTGTACCAGCCAAGCGGACACGATGGATTCCTGCCATTAAACGAGAACGCCACGAGCTCCCATGATATACCTCATCGTTACCAGCAATACCGTGTTCGGTTGTCACTAAAGACGGTACACGAATGCTTTTCTTCACCAAAGATTGCAATTTAAGACTCTGAGTCACAGCACATGCCACAACATCAGAGTATGCAAGATGTGAGTGAAGGATACGAGGCTGAACCTGTTTTATTGCTGCTAACAAAGATTTAAAAGAGGTAGCAAAACCGTAGTCAGGGCCATACTGCGCGGTAATAACCTCAGTTCCTTGCTCTTGAAGCTGACGGGTGAGTTCACCTTCAGGTGCGAGGACAATCAGCTGATAGCCGGGTAGCCCGGCACGTGCAGAATCTACAACGTGCCGGGCTACTCCACCAAATTCAGGAACCGGAATTGCCCAGAGAGCAACCGGCAACTGGGATGTGTCTTTTAGAGCCACTTTTCAAGCCGATCTAGAGCGGTAAAGAATCCTTCACCGTTGTTGATATGGCCCTGCCAAATTTCTGGAATAAAGGATGACTGAGGAGTCAGCTCACGAAGCTGTTTACCGAGAGCTGCCCAGTCGACATCGCCTTCACCCACTTGAACACCTTCACCGTCGACACCTTTGCCATCTACCAAATGCAGGTGGATAGAGCGTGGTGCCAATAGTTCTACTGCTTCAGATAGCGGAATCTTCAAGAAGTTTGCAGCCAACATGGTGTGTGAGATATCGAGGCATAGCGCGGTGTTATAGGTATCTGAGAACTCTGCGGTGTCTTGAGGGTCAAGGAAGAGGTTATGGTATTGCTGACCGCCCATCAACCAAGGATAAGGCGGCAGAGTTTGCGCCGCGATACGGACCCCAGAAGTATCTAGTTTGCCAAGAGCCTCACCAATACGCTCATACTTATCAGCACGTGCAGAAGCAGGGATATGTCCGTCTTTGGTGAAACCACCCATGGTCACGACCATGACAGGGTCATCATCTACGGTGAAGTAACGGGTAAGGTCACGAGTAATGTCGATGGTGCGTTGAACCTCAGCGATGGAACGCTCCCAAATATCTTGGTCACGGGAGGCGAGGTCTACTAAGAAATCACCAGCAAAGAGGTCTGGCAAGTGAGTTGTAAAGCTCATGGGAAGCTTCTGGTCAAAGACATCGTCGATGTTAATTTCGAGATCTTTATACGAGAAATGGAACTCAAGAAAATCAGGCTTTGAGTCTTCGATGAGGGGTTTGTAGTCGTGGTAACGGACAGGAAGACCCCAAGGACGGTCAAAGGTGAAGTCTCGACGAGTCACAAGGTCATCTTTGAGGTCCCCTTCAAAGAAGAAGGAACCTGCTTCAACGTCACGTTGCATGGTACGTCCGACAAGTTGCGGCAAGCAGTTCGGCTGGAGTCCACGGCCAGGAGATTTAACAGCAACGTCAGCTTCTGAAACGATCTCGCCTTTAGCAATATTGCGAGTTGCAACCAATGATTTTGCCAAGTTTACGCGGTTCATAAGCTCACCAGTAGACACTTCACGAGGAGCTGCTGTTCCGATAGCTTCTTCTACTTCACGGATTTGAGTCACCATTGCGGTGAATTCTTCTGGAAGCAACGAGACGGTGTGGTCGTTGCCTTCAAGAGTTTTATCGATAGTGAAGTGCTTTTCAATAATTTTTGCTCCGCGTGCTACAGCAGCGACCGGAACGTGATATCCGCGTTCGTGTCCGGAGTAGCCGACAAGGCACTGACCAATTTCAGCAAGACGATCCATGTATGCAAGGTTGACGTCTTTGAACGGTGCCGGGTACGCAGATTGGCATTGTAAGAGAGCGTACGAAGCTCCACGATTCTGTAGGAGTTTGACCGACTCACGGATTTCTTCTTCACGGCTCATACCGGTAGAAACCAGCATGGGTAGACCACGAGAGGCAACGTCTTCAAGAAGTTCGTGGTTTGTGAGGTCGGCAGAAGCAATCTTCATGCCTTGGATGCCGTAATCGACAAGAGCCTGAACAGAAGGTGCGTCCCAAGGGGTGCACATAATGTCCATATTGTGTTCTTTGACGTGGTCAAAGACTTCGTACATCTGGTCAACAGACAATGAGAAACGTGAGAGCAGGTCAAGGGTATATTGTACGCCGAGGTCTTCACCTGCAGATTGAGAACCTGTTTGACGGTATAGCGCATCCATATCACGTAGCTGGAACTTCACAGCGTCTGCGCCGGTTTCTACTGCAAGGTCAACAAGACGCTTTGCTAAATCGACATCACCTTGGTGGTTGTTTCCAATTTCTGCGATGATGAATGCTGGGCTGTCTTGGGTAATCTCATGTTTACCGATACGAAGAACATCCTGTTCGTTCATAGCAATAGCGATAAGGTGTCCTCGCTCATCGACGAGTGGAAGATGGGAGATACCTTTAGCGAATTCTGCTTTGAGAGCTGCCGTATCCGTGCCAAAAGGCATACTGTGAACGTTCTTATTCGCAACCTCAAGGGCAGAAGTTTCCAAAGATTCGGTGGGGTGAGCGATCAACCAGCGACGGAAATCTCCATCAGACAGAGCGCCTTGAAGCACACCGGACTCGTTTACAAGAAAGATGATGCGCTGTTGGTTTGCAGAAATTTTTTGTAGAGCGGTGAGAACGGGATCCTCAGAAAACACTACATAGGGGGTGGTATTACGTTCGATAATCATGAGGAGCTACTTTCGTTATGGGTCTTAAGAATCTCGTTGAGCTGGTGTTCGGCTACAGCAAAGTCAATAGGTGCGTCAATGTCAACGCCTTCTACCTCGTCGAGTAAGAAAAGCTCAATATTCTCGGCAAGACGGTTATGGTACTTTTCGTAAATTTCGGTGGCCGTGATATACATTGAGCCGTTTTCACGGTAACGGTAGGTTTCGCGGGTCAGTTCTTGACGGCGGGGACGAGCCATCACCTCATATTGAGCTTGCGGTGGTTCTGTAGCAGTCCAGATGAAAGGACCGATAGGAATGACTCCCACCATAGAGTCAGAATCAGAGCTAGCAAATTGACGGACGGCACGTTCAAGAGTGCCAGGTAAACGAACGGGGCTTGTTGCTTGTAAAAGCATCACAGCGTCAGGGCGTCGTCCCTGCTCTTCGACAAACTCAATAGCGTGCTCGATAACAGGCTCAGTAGCTGTAGTATCTTCCGCTAAATGAGCAGGACGCATAAAAGGAACTTCAGCCCCATATTCACGAGCGATATCTGCGAGTTCGTGGTCGTCTGTTGAAACGATGACGTCCATAATGTGTTCTGGTGCCAGAGCCTCTTGTGCTTCAAGAGCTTGTTCAATAGTCCATGCAACCAGAGGTTTACCTGCGATGAGTTTGAGGTTTTTCCGGGGGATTCCCTTAGAACCTCCGCGCACAGGAATAACGCATAGAATGCGCATTATTTCTCCAATTTTTCTGCGATGATGCGAGCGATAGTATCAGCGGGTGCGGTACATGGTTGAACCGGAGGTTCAGTGGGAGAATCGCCCCAACGATTCATGCCGTACCGTTCCCAAAACTCAATAAGCCATGGTTCTGGTTTAGGGTGATACACCCAAGAAGGAATACCTCGAATAGCAGCTTCTAAGACTCCCGTCGAGAAGATTGAAACGACTGGATGAGTCATCTCATTAAGAGGGATTGCGGACGTGTCCACAGTTATTCCTCGTTGTCCCCATAATTTATGAGTTATTAAAGACAGTTTATCCTTTTCCGAAGGATGTGGTCGATAGATTGCACCGTGATTTAGACAGAATTTATACCCAGCCAGAGCAAAAGATAAACGCGGTAGCTCAGCGCCATGCATCTGCCCTAAAAACACCGGAGTAGAATCAATACTCTCAATATCAACTTTGGGTTTCTGCGCCGCTTCATAAAATAGTTGAGAGCCTACTGTATGAACAGTAATATTTTCTCTTCCCGAGCGCCAAAAATCACCATCAGCATCACTAAAAGCTAATAAAGTTGAGTTTTCTGGAAGTGGAGGGGCAAAAGGTGTCATCAATCCGTGCTGAACAACGATAAACTCCCAGCCCATCTTCTGAGCATTACGATATATGGCAGCACCTAGGGGAAGGTAATGCCCTGCCGCTAAAACAACCTTAACGCCACGTTGTTGTGTGAGAGCATCAGTATCTAGTTCGTGAACCCGCCACGAGCCAGATGGAAGGAACTCTTCAACGTTCATAGGAGCTATCACTGCTACACGAGGATTCTTCAGATATTCCACAGGGCGCAGCAAAGAAACAACCGAGGTAGGAGAAGTCGATTCAAGAACAATCAAGAGCTCAGGTTCAGGATGATTCATATGCAGAACACCTGAAACAGCGCAGGATACGATGTTTTGTTCTTGACGTCCCTTCAGCTTACGAAGTAGGTTTTTTACTCGTTGTTCTGGTTTAGAGTTAGCTTGCCATTGTTGCCAAGCAGACAAATCGCGAGGAAATTTTAAAGCCATAAAGTCTCCAAGACTTTGACGCGCTCATCAAATGTATGTTCTGCTAACGTACGGCGTTTCCCTGCCTCACGAATTTTCTGAGCCCACTGTGGGTCAGCAACGATACGTCGGCATAACTCAATGAGCTCCGCGGTAGAAGAATACGTCAACACTTCAGTCCCTGGCTCATAGTATCGAGTCACATCGTCACGATCAATAATTTGTAGACCCCCAACACCAGAAGCCTCAAAGGTGCGCATCGTAAAGCCGTCTTGGTCTCCATGAATGTTGAGTGTTCCGGGTGACGCCGCCATCACACCGTATGCCTGAGAACGATCTAAATCGCGACCAGTCGGCAAACCGGGGTCTTTAAACTGACGAGTTCGTGCTACATCCCACCAGTGACGTGACCATTGTTTGCCATAAGCTCGAACTGGAATACCTGCCTGATGAAGAGCCTTAAGCATACGTTCACGCCCCTCATAGCGAGCACCGACAAAACTAATATGTGTTTCCTTTGAAGGCGCAATCTTCATGTTTGAGTCATAAGCTAAAGGAACATCAATAGCATCAAAACCACGAGATTTTAGGTCTTGTACGTCGGCAGGACTATAACTTGCGATAGGACCGATGTGGTAAAGCAACTCGTCGGTATAGCGCATACGACGAAGCTCATCGTACATCCACGTACCATAACGAACCCCTGAACGTTCAAGGGTCTCCCACCAACGGTGGCCAAGCTGGTCACCTTTGACAACCAAGACAATATCTGGTTTTTGCTCCGAGAAAACAGCAATAGCTTTCTCCGTAACCTGATGCTCTAGATTCTCTGGACGAAAACGTTCAGGAAGATCATGCAAGATTTTATTCGTAATACGTTCTTGAATATTTCCAGGAGCATCATAAACGTGGGCGACAACTTCATAGCCTAGGCGGACGATAGAATCTCGAATCGTCATCCAATAACCATGGAACCCAGGAGAAACTAAGAGTAATTTCGGTTTAGTCATTATGCTCTGCAAGGCCCCGCTCAGTGAGTTCTTCTAGAGCAGTCTCCCAGGCAGAACTATCTGCACCAGGAGCTTTCCAAGACTTCTGAATAAAGTCAGCGATTGCTTCACGTGCACTCCAACGCGCCTGAGGTGCGCCCAAAGAATACGCATAAGACATATCAGCAAGAGCATGATCAATATCGCCAGCTCGTTTGATATCTACGTGTTCGATTATCGCTTCAGAACCACCAGGAACAGCGTCAATAGAATACTGAGCTAGTTGGTCTAAGGTAATACGCTCACCTGAACCAGCGTTAATAATACGGGGAGATTCGTCCAGTTCAGGGAGGTTTGTTAACGCCCAAATCAGAATATCTGCGACATCTTCTACGTGGATGAAGTCACGGGTTTGAGTACCATCCCCATACACAGAAAGGTTCTTACCCTCACGAAGGCGTGCAAGAAAAGCCGCCAATACGCCGGTATAGGGGTTATGGAGGGCCTGTCCCGGACCGATAACGTTCTGTGGGCGGACGATAGTTGCCGGCACTTTGCCAGCAACTACCTCACGGACGATATCTTCACCCTCAGATTTAGTTTCACCATATACAGATAATGGTTTGTGAGGATCTGACTCTTTAGTTGCATGCTCGGCAGAACCTTCTCCATAAACAGCTCGTGAGCTCAGTGAGACAAGAGGAGCATTCCATTTAACAGCATATTCTGCTGCATATCGAGTACCGTCAACGTTCACGCTACGGTAACGCTCAGTTTCGTACATAGACTGGGCTGTTCCGGTCTCAGCCGCAAGGTGAATAATGGCATCAGCACCTTCGAGGTTCTCCCATGTTTCGGGAAGCGCCACGTCGCCAACAATAATTTTTCCGGGGAACTGCGCTTTTTCTGATTCAATATCTTGATGCACTTGCTCTAACAAGCTATCGAGCGCAACAACTTCATGTCCTTGTTCAACAAGTTTTTTTGCGGTTTTCAGACCGATAAAGCCGACCCCGCCAGTTAGTAGAATTTTCATGTTTCCCTAAATTTTATATAGATAAGATACGAGTATTTTTAATTAGTTTAGAGGTTTAGCAGGAACACCGGCAACCACTGCCCCAGCAGGGACATCTTTTGTCACAACAGCACCAGCACCGATAATGGCACCATCACCAATCGTGACGCCAGCTAGCACTACCGCGTTCTGTCCGATAAAGACTTGATTTCCAACCCTAATTTCACCACGAGAGACAATGTGAGATAGATCCTCACGGCTGTGTTCTCCAGAGTTAATCATGACGTTATCGGCGATAACGCATTTTTCACCAATCGATACTGGTTTAACAGCATGAAGGTGCGTTCGATGCCCGATATATGTTCCTGAGCCGATGGATAAAGTCCCACCAGATTCGGCTTGCAACCAGCTGCCCTCATAGATAGTGACGTTTTCGCCAATACAAATGGAATCAACACCACGCATTTTTAGAGGTGAGACAATAGTGCTGCCATGACCAAATTCTTTGAATCCTTTGGCGTAAAGAGTCTTTGAAAGAACAGCAGATATATGCCAGCGAACAGAGGGGACAGACTCAATAATCTTTTGAGCAATATTCATTTTCTAATGGCCTTTCAGATAACTGAGTTCTTTAGAAAGAATACTTTGCGCATGAACATCCTTATTTCGTAAAGAACGTACAACGTTGACGAGAAAATTAGCGTAGCTAACAGCAGTTAGGGAACGGTGAAGTTGTTTTTTGAAGCCCCATTTTTCTGCGTATATAAATCGAGAGTCAACCAGCCAACCAATACGTTTATCGTCAGCAGAAGATCCACCGCCGACATGTTCAACGCTCACTTCTCCGGCAAAAATAGATGGTACGCCATTCTCGGTTAAACGTTTCTGTAAATCGACTTCTTCACTATTCATATAAAAACGAGGGTCGAATCCCCCGATAGCACGGAATGGTTCAACAGGCAGGAGCATGCACGCACCCACTACCCAATCAGTGTGAACAGTCTTTCCGGTAACGCACCGAGTATCGTGCCCTACCAAGCGATGCCACCAGGTAGTCCCCTTAAAACGGGCAAGAGGTGTAAACCATTCACAAGCATGATGGAAAGCAGTCGGGAATTTTCGTCCTACCCACTGACCTTTCCCGTCGTGGTCAACAACCTGAGGGCTATATACACCTACCCCATGGCGTTCCTTTTGGCTGAGCATATCTGCAATAAAAGTTGGCCCAATCGTTAAATCACTGTTGAGAACAAAAACCCAATCAGATTGGGCAACCTCGATACCAGAATTGACAGCTTTGCCAAAACCGCCGTTGAGTTTACGACGAACGACGGTAACGCCCTCTAAATCAGGAAATGGTGTAGGGGAACAATCATCTGAAACAATAATTTCTAAAGGAATAGAAAGCTCTTGAGACTGTAGCTGCTCGATAAGAGGCATCGTATCTGCGGGATTACCGTAGAACGGAATAACTACTGATATTGAGGTAGTTTTATTCACGTATTTCCTCGTTCTAACTATTTCATTTCTTTCTTAGTTCATACTAGCCTAGAAAAGAAGCACGACAGTCTATCCTCTAACGAGAAATTCCTCATGAATTCTGACGTATCATACGACATCGCATATTTTGTTGAGTTCACGTTTTATCATCTAACAGCACCACCGCAATAGAAAAATCTCGTTATGATTTCTATAGAGACTTCCACTCCGTTGAGTTTGAAGATCAACCTCTACCACACTCGTCATTTCCAAACATATAGGGGTTTCTTTTGTCTACAGAAGAAGAGAATGAACGTATTAGTTCCTACACAAAGCGCAACACTGGTTTAGCAAAAGCTCAAAACGTTGTGAAGTATCGTACACGACAAGTAATAGCTAAATGCATTAGCGTCGTGCGAACTGGGCCAGAAAAGGTGTATTTAATACCCCGTATTGCGCGTGGAGGGAATTGGCTCTACGAATGGATGAAAGCCCATGCTGAACATCACGAAACAGGCAACGACGTATATGTTGCACAGATGCCCGGCATGGATGTTTGGTTAGAAGAGTTCCCCCTCCTTAAAGATTTCACTCTTGATGCTCAAAAAATACGTTTTCGTTCACTTCGTGAGATAGGAATGCATCAACGCATCCGCGAACAATTTACCGAGGAACAGATACAACGTTTTGTTCACGAAGTTCTCTTGTCCTCTGAGCATTTTCAACAAAAAATTGCTCATGCGCAAAAATTTGTAGGAGAAGACACTCTCGTTATTAATGTTCGTAGAGGAGATTACTACTCGCACGCTCATATTCATAAAAACTTTGGGATTGATACCGTTGCCTATCTTCGTGAAGCAACACAGCACATGCTCAAAGTTCATGCACCAAGCAATATTCTTGTGACCAGTGATGACACTCAATGGTGTGCCGAACATCTTGGGTTCCTTGAAGAT
Source organism: Rothia sp. CCM 9419 (assembly GCF_048512815.1). Classification (NCBI taxonomy): domain Bacteria; kingdom Bacillati; phylum Actinomycetota; class Actinomycetes; order Micrococcales; family Micrococcaceae; genus Rothia; species Rothia sp. CCM 9419. Next base: position 76,758 of record NZ_JBLXXY010000007.1, on the reverse strand, counting down.
ATTGCACCAACACAGTTTGAAAAAATAGGTTATGGAATGTTCGGCGATTTTGCCGCATTAGCGGTATCTCGCCACATTATCCTAACGAATACGACCTTTGGCTATTGGGGCGCTTATGTCGCTACAGTACGGCAGAATGCTCAGGTGTGGGCACCAAATGTACATGAGCTAGAGCAGAAGATTGACCATCGAACTTCTCAAGCGCCTTTTCAACACCTGCAATCATGGACTGCAGTTACCCCCACCGACGGGTATCATAGTTGGTTAGAAAGTGAAAGATAAATACGTGTCTCATATTAAACATCTCTTACAGCAACTCAAACACCGTGCTTTTTTAGTTCGTACTGACGTTCAAAAAATTCATCAGGCACGTCGTTTAAGACAAGACCCAGAGTTTGCACAACAATTACAGAACGTTCAAGAGCACTTTGAGTTACCTGCACTCCCCCATGTTTCTGGTATATGGGCAGTAGCTATGGTTAAAAATGAACAAGACGTTATTATTGATTCGATTGAGCACCTCTATGCACAAGGAATCGATCAAATACTTGTTGTCGACAATCTGTCTACTGACTCTACCTACGCGATGCTTCAAGACTTGTCTCAAAAGTACCCTCTTATAGTTGGTAAAGACCATGAACCAGCGTATTACCAATCAGCAAAGATGACCATTCTCAGCGACCTTGCTTTGGCTCATGGTGCCCAGTGGGTTGTTCCTTTTGATGCAGATGAGTTCTGGTATGGCACAGACGGATCTTTATCACAGGTGTTAAAAGAGAATTCTTCTGGATCAAGAATACTACAAGCAAGCATCTATAATCAGTTTCCTCAACCTGATGGTACTTGGCTTATCGATACACAAGCACACCATGATGTTAAGGTTGCTTTTAAACCCACAAAACATAGTATCGTTCAGATGGGTAATCATGCTGTCCTTCGTTCAGGCGTTCCAGAACTCGAAAAACTCATGATTATTCATCGTCCGTGGCGTTCTTTAGAACAGTTTATTCGCAAGATTCGTCAGGGTGCTCGTAGTTTAGAACTAACTAACCTGCCTCAAGAACTTGGCTACCATTGGCGAGTTCTCGGAGAATCTAGTGATGCCGAGCTAGAAGAATTATGGAATAAGTTAGTAACAGGCCAAGAAGTCCCTGAAGTCGTTGCGTGGAGACCTAAAGGCAAGTTGACAACTTTAGCTACCAAAACCCCACAGAGCTGGTCAGAAGTATCAGAAGTACTTAGCTGATATATCAAACGGTGGGTGGAGAAAACTTAAAAGTTTTCTCCACCCACCGTTTTTATCTGTTCTTTACGGGGTGGTATTACCCTAACTGCCCCAATTCTACGAGGTTAGCGAACTCGGGGTTACTAGCTTGAACTTGTTCAAATGTACCGATACTCTTCACCTCGCCTTGAGATAAGAACACCAGCTGATTGACGTTTCTTACCGTTGAAAGACGGTGAGCTACGATGATGACGGTAATTTCTTGTGCAATTCGGTTAATAGTTTGAGTGATACGATGTTCAGTCTCATTGTCTAAAGCCGAGGTCGCTTCATCAAGTACAAGTAGAGAAGGACGGCGGTACATAGCACGTGCAATGCCTAGACGCTGTCGTTGTCCTCCAGAAAGACGTGCTCCGTGCTCACCAATCATTTGGTCAATGCCGTGCTCCATGGAGTTAATGACGTCTTCTAACTCTGCGATACGGATACATTCCCAGACACGCTCAAGGTCAATTTCTTCTTCTCGTAGACCGAAAGCGATAGCTTCTTTGATGGTTGAGTCACCTAAAAATACGCTCTGGGGAACATACCCTACTCGAGAGAACCATTCTTCAGGATTTTCACGAGTAGATTTTCCGTTGCATAAAACGTCACCTTGATTGGGTTCGATGAGCCCGAGAATAATATCAACAAGGGTTGTTTTACCAGATCCAGAGCCTCCGACAAAGGCGATAGAGGTTCCTTGAGGAACGCTGAGGTTGATATTGTTCAGAACGTTTTGATGTCCGTCAGGATATTTGAAGCTAAGGTTCTTAACCTCTAAAGCAACAGGAATGGTTGATTCATTCACTTTCGCAAAACAACCGATAGGCGGATCTTGTCGAATGAGAGAAAGTTCCCCATTCTTTGAAATTGTCTCTAAATCTTTTTCGATGATTTCAATAGCTTTCGATCCGACTCGGACGTTTCCAATAGATGCGACGAGTCGGGTAAAGCTAGGTAGCACACGAACACAAGCACCAGCAAAAAGTATTAAGAACGCGGCGGAGGAAGAACCATTTTGGCTCGTCAAAATACCAAGTAATAGGGCAATACCGACAATGAAGATAACCTCTAACATGTATTTGGGGAGGTCTTGGTAGAAAGTTCCTCGACGAGAGGCCTCTACCGCAATCAGACGCTTGTCTTGGTAACGGTGTACATAGCGTGCGGTTACCCCGTGCATACGGTTTTCGCGGAAGCCAACGATTGATTCTAGGGCCGCATTCATAGCGCTCACCGAGGATTCCATGATTTTAATACCTTGTTCAGTGTTTTTCTTCTTCAAGAAATATTGCAAGATAAAGGCGAAGAACCCAAAGTAGGCGAATGCGATGAGGGCTGTTCCTGGCATCACCGCAAGTAGCAGAAGCATGAGGACCAAGATAGTGAACAGCTCGCCTAACGCCGCCAGAATACCACCAGAATATATTGCGTATGCTTGACCGGTAGCGTCATTGATAGTGCGCAGAATTTCGGCGGTTGTTCGGTGGCGGTTCACAAGATACGGTTCGTTCATGTATCGGTGTAAGAGACTTACCGAAGCGGCAGTTTGTTGATGTGCAATAAATCCGGAGCTCCACCATTTGATGGCCAGTGATGCTACACCTTTAAAGATAAAAGAGAAGACAAGAATAATACTCAGATAGACAATAAGTTGAGTACGTCCGGGGTTTCCTAAAATATCTGAAATGATTGCTAGATATCCGGTAATTTCGCTTCCTGTTGCAAGCTGAATAATCGGCATAATTGCAGCGATGCCAACCATATCAAAAAGCGCGACGAGGAATAGTCCTAGAACGTTGAGCATGAGGAAAATAAATTTCTTCCCAGGGAAGAGTATTCTCATACGTTGGTATATTTTTTTCATGAAAAGTATCTTCCTCTAGTCCGCGTTGTCATAGATGGGATGAAAGGTGTCTCTGCTAAATAATGCGTCAAAATCGCAATTAGAGTAGATGTAACCAAAGTTCTCAAGAGTAGAGTTAAACCGCGCAATATGAGCACAGGATGAGTCTGATACTTGCACTTTTATACTGGTATGCATAACGAAACCGGTGCGATACGTCATGTATGGTTGTCCCTACCCCTATATTTTGTAGATGTTCTCAAATAGAACAGTCAAAGATAAAATTTTAGCCTGTGAAAGGTTTCCCCTTCCAAAAGTTTCCCTACTTATATATGGCTATACTCAGTATAAATGGGCTATCGACATTACAGGAACGCTCAGACTGTAAAGTTAGCCACGAAATAAGGGCTTACCCAAATTTCTGCATTCTAAAACAAATAACAGGGTAAAAGAGTCTGAGCTCCCCTACCCTGTTATTGGTTACGTTTGAAACAAATATTTAGTTTGAGCGTCCGTTGAAAAGACTGGTTACTGATCCTTCATCAAATACTTCTTTAATTGCTCGAGCAAGAAGTGGAGCAATAGAAAGTACTGTGAGGTTCTCGAATTGGTGGTCTTCTCCCACGGGGAGGGTATTAGTCACGACCACTTCAGAAGCACCTGATTGCGAGAGACGCTCAACTGCTGGATCAGAGAATACGGGATGAGTTGCCGCAATAATTACATCTTTTGCGCCGTTATCGGTAAGCACCTTAACTGCGCCAGAAATTGTTCCGCCGGTGTCAATCATGTCGTCAATTAGAACACAGGTACGGCCTTCAACATTACCCACAACTGTTTTTGATACAGCTTTATTAGGAACATTGATGTCACGAGTTTTGTGGACGAAGGCCAGGGGCGCACCGCCGAGTAGCTCTGCCCACTGCTCAGCGACTCGAACTCGTCCAGTATCAGGAGATACCACAGTGATATTGCTGATGTCTTCAACCTGATCTCGTACGTGCTCCGCCAACAGTGGAATGGCCATGAGGTGGTCAACGGGGCCGTCAAAGAATCCTTGAATCTGCGCGGTGTGTAAATCAACGCTCATGAGACGATCTGCACCAGCAGTTTTGTATAGGTCTGCAACAAGACGAGCAGAAATAGGTTCACGTCCCTTATGCTTCTTATCCTGACGAGCGTAAGGGTAGAAAGGTGAAACGACCGTAATAGAACGGGCAGACGCACGTTTGAGAGAATCAATCATGATGAGTTGCTCCATCACCCACTCATTAATAGGAGCAGGGTGAGACTGAATCACAAAAGCATCTGCACCACGAACAGATTCCTCGTAGCGCACGTATGTTTCACCGTTCGCAAAAGTATATGCGGAAGTAGGAAGAACCTCACATCCGAGTTCTTGAGCAATTTCTTTGGCGAGTTCGGGGTGGGCTCGTCCTGAAACAAGAACCATCTTCTTTTCGCCAGGATTAGTAATTGCAGTCATTTTATTTTTTGCTCTCCTCGGAAGAGTTTTTCGCTTCTGCACCCGCAGCTTCAGCAGCTTCAGCTGCCTCCGTACCTGCGCGGTTTTTGACAACCCAGCCTTCGATATTACGCTGGGGAGCTACGTTAACAGCTAGCGCACCGGCAGGAACATCCTGTCGAATAACTGTTCCGGCGCCGGAATACGCGCCGTCGCCGACATTAACCGGAGCAACATACATGTTATCTGAGCCCATGCGAACATATGAGCCGATAGTTGATCGGTGTTTATTGACTCCGTCGTAATTGACAAAAATAGAGGCAGCACCGATATTGGAGTGGTCTCCGATGGTAACGTCACCGGCATATGAGAGGTGAGGAAGTTTTGAACCTTTACCGATGGTTGCATTCTTTGTTTCGACGAATGTGCCGATTTTACCAGATTCGCCGAGAACAGTTCCGGGACGAAGGTATGCGAAAGGCCCAACAGTAGCATCATCGCCGATGGTTGCTTCTGAGCCATGAGTGCGTGACACTTGAGCACGCTGACCGACAGTAACATCTGTCAGGGTGGAATCAGGTCCGATAATGGACCCAGTTCCGATACGCGTTGTACCGTGTAGCTGTGTGCCAGGAAGAATAGTAACGTCTGGGTCAATTTCTACAGTGGAGTCAATCCATGTATTTTGTGTATCTACGATGGTGACGCCGTTACGCATATGCAGTTCTAGGGTACGGTCGTTAAGTTTTCGTCCAAGCTGAGCTAGCTGTACACGGTCATTTGCCCCTTCAACTTCCCAGCGATCGTCAATCGCAAGGGCGGCGGTGCGATGTCCTGCTTCACGAGCGATGTGAAGAACATCTGTAATATATTTTTCGCCTTGTGCGTTATCAGTTGTTACCTGCGCAAGAGATTCACGAAGAACTTTAGCGTCAAAAGCGTAAATACCCGAGTTAATTTCGGTGATGGCCAGTTGTTCGGGGGTAGCGTCCTTCGCTTCGACAATGGCGGTGACTTCACCAGCCTGATTACGGACGATACGCCCATAAGCACCAGGCTCATCAAGGTGTGCTGTCAGCACAGTGACTGCGTTATGGTCTTTTTCGTGGAAAGCAATTAGCTCTTGCAGTGTCTGAGCACGCAAAAGGGGAACGTCTCCGTAAGTAACTACAACAGTTCCAGAAACTTCCCCTTGTTCATCAAGACCAAGTAAACCAACTTCAACAGCACGACCTGTACCGGGAATGTCATCTTGATCCACAATATGCACGTCACTGTCGAACGCTACGACGTGTTCAGCGACGCGATCTCGTTGATGTCGAACAACAACAGCTAATTTTTTAGGATTGAGTTCACGAGCCGCAGCAATTGCGTGCTCTACCATTGAACGCCCTCCGACGCTATGCATGACTTTTGGCATCTCAGATTTCATGCGAGTCCCAGCCCCAGCGGCTAGAACAATAACAGCGGACGGGGCGAGTTTTTCTGCGATATTCACAGTTTAGGACTCCTCGAGGGTGGGAAACGGTTACTTCAATGTAGTTATCTATATAGCTGAAGTTAACCTTGCTCCGCCACTAGGACTCGAACCTAGAATAACGGCTCCAAAGGCCGCTGTGTTGCCTATTACACCATGGCGGATTGTCAGTATTTTCTCGGTTTGTAGACCTTGAATCAACCAGACGATTCACTATCATACCAAAGCTAGGCGAATATCAAAATTCCCGCGCTTTGATTTATCCCACTTTTATTATTCTTAGTGTCCTAGCCACGCAATAATCACGTTGAGAGATTCTTCAATTTCTTTCACAGCTTTCTGTGCAGCCTTAGCACCACGCCGATAAGGGTCAGCGATATCGTCTTTAGCGAGGGGTTCACTATCGTGCTGTTTCATATACGAAATAGGGTCTGAACGACGTCCAGCACCCTCACGCAGGCGAGACATCTCACGCAACAAACGCACCTTAGAACGGTATTGCGGCCATTCCTGCACAATCCAGTCAAGATGGGCACGCTCCATCACCAATACTAATTCCGACTCAGCTAAGAGTCGGGTATTAATCTGCTTCGCTTGATGCCCAAGATACGGCACTCCACGACGCTCCAGCTCCTTATCAATGTGTGAAGCCACCGGACTGCCAACAACAGCACCAGTTCCTGCACTATCAAAAATCCACGGCGAATCAGAAGGCACCATAGATTGCGCAAGGTACTGGGCAGAAGCACTACGCGCAATATTTCCGGTACAGACAAAAAGAATCTTTTTCGCACCCTCAGGTATTTTTCGTGACACAGGTGCAGCAGGAGTAATCGAAACTACAGGAGATTCCTTTGCAACGATAGAAGTCTTCCCTGTGGGCGGGGTAACGACAGCAGCCTGCCCTGTGGATGGGTTAGGAGCTTTAGGTGTGGCGGGTGAAGAAACCTCGTGTTTACGCTGTTTGTTTCCTCCAAGAAGGTTCTTTAACGCCCCTAGGCCAAATCTCGCCATGCTCCTCTTTCCTTAGATACGTTTTGTGCCAATAAGATATTTTGACTCAAAGTCTAATTTTAGCAAGACTTCCTTAACGCAACCGACTAATTATCAGCTGTCCCCTAAACAGGGTATTACTCCTCGTTTAGAAAATACTCACACTAAAACACTCTACCGCTCTAGCCCAAAGCACCACATAAACACACCAAGCTATGTAGGCTATACATGTGGCACATTTACTTGGCGGAGAATCACTCCATTTAGAGTTTCCTACACGCACTATCTTTGAAGGCATCACCGTAGGTGTTAACGAAGGACACCGTATCGGCATCGTCGGTAAAAACGGTGACGGAAAATCAACGCTCCTTTCCTTGCTTGCAGGACGATTACAACCAGACAGCGGAAAAGTAACCGTCCGTTCTGGAACACGCATTGGATTCCTCACCCAAGCCGACACTCTCAACAATGAGCACACCGTCAGTGAAGCAATTGTTGGTAACACACCAGAATACGAATGGGCATCAAACCCCAAAATTCGTGATGTTATCAACGGTCTTGTACAAGACCTTGATTGGGATGCCAGCGTCTCTTCCCTCTCAGGAGGTCAACGCCGACGTGTCGCACTAGCAGCACTATTAGCTGGAGACTGGGACGTTCTCATGCTCGACGAGCCCACAAACCACCTCGACGTAGAAGCTATTACATGGCTAGCAAACCACCTCAAAAATCGGTGGTCCAAAAATGCTGGTGGATTACTCACCGTCACACACGACCGGTGGTTCCTTGACGAAGTCTGTACTGACACATGGGAAGTGCATGACGGAATCGTCGAACCATTTGAAGGTGGTTACGCAGCTTATATCCTGCAACGCGTCGAAAGAGATCGGCAAGCAGCAGTGGCCGAAGCAAAACGTCAGAACCTCATGCGCAAAGAACTTGCATGGTTGAGACGAGGTGCACCAGCACGCACCTCAAAACCAAAGTTCCGTATTGAAGCCGCCAACGAACTCATTGCAGATGTCCCTCCCCCACGCAACACCATCGAACTATCGCGGATGGCAGTTTCACGTTTAGGGAAAGACGTTGTCGATATTGAAAATGTTTCTGTCAGCTACCCTGATCCAGAAAACCCGCAACAGTCAAAAGAAGTCCTCAAAAATATCACTTGGCATATTGCTCCAGGAGAACGCACGGGGATACTTGGCGTTAACGGTGCTGGAAAATCAACGCTTCTAGGACTAGTTACGGGTGCCGTTACACCGGTTAGCGGAAAAGTAAAGCACGGAAAGACCGTCAAAATTGCGACGCTTACTCAGCAACTAGAGGGACTCAAAGAAGTTGAACATGACAGAGTTTCAGAAGTAATCTCTCGCAAAAAAACCTCATATGTTGCCGACGGCAAAGAAATGACACCTGGACAGCTCCTTGAACGTTTAGGGTTTACAACAGCACAGTTATCTACCCCTGTTAAAGATTTATCAGGTGGGCAGAAAAGACGTTTACAACTTTTACTCATTCTTTTAGACGAGCCAAACGTCCTCATCCTCGATGAACCGTCTAACGACCTTGATACAGACATGCTCGCAGCCATGGAAGACCTACTAGATACCTGGCCAGGAACACTACTTGTTGTCTCACACGACAGATATCTGATGGAACGTGTAACCGACCAGCAATACGCCATTATTGATGGAAACTTCCGCCATCTACCCGGCGGGGTTGAAGAATACGTGAATCTTTCTGCTATGGGAAAGGGCGGAAGCTCTGCAGGAAACGGCTCTGGAGCATACGCACTCCACAAAAATTCTGCAGAAGATGACGCTCAGCCCAAAGTTTCTGGGGCAGAACTTCGCGCAGCTCAAAAAGAAATGAATCAGATAGATCGAAAGATGTCTAAACTCAGTTCAGAAAAAGAACGCATTTCTTCCATCATGGCAGAACACGACCCTACCGATTTTGCGGGGTTAGGAAAACTACAGCAAGATATCAGTGAACTTGACGCTTCTATCGAAGAACTAGAGCTACGTTGGCTCGAACTCTCCGAAATTCTTGAGTAGTTTATACTCAGTACGTCCGCATTTGATACGAACTTTAATCACCATTTACCAAGGGGAAAATCATGAAAAAAATTCTCAGCACATTGCGCACTGAGTTAGGGCAAATAAGTTACTCCTTTAAACAGCGTAATAGCAAAGACAAAATAAAAGCTCAATATAAAGCTATTAAAGGAATGCAGCTTCATTCGACGTTGCCCCCAAGAACCCTCAAACGAGATGAGTTATGGGCAGTAAGCGTCGTTAAAAATGAGATAGATGTACTTCCTCTAGTTATTGACCATTTTCTTGCGCAAGGAATAGATAAACTCCTTATCGCCGATAATCTTTCGAGTGACGGCACTTGGGAATATCTCCAAGAAAAAGCAGCAAATGACCCTCGAATACTTATTTCTCGAGATACCGTTATTGAACATACCCAATCAGAGAAAATGACATGGCTATCTCATATTGCGTGGCAACGTGGTGCGCGCTGGATTATTCCATTTGACGCTGACGAGTTTTGGTATGCACCCTCCACAACCCTCAAATCATTCCTTAAAAACACAGATTCTTCCGTTATATATGCTCGTTTCCATCACACAGTACCTGTTATTGATTCGCCACAAGATCTCAAAAATACAGAACTTATCATGGATACCGCAAATTCTTTCCCTGGAAAAGTTGCTTTTAAAACGCACCCATTAGCCATTATCTGGCCTGGCAACCATAATGTTGCCCGTTTAGGAAAACAATCCTGTGACTTAGATATTGTCCATGTCCAATATCGAGGCGTACAACAGATTGCACGCAAAGTTCGCCAAGGAACAGAAAGCAGTAAGCTTACAGGTGAAGACCTCTCATGGTTTGCCCCGCACTGGGAAGCTGGTAGCAAGCTTAGCGATGAGCAGATTCAACAGGTCTGGGAAAATATTTCTTCAGGAAAACCTGATGAAAGAATTAAGTTTGCGGCTGAGGGTCCGATGAAACGCGGTAAATTCTTGCAATGGACTTCATGGAATCAACAAAAGTTAGATAGTATTCGTCCCCTTAACTAGATATTTTTATTTTGCTTTATCCATCACCGTTTTCTTCAGAGGAATTATGTCCCACGCACAACCGGTATCTTCTGCACAGATATCAAAAAAACCCCAAACAACACGAGCACAATGGATTGATACAACACGAGGAATAGCTGTATTTTTCGTGATATACCATCACGTCCTTCTATTTATTCAACATAATATAGGCTTATCTGTGCCTCGTTGGCTTCTTCTCTTTGATGATTTTCTTATTCTTTTCAGGATGCCTGCTCTGTGTCTTGTCTCAGGCATATTTCTTTATAAGAAAGTCTACGAACCAGCTGATAAATATTGGGTTAACCGAGTAGCACGTTTAGGATATCTCTACATTGTATGGAGTCTCTTTTACGCTCTTATGCAGGTCGTTCTTGTCTCGGTTAGAGCAGAAACCAATCTCACAACCGCACTTCTTCATTGGGCTAAAGTAACGTTAATGCTTCATTCAGAATTGTGGTACTTCTTCGCGCTGATGCTCTTCTACGCGTACTGGCGTCTTACCCTCAAAATACCCAAATCTATACAGTTCCCAGTACTGCTGACGATTTATTTCCTCTACGCGACTGACATCATCAAAACTAGTTCGTGGGGTTGGGACCACTGCCTCCATTACCTCATCTATTTCATGATTGGTGCGTGGTATGGAACGAAAATACTCAACGTTGTTCCTAAAGTTTCTGTATTCCAGGGAATAACGTTAACTGCCGTTTTCTTCGCCTCATTTATAGTTTATGCAATCTGGGGTTTCCGTACCTATTTCCCATGGGCTGAAGCCTTTGTAGGCCCTATAGCACTGGCGTGGTTCATTTGGCTCTGCGACCAAATCGACAAAATCAACGGCATTAACAAACTCACACGTTACTTAGGTTTCAGAACTTTACCCGTTTATGCCTTACATATGGTTATCCTCGATTTCGTGACAAGAGCTACACTGGTAGTCTTTGGTCTACAATTCTCCAAACTAGAATATCTTCTCTTGCCTTGGGGAATTTCTATTATGGTGACTCTTATCTGTCTTTTCATTTGGAAGATGACATATAAAGTGGCCCCTTTCATGTATGACCTGCCTCGCAGGTTCTACCGGTAAGAACCTAAAAGAGGGTGTGCGAAACTAAAAATTTTCGCACACCCCATTTTAATGTTATTGAATGTATGCAGCGATAGCGTAACCGCCGCGTCTTCGCAAAGACGATGCAAGTTTTTGAGCTTCTTCTGCCGAGTCCATCAGCAAAACAATGGTGGGGCCAGAGCCTGATACAAAACTTGCAATAAGTCCTTCGGAATCGATCCCTAATACCTTCGTTAGTTCTGGAGCTAAGGTACAGGCAGGTGCCCCTAAATCGTTACGGATATACCGTGAAATTTCATAGAGACGAGCAATAGGTGCGGTATCGGCGACCAAAGCTTCTAAAAGACCGTCGGGAACCGCCAAAACATCTTCTGCAGGTGGATAATCTCCGTGCATACGGCCCCTGTCCAACTCATGAAAGACGGTTGGTGTAGAAAGCCCTTGGGCTGAAGAAACCAGCACAACAGGTAAAGGCTCCACGGTAGAAGGTAGTTCTAGAAGCTGAAGTTGATCTCCTACCCCACTGCCAATAGCGACACCCGTGTGAAGGGCAAAAGGAACGTCAGCGCCTAAAGATGCTGCAATACGGTGGTATACGCTATCAGGTAGTAATGATGTTGTCATAGAACTTTTGAGGAGGAACTCATCTACGGCGCGAATTGTTGCTGCAGCATCAGCTGAACCGCCACCCATACCACCAGCAACAGGAACAGCTTTCACCAAGTGAATACGGAATGCAACGTCATGTGTTCCTAGCCCGTGTTCGTACAGAACAGCCTCAGCAGCACGATATGCAAGGTTACGAGAGTCTAAAGGAACAACAGATAGGTCGAACACTCCGTCTTGTTGCATTTGGTCTAGTAATGAATCAGAAGCAACTTCTGCACTGAGCGTTATACCAGTATTTTTAGTGCTATGAATACTAATAGTTTCTTTTAATGAAGTTGAAGCGTACAAGCTGGCAACAGGATGATAGCCGTTAGCTTCGGGGGCACCTACCGCAAAATACATATTAACTTTGCCGTATCCGTAAGCAACAACTGATGGTTGGGAAGCACTCATAGGTTCTAACCTCTTCTACCCTTTAGTGAGCTTGTCCGCGAGTCATTGAGCCGTGGTCATAGCCAAGATCGCGAGCTGATTCAGCGATACAAACAAAATCATGAATGGAAAGCTTCTCCCCACGCAATGATGAATCAATCCCAGCATGGTTGAGAATCTCTTCAGCTTGAGCCGGCGAACCGGCCCAAACACCCAAGGCAGCGCGTAGAGTCTTACGACGTTGAGCAAATGCCGCATCGATGATAGAAAAAACTAGTTCTTGACGAACATCCGATAAAGGTTGCTCACGTCGGGTAAAAGATACTAACCCAGAATTGATTTTAGGGGCAGGCCAAAAGACATTCTTACCGATAATTCCAGCCTGAGAGACTTCACAGAACCAGCTGGCTTTGAGCGAGGGCACACCATAAATTTTTGAGCCGGGAACTGCTGCAAGACGTTGAGCAACTTCTTCTTGAACCATGACCAAAGCATGATGTAAGGAAGAAATATGGGTGAACAAGTGAATCAAGATGGGAACAGCAACGTTATAGGGAAGATTTGCAACCAGCGCAGTAGGGTTTTGTTCAAGCTGGTATACCTTCATGGCATCACTGTGAATAACGCTAAGGTTTTCCGCCCGTTCTGGTCTGAGACGTTCTATTGTGTGTGGAAGTTGTTGTGCCAGTGGAGGGTCTATCTCAACTGCAACAACAGCAGCAGCAGCGTCTAAGAGTCCAAGGGTCAAAGAACCAAGCCCAGGCCCAACTTCAAGGACAGTTTCATGAGGATCAATATGTGCTGCCGCCACGATACGACGAATCGTATTCGGGTCAATCACAAAGTTCTGTCCCAAAGTTTTCGTGGGCCGAATACCAAGAGAATCTGCAAGTTCACGAATCTCTTGAGGGCCTAATAGTTGCTGTTCGTTCACACCGTTCATCTTAGCAATCTACCCCAAGAAGAGCATAATACTGGCAAGAATCCACATCACTTATAGCAGGGTTCATCTCATTCTTTCTGCCCACGAGCCGTAAACGGTGTGTGAGTTTTGGGTCAGTAATTCGCAGAACTGTTCAAGCTCAGATTCTCTGCGTTCTGCCATAAAACGTACCGTATAGTTCGTCATATAAGAGGCGTTAGGTCGCCCACGATAAGGGTGAGGTGTCAAAAATGGGGCGTCTGTTTCGACCAGAATAAGAGATGGGTCTGCTATTTCTAGTGCTTTTTGGATGCCATGAGAGTTTTTGAAAGTGACGGTTCCTGAAAAACTCATATACCATCCTTGTTCCATGCAGATTTTAGCTAGGTGTTCGTCACCTGAAAAACAATGAAAAACAGTTCTCTCGGGTGCACCTTCTTCTAGGAGGATACGTACGACGTCTTCGTGAGCGTCCCTGTCGTGTATTTGCAGTGCTTTACCGTATTTTTTAGCAATACGAATATGTTCACGAAAACTTTTGTGTTGTGGAGAGCGGCCTTCTTCGTCCGTTCGAAAATAATCTAGGCCAGTCTCTCCGATAGCGCAGACTCGTGTCTGTTGAGCTAAACGGTCGATGATGGCTAAAGATTCTTCTAGTTTTCCGCGCTGATGCAGGCGTGGTGCTTCGTTAGGGTGCAAGGCGACAGCGGCTAACACTCGTGTATCCATATTCGCTACAGCTAATGAGTAGAGAGAAGACTCAACGTCACAGCCCACCTGAACAACATGTGAGATGCCGAGGGCCTCCCCCGTGTCTAAGGCGTCGCGCACGCTAATGTTGACGTTTCCATCGAGTAGATCCATATGTGTGTGGTTGTCGATAACGGGTGCTGGTAAGGGTTCTGGCGCTGGAGGGAAGACAAGGTTGCGAGTGCTTCCGTTCGTTCCGGTGTTTGATCGGCGTCCGGTGCCTTCTCCTGTTTCGGTGTTGTGGAGGTTGTAATGTGAGCTTTCGTAAGCTGGTGGTGTTTGCCCTGTTGTTGGGTGTGGTGTGTTGGTGAAGATACTTTGTTGGGTTTCTTCGGTGGGAAGATGGATACCGAGTTTTTGGGCGTAGTGTGTGAGTTCTTCGGTGGTGAAGTCTCTATCGTTAGGTTGATTTTTTGAGGTGCACATTGGGGTCTCTTTTCAACAGTAGATAGGGTTATGTGGTGTGGGGTGTTAGTTTCGTGAGGCGAGAGTGGCGTTGTATAGCTCTTTTGTGGAGACCCCGTGCTGTTTTCCGATGTGTGCGCAGGCTTGTTTGAGTCGCATACCTTGGTCGACGAGTGTGTGGACTTGGTCGACGAGGCTTTCAGGTTCTGGTGTTTCTGGTGTTTCTGCGCCTGCTACGACGAGTGCGATTTCTCCGCGGATGGTAGTGTTTTGAGCCCATGTTGTCAGTTCTGCGAGGGAGTTGCGGAGTATTTCTTCGTGGAGTTTGGTGAGTTCTCTGCAGACGACGGCTTGCCGGTCTGGGCCGAAGGTTTGGCTCATATCTTGTAGTGTTTTTGCAAGGCGGTGTGGGGATTCGTAGAAGATCATGGTTCGTTCTTCGGTGGCTAGGGAATTGAGGCGTTTGGTGCGTTCGCTTCCTTTACGGGCGAGGAATCCTTCAAAGGTGAATCGCCCGCTGGGAAGACCAGAGACTGCTAGAGCGCTGAGTACTGCAGAGGGGCCAGGCGCGACTGATACGGGGAGTCCTTCGGCTGCTACGGCTTGTGCGGCAATATATCCGGGGTCTGAGATGGTGGGCATGCCTGCGTCGGATAGGAGGAGGACCGTTTCTCCAGAGCGTACAGCGTGGATGATTTCTTCAGTTTTTTGTGTTTCGTTGTGGTCGTGGTTAGTGATAATTTTTGCGTGGGTTTGGAGTCCTAGCCCGCTGAGTAGTCGGCGGAGGGTTCTGGTGTCTTCTACGGCGATGAGGTCTGCTGTTTGTAGGTAGTGTTTGAGTCGGTCTGTCGTGTCGGAGAGGTTTCCGATGGGTGTGCCTCCAAGGATGAGCACTCCGGCAGATTCTGGTGTTGTGGTGTGTTGCAGGGTATTGGTTTCTGTGTTGTGTGTCATCGGGGTGTTGCTCTTATCTTCAATGGTGGTGAGGGTTGTTTGTTTATATCCAGCGGTTGAACCACATTCGCCAGCGCCAGTGTTCATAAGGAATCATTTCGGCTGTCCATATAGGCAGGTAGAAGATGGTGATAAGTAGTGCGGTGATGATGAAAAGGCCCACGATGATGAGGCCTTTTTTCTTGCGTTGTGGAGTGTCGTTGGGGCGTCCTAGTGCTAGTCCTAGCGTTCCTGCAAGTAGAAGTATGGCGTAGGGTTCAAAAGATAGTGCGTAGAAGAAGAACATGGTTCGTTCTGGGTAGGCGAACCATGGAAAGTAGCCGATAGCGAAGATGGCCCAGAGAGTGGCAAATCTCCAGTCACGTTTGAGGATGACGATGAATAGTGTCAGTGCCATGGTGACGATGAAAGCCCACCAGATGAGTGGATTTCCGACGTTAAGGATTGCTTCTGAGCATTTTGCGACGGGGCATCCGTTTTCTCCGAGGTGGAGGGATTCGTAGTAGTAGGAGGTAGGGCGTCCAAGGATGAGCCATTGCCATGCTGGTGACTGGTAGGTGTGAGGGCTGTCTAGGTGGGTGTGGAAAGAGTACGCGGAGACATGGTATTCCCAGAGGGAGCGTAGCGCTGGGGGTAGCCAGAGCAGTCCTTCTGTTGGGTGTTTTTCTGCCCAGTGTCGGTGGTAGGCGTTATCGGAGAGGAACCACCCTGACCAGGTGCTGATATAGGTAAGGAGTCCAATACCGATGATGGAGAGGAAGGCTCGTATCCCGTCGTCGAAGATACCGCGTATCCACCATTTTTTGATACCGAGTAGTTGGCGTGCACGGTTGTCCCAAAGGACGGTAATAACACCATATATTGCGATGAAGAATAGTGCGTTCCATTTTGTGCCAACGGCTAGTCCGGCGCAGATTCCGGCGAGGATACGCCATGGACGGATACCTATTTTAGGTCCGTATTGCAGTAGTTTACTGGTGGGTTCTCCCCCATTGTGTTGGGCGTTGTGGTGCAAGGCTTGAGCGAATTTTCTACGTGCTTGTTCTCTGTCGAGAAGGAGGCAGACGAAGGTGGCAAGGAGCCAAAACATGAGGAAGATATCGAGTAGGGCAAGTCTTGATTGAACGATAGCTAACCCGTCGACACCTAGTAGTAGTGCGCTGAGGCTTGCGACGGTAACAGATCGGAAGATAAGCCATCCGGCGAGGGCGATAAGACCAACGCTGAGTGTTCCGGTGAGTGCTGCTGCAAAACGCCATCCGAAGGGGTTGTTGTCTCCGAAGAGTGCCATTCCGAAGGCAATCATCCATTTTCCAACGGGTGGGTGAACGACGTATTCTGCGGTGTCTCGTATTCCGGTAGGTGTTCCGGCGACGAATGTTTCGTTAGCGTGTTCTGACCAGTTTCTTTCGTATCCGTAATGGAGGAGGGAGTAGCCGTCTTTGACGTAGTAGGTTTCATCAAAGACGATGGCGTTGGGGTGGGCAAGGTTCCAGAATCGTAGTGCTCCGGCAAGGAGGACGATGAGGGCGGGGGCAATCCAGCCATAGCGTGGTAGTGCAATGTATTCGACGTGGAGTCGGGTATACAGTTCTTCTAGCTTCCAGCCTTTTGTTAAAGCTATGGGTGTTTGTGGGGCTGTCACTCTTGCTCCCTGAGATTCTGGTTCATGAGGTGTTGTTTATCCAGCTAGTTTTTGGCGGAGTTCTTGGCGTTCTTGTTTGCGTTTTTCTTCTTGTATTTTGCGGTATGTGGTGGGCCAGGTTATGGCTGCTAGAACGGCGATAGTACTCAGGCATAGGGTGCAGAATACGAGTGCTGCGTCAACCCAGAATTGTGGTGGATAGAGTCGGATGAGGGTGTCTGATTCTCTAAATTGCCAGTTTCCTTGGGGGAAGAAGATGTGGTGGAATTGGGTGAAGAAGGTGTCCCATCCGGTGATGGCGATAATGGCTAGTACGGCAAGGATGAGTGCAGTGGCAAGGTTTCCGTACCAGATGCTACGACGGATGATTCCTGGTGCTCGCAGGCTTAGGGTTCGTGCGCAAAGTAGTGCGCTGATGATGCTCATGATGGCAAGAACGGTGAGTGTGAGCATGAGGTGCTTGACGTCCGTCATGTGTTGTACTTCGCTATCGAGGAAGAGTTTTTTCCCTTCGAGGTTTTTGATACTGCTGAGGTAGCTAGCTGGTGCGAGGTTGAAGATGTAGTCTAGCCCGTAGTTGCCGTAGGTGAGGCGGTCTTGTGTGTCGAACCCGTAGCGGTCTTTGGGGAATGCGGCGCGGTGGTATTCGATCCAGAGAAAAGTTGAGGAGGCTACGAGTTTGAGGCTGAGGAAGAAGGTGAGTAGTGGTACGCTCAGCCCGATAAGTGTTGCTCGCAGTCCAAGTAGTTTGGGTTTGTCTTCGACTGCGGTTTCTCGTGTGCTGAGGCGTTTTTGTTGTTGTTCGGGGTTTTCTTCTGCACGTGCTGCACGTCGTGTGCTGTGTTGTTCTTCTTGGGTAGCTAACGGTTGTTCTGGGGTGGTAGCAGTTTCTTCTGCGGCACTTGTGGTTGGTACTGTGTGCTGTTCCTGTTGGTTGTGGGATTCAGGCGTTGTATTGGTGTGAAGCACGGGTGAAGGCTGCTTTTGTGATGCCCAAGGGGTGGTGCCGTTATGCACAGTACCTGTATTTGAGGGGTTAGAAGTTTTATCTTTTTCTTGGGTTTCTTGTCTGCGAGCGGAGAGTAGTTCGTCGGCGTTAGCTACCTTATGGGAGATAGCTGGGGACAGTTTTGCCCATTCGTTCCGTCGTTGCGGAGGGGTTGTCATTTTATAGCTCCTGCTCGTGCGCGCTTATTTTTGCTGTACTTGCAATAAGTATAGGTCAGCTCAGATAGTATCAAGTCCCTCACCGGTGTGGGGTGAGGGACTTGAGGTATAGATTATTTTTACCAGTTGCCGACGTATGATTCGTCGTCGTAGTGTTCGAAGGGGATGTTCCAGTCTCCGTAACCGTCATCGGGGTCGGCGTTGGGGTATCCGGTGTTGATGGTTTCGAGGATGTCGCCGACGCGGAATGAGTCGAAGAAGTATTTTGCGTCTGCTGGTAATAATCCGATACAGCCGTGGGAGACGTTGGCGTTTCCTACGTAGGGGTATGCGCTAGGTAGTGCTTGGTGTACGAAGGCTCCCCCTGCGGTGATGCGTGAGGCGTTTGTAGCCCAGAAGGGTTCGTAGTAGTGTGGGTCTCCTTTTTTGAGTCCGAGTGAGCCGGAGTCAAAGAAGTAGGTGCTTGCTTGTTCCATGATGACAAGTTGCCCAGTCACAGAAGGCCATTCGGGGTCTCCTAGGGTGATAGGAGCTTGGTAGACTTGTTCGTCATTGACGTACATGGTGAGTAGTTTAGTGTTGTTATCAGCTAATGCGTAGTGTTTATTGCCAGTGTGGAAAGTTCGTTTGATATTTGCGTTACCGATCATTCCTTGTCCGAAATCTAGTCCAAGGATGTCGATATTGACTGTGACGGTGGAGTTAGGTGCCCAGTAGTTTTCGGGGCGGTAGCGCACCATGTGGTCGGAGTACCAGCGGAATTTTCCAGGTTGTGCTTTGTCGGTGGTGATGGTAATGGCTTTTTCCATGGATGCTTTGTCGATGACCGGTTCTGAGAAGCGGATTTCGATGGGCATTCCAACACCGTAGGTGGCTTCGTTAATGATGTTAGTGTTCGCGTCAGCTTCATATGCGGCGGAGACAGTGGAGAAGGTTGACGTTCCGTTGGTTTTTCCGCCGTCTGGGTCTTCGGCTGTCCAGCTCATGGTGTAGTGGTCTTTGAAGTTGAGGGTTTCGGCGGACGTCCATACGGTTTTGTCGGCATTGTATTCACCGTTAACGGATTCTCCGTCCTCATTTTTGAGGGTGACGTTGCTGAGTGTTCCGCCGGTGACGGTGAGCGTCACAGGGTGAGTGGGGTTATATTCGGTGGTTTTTTTGGCAGGAACAGCTTCGACAGTTCCTGTAAATTTTTTGGGGCTGGGGCTCGCACTTGGTGTTAGGGTTGCTGAGCTATTTGCATGTGGTGTCGTGTTTTTAGTTGCTCCACAAGCGCTCAATGTAGTGAGCCCTAACAATGCCGCCGATGCGCTGAGGAAGGGGCGTCGTGCGAAGGTACGAGAGGAGTTTGGTCGTGTTTGACTCACGAAGTTTATCCACCTTAGTTACTGTGTTGTGATTACTGAAGAACATACGACGGGGAGGGACTTACCGAGTGTGGTGCGCGTGAATATCCGCCATTTTTAGTGTGGCGGTATCAGTGGCACTGGGGATTGAGGTGAGTCTGTGTGTGTTGTGATGGTGCAAGTTAAACTTGCACTCGAAGTTATCAGTTTACTGATAAGTAGTTTGATATGTAAAGTTCTAAACTGAGAAAAACAGCAGATTAGTCTTGTACGCTACGCAGTGTCGGGTACTCGCGCTCGCTGGAGGGGGATTCCTGTGTGTCAGGTTGCGACTCGTCCAAACGCATCACATCCCACCCTTGAGGTGCAGTAAGTCTCTCTGCGTGAAATGCGCAGAGGTCGTAGGCGTGTGGTTCACGGTGTGCCGAGAGCGGACCGATAACTGCCGTTGATTGACTGTATGCATAAGTCAGAGTGAAGATAGCTTCACGTTGGCAGGTTTGTCGTGAGCAAAGGCGAACTTGTGCCATCACAGCGTTTCTCTTTTCTGCTAAATAGTCTGTTTGCGCAGACGACGACGTTCGCGCTCGGATAGTCCACCCCAGATGCCAAAGCGTTCGTCATTATCCATTGCATATTCTAAACATGCTTCACGTACGGGGCATTCATTGCACACACGCTTTGCGTCGCGTGTTGAGCCACCTTTTTCAGGGAAGAATGCTTCTGGGTCTGTTTGTGCACAGAGAGCATCTGCTTGCCAAGCAAGTTCTCCGTCGTCGCCTTCGGTGCTATATAAGCCGGCAGCAGCTTCCCAGAGGGAAAGCGCTTCTGCAGAGAACGGGTCAAGGTTCTTCTTTTGTTGTGGAGGCTGTTTTGCTTTTTCTTTAGCGTCGGCGGCAGCTAGTAAAGCGTTTGCTCGTTCTTCAAGGTATTGAGCGGATTGCATAGTATAACGTTGGGTCTGTGTTCCGCTATATCGCGATTCGCTCCCGTAGTTGCGGTGAGCATACACACCCATTTTCGTCCCTTCCGTGTCCCTATATCGTGGAGGTTTTCTATTGACCAATCTGCTGATTCTTGATTGGCGTGGTTTATTGGCACTCATACACTGTATAGCTCGCAACGATGCTGAAGCAAAATCAAAAGTGCAATAAACCTTGAACCTAATTACACGCGTGTAATACCGGTTTAGTCAAGCTGAGAGCAAAAACTTTTATATTTTATTCACTGAAACAGCGTCTTTTATACCCTCGATGTGGTATCTACCCTACTGTGTTATGCGATGTTTTTCCATATCGGCCAAAAAGTATGGCTCTTATCTCAAAAGTTAAGTGATATACATTATGTTTCGAGGAGTTTTTCGCTAAAGTTATGTGCATGCTCACCCAAAAACCCTCCCAAAACTATTCT
This sequence comes from Rothia sp. CCM 9419, assembly GCF_048512815.1. Lineage (NCBI taxonomy): Bacteria > Bacillati > Actinomycetota > Actinomycetes > Micrococcales > Micrococcaceae > Rothia > Rothia sp. CCM 9419. The sequence goes on along the minus strand of NZ_JBLXXY010000007.1, from coordinate 55,886 downwards.
TTTGAAAAATTTTTTACCACGCTTAAAACACGTCAAAGCCCAGCTCTTATCTGGTACAGCACCCATTCAGAACGTATTGAACTCTCTGGTCGAGTCCTCGAAAATTGGGTAAGCAAAACAGCAAACCTTCTCAGTGAAGAATGTGAGCTTGATAGTTCAGAACCAATACATTTAAACACCAGCACGCATTGGCGCTCTATCATCATTGCATTAGCTGCCCTCCGCATCGGAGCGCAACTACAGTTCACATCAGCAGAAGAAGAATGTGCCGATATATTTTGTACCGATAACACTGATAATCTTCACAAAAACTCTGCCGAATATCAGCTCATGATTGAAAAAAGCCCTCTCGCACCACGCTTTATGGGTGTTCTACCCGATGACACCATGGATTATTGCGCTCTTGTTCGTTCCTATGGCGATGTCTACCATGGGTTATCAACACCATCTCTCATGGATACCGCCTGGGAAGACACCAGCTATCAGCAACTTCTCAACAATATGGCGCTAACAGTCCAAGAGACATCACCGGAACAGTCCTACGATATGAGCGCTCCTACCATGCTCAACGCTAAGTATCTTCAACAGGTCCTACATTATCTTTCTCAAGGAAAAGCTATTATTCTACGAGATCCGAATGTCCTCTGGAGTGCCGAAGAAATCGATCGTATTCTCCGTGAAGAAAAAGCGGTATGCGCACCAAACCTCTAAGCACCTTTATCGATATTTCATGAAAAGACATTTTTCCCTTCCAACCAGAAAAGAAGGTAGCCTTATGGTTGTGAACTCTCCCATCATTGGCATTGTTGGTGGCGGTCAGTTAGCACGTATGATGGCAGCTCCCGCCCATGAATTAGGTCTTCATCTGAAAGTCATGGCTGAAGACAAAAACTCTTGTGCGCGTCAAACCATTCCTGAGGCACCTGTCGGCGATTACACCGACTACACACAACTTCACGATTTTGCTCAGAACGTTGATGTATTGACCTTTGATCATGAGCACGTCCCCACCGATTTCTTAGAACGGCTCATCAGCGAAGGTATTAACGTTCAGCCACGCCCTCAAGCTCTCATATATGCTCAAGATAAATTACAGATGCGTCAGGCAGTTCACCGCCTAGGATTAGCTAACCCACCGTGGGCTGAGGTACGTACTCGTGAAGAACTTTTTAGCTTTGGTGAAAAATATGGTTGGGATATTGTTCTCAAAACTCCACGTGGAGGGTATGACGGCAAAGGTGTCATGGTTATCAGCTCTCCAGAGCAAGCACACGGCAAAGACGTCGCACGATGGTTCGCTCAGCTTGAACATAACACGGCGTTTTCCTCACTTTTAGTTGAAGAGAAAGTCCCTTTCACGAGAGAGTTATCGGCACTTGTTGCACGCAATGACAACGGAGAGATTCGTCTTTGGGATATTAGTGAATCACGGCAAGTTAATTCTGTCTGCGATGAGGTTATTGCCCCAGCTCCAGCATTATCCGAGCATTTAGCGCAAAAGATACGCGATACTGCACAGACCCTTGCCCGTGAACTTAACGTAACAGGAGTTATGGCAGTTGAGTTATTTGAAGTGCCAGACTCGCCAGAGGGCTTCTACATCAATGAATTAGCAATGCGCCCACACAATACTGGGCATTGGACTCAAAACGGGTCAAAGACCAGTCAATTCGAACAGCATTTACGAGCAGTACTTAATCTTCCTCTAGGAGACACTCAGCTCACAGAGCCTAGTGCACTCATGAAAAATATTCTCGGTGGAACTCATGAAAATATTTGGGAACTTTACCCGCAAGCATTAGCGTTTGAACCTCAAGCCAAAATACATCTTTACGGTAAAGATGTCCGCCCCGGACGAAAAATTGGGCACATTAACATCACAGGTTCTGAACAATCATTACCCCAGCGGCAACTAGCCGCTGAAACATTATCCCGTCTCTTCAGCACTGGCGCAGAGACACTCACCTCTTCAAAGGAGTAACATGATGCTCTCATCGTACGAGAACACCCAGCCCATAGTCGGTATCGTCATGGGTTCTGATTCTGATTGGCCAGTTATGGAAGAAGCTGCTGCCGTTCTTGAGGAATTTGGTATCGCATACGAAGCTGATGTAGTTTCAGCTCACCGTATGCCTGAAGAAATGATTGAGTATGGGCTCCGTGCGCATGAGCGAGGTATTCGTGTCATTATTGCCGGAGCTGGTGGTGCTGCACATCTTCCAGGGATGTTAGCTTCTGTGACGCCGCTGCCAGTTATCGGTGTGCCAGTGCGTTTAAAAAATCTTGAGGGAATGGACTCTTTGTTATCTATTGTTCAGATGCCAGCCGGTGTTCCGGTAGCAACAGTGTCTATCAATGGTGCACGTAATGCGGGTCTTCTTGCTTTACGTATCTTAGGTGCTGGTGTTGATGACCAAGCTCAGCAGATTCAAGCTGATATCAAACAGTTTGCGCAGAATCTCAAACGTTCTGCTCAGGATAAGGGTGCAGTTCTCCGTGCTAAAGTTTCATCACGCACCCAACAGCAAGAAGATGATTCTACAAACCTGCCGACAGTAGAAGATGTACCGTCTGATAAACCTTATGCACCCTAATCATTAGCCCAAAGATGTTCGAGCAGTGGAACTTTTTCTTTTCTCTGATTCTTCATTAAATGTGGGATAACTCAGCTGTTATAGAGTGAGCAAAGAGGCTCAGTGTTCGGTATGCTGAAAACCATGAGTAATATCCTGCAATCAGATATTTGGGCAAAGTTCCAAACAGCAAATGGTCACCAGGTGTTCCGTGGTAGCGGAGATGGGTGGAGCTATCTTGCAACGTTAGAAGGCGGTAAAACCGGACGATACCTCTACTCCCCCTATGGCCCTGTTGCCGATAGTTCGGAGGCTTTTGATGAGGCTATCGCAGAGATGAGGAAGGTTGCTGCCGAGAATAAATGCTGGTTTATTCGTATTGAACCTACGCAAGAAGCTATTTGGGGTTCTCGTTCGGCAGATACATTCTTATCTGCACGAGGTTTTAAACTATCTCCACGGCAGATTCAGCCCGGACACACTCAGATTATCGATTTGGAATTATCTGAGGATGAACTCTTACAGCAGATGCAATCCACCAACCGTAACTTGCACCGTAATATTCATAAGAAGGGTATTACCTTTGAGGTCTCACATAATCCTGAGGATATTGAGATTCTTACCAAATATCTAGAGCAGACAGCGCAACGTAATCAGTTTAAGCGTCAGCAAGATGATTACCTTAAGCGTGTTGCTCAAACTCTTATGCCTGAAGATGCTGCTCGTCTTATTATTGTTCGAACTGCTGAGGGTGAAGCTATTGGGGCGACGTTCGTCTATGACTCTGACGACACACGCACCTATGCCCACACGGGGACGTCTTGGGAACACCGTAAGCTACGCATCAACAAACCTCTCGTGTCGTGGATGATTATGGATGCGAAAGAAAAAGGTCTCAAATACGTTGACTTGTTCGGAATTGCTCCTAATGATGATCCGAATCATGAGTGGGCAGGTTTCACCGAATTTAAGAAGTCTTTTGGTGGACGTTCAGTCGCTTACCCTGGAACATGGGATTTGCCCGTCTCTGCGGTCGGTTACCGTGCCTACGAAGGTATCCGCGCTGCTCGTGAGGGCCTTCAACAGCTTAAGGCTAAGGTTGCTGAGGTTCGTTCAGCTCGTCAAGAATCTTAAGTTTTTGTTCTGAGCATTCTGCTCAAAGTGTCTTAACAGACTGCGGGTGGGGTGAAAAAACATACTGTTTTTCACCCCACCCGCAGTTTTTGTTGGTAAAGCCTTCTACGTATGGTTATCGGCGTACACTTGCTTTACGCTGAAGAATACGTTCCCAGCGTTCTAGGTTATGTTCTGCGTCGATAATGCGCACTGTTCCTGATTTACTACGCATGACCAATGACTGAGTGGTAACGGTGTTTCCGTTGTATCTCAAACCACGTAGGAGTTTACCGTCGGTAATTCCTGTTGCCGCGAAGAAACAATTGTCGCTGGTGACGAGGTCATCAGTGGTGAGGACACGGTCAAGGTCATGTCCGGCTTCAATAGCTTTTTCACGTTCGGCATCATCGACAGGTGCGAGTCGACCTTGAATGATTCCACCAGTAGATTTGATAGCGCAAGCAGCAACAATTCCTTCTGGTGTTCCGCCGGTTCCCATCATGAGGTCTACACCTGTTCCCTCACGGCACGCTGCGATAGCTCCGGCAACGTCGCCATCAAGAATAATGCGAGTACGAGCACCAGCGTCACGAATTTCTTGAATCAGTTTTTCGTGACGAGGGCGGTCAAGCACACAAACGGTAAGTTGGCTCACGGGTTTGCCTAGCGCTTTTGCGGTCAGGTGAAGGTTTTGTTTAACAGGTAGTCGTAAGTCTACGAGCTCGGCTGCTTCTGGTCCAGCAACAAGTTTTTCCATGTAGAACACGGCAGATGGGTCAAACATGGAGCCAGCTTCTGCAACGGCAATAACCGATAGTGCGTTATCCATTCCCAGAGCGGTTAGCCGTGTACCGTCGATAGGGTCTACGGCAATATCGAAGGAGGCACCTATGCCTTCTCCTACTTTTTCTCCGTTAAAAAGCATGGGCGCTTGGTCTTTTTCACCTTCTCCGATAACGACTGTACCGCTAAAGTTGACGGTGGAGAGTCGGTATCGCATAGCGTCAACGGCTGCGCCGTCAGCGAGGTTTTTGTCGCCTGCCCCTACCCAGGGTCCGCTTGCTATTGCAGCAGCTTCAGTTGCGCGCACGAGTTCTAGTGCGAGGTTTCGATCGGTGTGGTAAGTATCGTTCTGCGCCAGATTTTCTGACATGTTCCCTGACCTTCGAAGTGGATGATATGTACTTAAGATGTGGTCATAGGTCAGTCATTACGTCGTCGTTATGACTGGTTCCCTTTTTCCGTCATCATTCTATAAGCTTAGTTCCATATATTGATTGTTGTGATTCAAATTGCTAAATTTTTCTCTCTATTACCTGAGTTTTTCTGAGCTCTTTAGGACGTCTTAAGGTTTTTTATGAGAAAGATAGGGGAAAATAGTTAGGTGAGCACAGAACAACATCCTTCATCTCAAGACACCATTTCTACCGATGATTCTTCTGAACCGGTAGTTCCCCTGATTACGCAAAAACAGGCACAGCGTATTCATGCTCCGGCTCGAAATATGATTATTTCGATGGCGGTGATGATTCTTATTCTGATCCCTATTCTCTGGTTAACCCCTGCTTTGACGTCCAATAAGAATCATTACAATCCACAAGTTGATTTAGATTCTATTGCGTACCTGTCTTCTCAAGAGGCTGGTTATCCTGTAGCAGCGCCAGAGATAGACGGCTGGCGTTATAACTTTGCTCGATGGAAGAGTCGTCAAGCAGATGGTATTAACTTCTGGAACACTGGTCAGCTCACTGCTCAAGCAGGATATATTGAGCTGGTTCAAGCCCAAAACACTAACCCTACGTGGATTGCTCAGCGAGTCAATAATGCTCCTGTTCAAAGAACACAGGAGGTTGCTGGAGTACTCTGGGATGTGCGTATATATACCCCTAAAGATGGTGAACCAACCATTTCGTATGTGGGTACTGTTTCAGGAACAACGGTCATTCTCAATGGGCAAAGTTCCGAGGACGAAATTATTCAGTTAGCTCACGCTGTGATTGCATACGAGAAGAACCCCACAAAAACTGTTGAACCGACACCGTCTTCGGGTATTCAGTAGATAAAAACTCTGTGGGCCTTGAGAAAAGAAAAAGAATGAATACTAGCGAGCGAGTTTTTACTCCACAACAGGCTCTTGAACGGTTGATTGAAGGAAATTGGCGTTTTGTACACGGGCAGGTGGAGCATCCGAATCAAGATGCAGAACGTCGCAATGATTTAGTCAGTGGACAATTCCCTTATGCAACGTTGTTTGGTTGCGCCGATTCTCGTATTGCTGCTGAAGTGATTTTTGATCAGGGTCTAGGCGATATGTTCGTGGTACGAACGGCGGGGCATGTGATGGAGAGTGCGATTACCGGTTCTTTAGAGTATGCGATTGCACATTTACATACCCCACTGATTGTTGTTCTTGGACATGATTCGTGTGGAGCTGTTTCGGTCACTCAAAAAGCGTTGAAGACGGGTGTTTTTCCTGGAGGCTTTATTCGTTATTTGGTGGAGAGAATTATTCCTTCAGCAATCTCTGCCCATTTGTCGTCTACTCCGAGTATCAATGAAGTGGTTCGGGAGCATACTGTTCAGGTGTCGGAACGTATTTTGGAGCAGTCACGTCTTATTGCGAAGGCAGTGGATGAGGGACGTACAGCTGTTGTGGGGATGTTTTATCACCTTGCAGATGGAAAAGTTGAGTTGGTGTATTGTTCACAGAATATCGATAAGAATGCTGCGATGAGGTTTTTAGCTTAAGGGTTTGTGTGGTTCTTAATTTTTGGTTTTTTCTTGTCAAAAACCCGCAAAGTGAGCTGTAAGTCACTTTATGGAAGCTAAGCTGGTAGTCATGGCTGAACATATTGAATACCGTATTGAACATGACACTATGGGTGAAGTGCGCGTCCCAGCACAGGCGCTGTACCGTGCACAAACCCAACGAGCAGTAGAAAACTTTCCTATCTCAGGGCAACGTTTAGAATCTGCACATATTCGCGCTTTAGCGCTCATTAAAAAGGCTGCTGCTACCGCGAATGAAGAACTAGGTGTTCTTGATTCCCAGCGTGCTCAAGCTATCCGTGAAGCCGCCGATGACGTCGCAACCGGAGCATACGATGAGCACTTCCCTATTGATATTTTTCAAACCGGTTCGGGAACCTCCTCTAATATGAACACCAATGAGGTTCTAGCAACTCTTGCAACACGTCGTCTCAAGGAGCAAGGTCTTGAGGTTCACCCCAATGACCATGTCAATGCTTCACAATCTTCTAACGATGTTTTCCCTACATCGGTTCATGTGGCAGCTACTTCTGCTCTGATTAACAATCTCATTCCAGCTTTGGATACGTTGGCTTCATCTTTAGAGCAAAAGTCTGAGCAGTTCAAAGATGTTGTGAAATCTGGCCGTACGCATCTTATGGATGCAACCCCCGTAACGCTCGGACAAGAGTTCTCTGGTTATGCCGCACAAGTACGGTATGGCATTGAGCGTGTCGAAAGTTCTTTGGCGCGTGTTGCAGAAGTTCCTTTAGGCGGAACTGCTGTTGGTACGGGTATTAACACTCCAGAAGGTTTTTCTGCGCGAGTCATTGAGCTACTTGCGCAGGAGACTTCTTTACCGATTACTGAAGCTCGTAACCATTTTGAGGCGCAAGCAAACCGTGATGCTCTAATTGAAGCCTCGGGGCATTTGCGCACTATTGCGTATTCGTTGATGAAAATTTGCAATGATATTCGTTGGATGGGTTCTGGCCCTAATACGGGTCTAGGAGAATTACAGATTCCAGATTTGCAACCGGGCTCTTCTATTATGCCCGGAAAGGTGAACCCTGTTATTTGTGAGGCAGTGATTCAGGTAGCCGCTCAGGTTGTTGGTAATGATACGACGATTGCGCTTTCTTCTACCAACGGCGCATTTGAGCTTAACGTTGGTATTCCCGTCATGGCTGCTAACCTTCTACAGTCAATTCGCTTACTCGCTAATGCTTCAACAGTGATGGCGTCCAAGATGATTGATGGTTTAGAAGCTCATGTTCAGCGGTCTCGTTTCTTAGCGGAGGCTTCTCCTTCTACCGTAACTCCGCTCAATAAATATATCGGTTATGAAGCTTCTGCGAAGATTGCCAAATATGCGGTAGCGCATCAGAGCACTATTCGTGAAGCGGTATTAGCTCTTGGGTACCTTGAGCGTGGAGAGATTACGGAAGAACAGTTGGATCAGGCGTTAGATGTGATGAGCATGATTGGTTCTTATCGTTAGTCTCTTAAGTCCGGTCAAGACACTGAGCATAATATGCCGTTGGTGCAGATACACAAGGTATCTGCACCAACGGAATATTGTTTTTTCTCTAAACGTTGAGGGTCTTTTTTATTCTGAGATTTTCAGTTCTTGACTCTAGATGTTCTTAGGAAACGGGTCTATCGTTAACCGTAAGAATACTGATAACGATTGAGGGGTTTTCTATGAAGTTAGCAGAACAGATTGTCCAGCAACTCATCGAAGCTGGGGTTAAAAGAATTTATGGTGTAGTAGGAGATTCTCTAAACCCGATTGTTGATGCAGTACGAGCATCCGGCGGTTCAGACAATGGAGGAATCGACTGGATACACGTCCGGCATGAAGAAGTTGCAGCTTTCGCCGCTGGAGCTGAAGCACAACTCACCGGCAAACTAGCGGTCTGTGCAGGTTCCTGCGGACCGGGAAATACTCACCTCATCAACGGGTTATACGACGCGCATCGTTCTCAAGCTCCAGTTCTTGCTATTGCCTCGCATATTCCTTCGGGACAAATCGGCACCGGTTATTTTCAAGAGACCCATCCCGAAAGAATCTTTGAAGAGTGCTCTGTTTATAACGAGATGGCTGTCTCCCCCGAACAAACATTGCGCATTGTCAATTCAGCAATGCGTCACGCAATTGCTCGGAACGGTGTTGCCGTCGTCTCTATCCCCGGCGATATTGCTTCAGAAGATGCCGTCGAAGCAGTTCCCGAATGGGGTACTTTGTGTCGAGCGGCCTTAACCCCAACCTCTGAGACGCTTAAAGAAATTGCAGAACGCATCAATAAAGCACAAAAAGTCGCTATTTTTGCCGGTGCTGGGGTAGCTCAAGCACGCGAGCGCGTTATTGAACTTGCCGAAAAAATCGGTGCTCCTATCGGACATACGATGAGGGGTAAAGAGTTCATTCAATACGATAACCCGTACGATGTGGGAATGACTGGGCTGTTAGGTTATGGTGAGGCAGCTGAGGGTCTTAAGGAAGCTGACCTGATGTTGCTTTTGGGCACGGATTTTCCTTATGACCAGTTCTTGCCTGATACTGAGACGATTCAGATTGATCGTCGTGCTGAGGTGATGGGCCGACGTACTAATGTGGGGTTGCTTGTTGAAGGCGATATTGAGACAACTCTCAACGGTGTTCTTCCGTTGGTTTCGAGAAAAGAAGACCGTAGTTTTCTTGAGACTCTTGTGAAAAAGAATCAGAAGATTATGGAGAAAGTTGTCAATGCTTACGCAAAGGATCCTAATACTTCTGCGCTCATTCACCCCGAATATGCTGCTACAGTACTGGATGAAGTTGCTGCTGAGGACGCTATTTTTACGGCTGATACGGGAATGTGTAATGTGTGGACGGCTCGTTATATTACGCCAGGTCCAAAGCGTCGTCTTTTAGGTTCGTTTTTACATGGGTCGATGGCTAATGCGATGCCGATGGCATTAGGTGCCCAGATTTCTCATCCTGAACGTCAGGTAATTTCTGTCTCGGGTGATGGTGGTTTGTCGATGCTTCTTGGAGACTTGCTCACAGCCAAGATGTATAACCTGCCGATGACCGTGGTGGTGTTTAACAATTCGACGTTGGGGATGGTCAAGCTTGAACAGTTGGTTCAAGGTTTTGAGGATTATGGTGTAGACGTTCCTGAGGTTAATTATGCGGATATTGCTCAGGCGATGGGTTTTCAGGCTCAACGTGTGACAAATCCAGAAGATCTTGAGGATGCTTACCGTCAGGCGTTGGAGCACCGTGGTCCGTCGTTGGTGGATGTTGTGACAGATCCTAATGCTCTTTCGATGCCTCCAGAAGTTGAGGCAAAACAAATTATTGGTTTTGCCTCCTCGCTATCGAAGATTGCTCTTAATCGTGGTGCTGGTGAGGCTGTTGCTATGGCTCGTTCGAATCTGCGTAATATGAGTGCTTGGAGGCAGATTCTTTAGGTTTGTGAACGGTCTTTAGTGTTTTAGGCTTGTTCGTAGCCGAATCGGACGCCGTCTTGCCAGTGCAAGGCGGCGTCTATTCTGTCAAGCATCCTTGGGGAGCAGAGTTCTTGGGCTTCTTCAAGGCTTACCCAACGAACTTGTGTGCTTTCTTCGTCGTTGACGCGTTCTTTTCCACTGATGTAGTGGCAGTAGAAGGTGTGGTCAAGGAATTGGCATTGGTCACCGTTGTTGAAGGTGTGTGGAGGGTCTGCTTTGAGCTGTGCTAAGGCGATAACTTCGATGCTGACGTTCGCTTCTTCTTGAGCTTCTCGGCGGATGGTTAGGGCTGGGTTTTCTCCGGGGTCGACGATTCCTGTGATGGGTGTCCATGCTCCGGAGTCACTTCGTTGAACCAGCAGGATCTTTTGGTCGCTTTGTCGTTGGATGACGGCTGTTGCGCCGGAGAGCCAGAGCATGTCGTTGCCAATTTTTTCACGTAATTTGGTGATAAATGATGGTGTTGGCATAGTGTTTTAGAGTTCCTTTGGGTTTTAGAAAAGGGTGTTTGATGGTGGGAAAAGTATTGCAAGGGTGGTGCCAATGAGCATAAACGGGCCAAAGGCGATGTGTTGTTGTGGTGTTTTGGTGCGTTGTATGAGGATGATAAGACTATATATGCCACCTAAGGTGAAGGTGAGCAAGGTTGCCCAGCATAGAGTCATAGGTGATATGAAACCGGTGAGCGCTCCAAGGATTCCGGAGAGTTTGACGTCTCCTAGGCCCAGTCCACCGCGGGAGAATACTCGTAGTACGTAGTAGAAAAGTGTTAAGAACACGGCTGAGTAGAGGGTATTTTTAATGCCGATGATGTTGTGTTCAAGGAGGTATACCGCTATGAGCGGTAGCATAATCGTCAGGTATAGCGGAAGAACGATACGGTTAGGTAGTCGGTGTTCTCGTATGTCGATGATGCTCAGTTCGATGGCTCGATAGATGAAGTATATGAGGGTTAGGCTTAGTATGGTTCCTTGCGTGTTACTGAGCAGTGTTCCACGGTGAAAGTATTCAACGATGATATTCAGCATGGTAGTTCTTCTATGGTTTTTAGGAGCCGAAACGTCGTTGTCTGAGGGCGTAGTCGGCTAGGGCGTGAACGAAGTCTGTTCGGGTAAAGTCTGGCCAGAGCGCTTCACAGAAGTAGAACTCTGAGTAGGCAGATTGCCATGTGAGAAATCCTGAGATGCGTTGTTCTCCAGAGGTTCTAATTAAAAGATCGGGGTCGGGTAGTCCACGGGTGTAGAGGTGTTCGCTGATATCTGAAGTTTCTAGTTGTTGTACTAGTTCTTCGAGAGAGGTTCCTCTCTGCTGTGCTTGTTGTAGAAGTTCTTTGACGGCATCGACGATTTCTTGTCTTCCACCGTATCCAACGGCAATGTTGACTTGTAGTGTGTTGATGTCTTGAGTTGCTTCTGTTGCTTTGTTGATGCTCTGTGTCAGAGTTTTTGGTAAGGCGTGGAGCCTTCCTACCGCATGTATTTTTGCAAGACGTTTATCTGTGAGTTCTTTAAGAAGACTTTCAATGACGTCGAGGAGGTCTTGTAATTCTTCGGGGTCTCGTTTGAGGTTTTCAGTGGAGAGCATGTAGAGGGTGACCATGGGGACGTTGAGTTCTTGGCACCATTGGAGGAAGTCGATAATGCGTTGGGCTCCACGTTGATGCCCGTATTTGGTGTTTTTGCCTTGTTGTGCTGCCCATCTTCTGTTGCCGTCGACAAGGACACCCACGTGTTGTGGAAGTTTCTGGGGCGGAATGTTCTGAAACATCTGAAGCTGTTCAAGGCTTTGAGTTGATGAGGAATCTTCCACCTATAGCTCCTTATGTCATATTTTCTTCTGGTTTGAGTAAACAACGTCTTCTTTCATCGTACCGTGCTGAAGTCGTTCCACAATGTTTATTGCCTCTTGTCCTTAATGAGTATCGCAGAGATAATGGAGGAAACCACATTTTTAGGATTGGCGTTCACCAGTGACACACCGTTCATCTTCTTCAACTTCTTTATCGTCAGATACTTCTCATCGTCCTTTTGAGAAGAAACCTCTTCTGCGTGGCTGGATACATGCTGGTTTTTCTCCCATTGTTTTTATTGCGGGGATTGTTCTTGTGGTGCTCTCTGGCGGTGGTGTTTTAGCAGTTGCGTGCGCTATTTTCTCGTTGACCGGTGTCATACTTTTTGGTGTTTCTGGAATGTACCACCGAGGGTATTGGGAAGATCGGGTGCGTCTTCTTCTCAAACGTCTTGACCACGCTAACATTGCGCTGGTTATTGCCGGAACATATACCCCGTTTGCGTTTACGCTCCTTAACGGCCCAAAGCGTCAGATTCTTTTATGGAGTATTTGGGGCTGTGCCTTAGGCGTGGTTCTTTTTAGGGTGTTATGGACGTACGCTCCACGCTGGCTTTATACCCCTATTTATGTGGTGATGGGTCTTATGGCGGTGTTTTACCTTCAAGATTTTTGGAAGGTTTCTGTCATCGCAACGATTCTTATTGCAGCTGGTGGCGCTTTCTATATTCTTGGCGCTGTTTTTTATGGGACGAAAAGACCTCATCTTGCTCCCCATATTTTTGGGTTTCATGAGTTATTCCATGTGTGCACGGTTATCGGTTTTATTCTGCACTATATCGCAGTGGTGTTCTCCCTCTACGCATAAGAATATTCTGGCGAAGACAGCGCGCACTTTATTTATTTTTCTGTTGGTGAGGGCTTAGATGAAGTATCGTTATCGCCCGTCTGGGGTTGCTGACGTTGTTGTGATTCTTGTTCCATAGCGTATTGGTTACGGTACCTCATACGACGTACACGGCGCGTAAAATCCAACATCAACAAGATGATGAAGACACCTACGGTAAAAGTTGCGACAAATCCAAGGAACCCTGGAGAACCCGTTGGTGAGCCGTCCTGATTATATTGTGTGGTTGAGTTTGCCAGAAGTTGGGCTGTCTCCACAACAGCAAAAAGATACGTCATGCGTTACACCAGATTTTCTTGGTCGTTGTTGTTCTAAGGATAGTCTTGTCACGAGAAGAGCTGTCTCTTATTCTACGCGTTAGGTTCGGAACTCTTATAGTCGATTCCTTCTGCAAAGCACCATTCTGGTAGTTCTGAGTGGACTCTACTTTTTGCTAATACGTATTCTTCCCAAGGCCAGATTTCTTTTTGCTGTTCAGGTGTGAGCGCGAAGAATGCATCGGTTGGGCGAACCTGTGAGCGGTGCGCAAGAAGTGCACGGTCGTGGGTTTCAAAAAACTCCCAACACGAGATACGTGTCGTTGTCTGGTGGGAGGGGTACGGCGAAGGATGACGTTTTTCGTCTTCTTCTCTCTCATCAAGACGAGCCACCCACTGGGTGAAAGGACTTTCACCTTTGGTGCTCGTGAGGTATCGGTGGAAGGTTCTAATACGTTCTGGGTTGAAAGCACGGTCATAGTATATTTTTTGAACTTCCCATGGTTTCCCTAATTGTGGGTATGCTTTTTCGTCACCGGATTTTTCGTAAGCTTCCATTGCGACTCGGTGGGTCATAATGTGGTCGGGGTGAGGGTATCCGCCTCGTTCATCGTAGCTCAGAATAATGTGTGGACGGTATTCTCTCACGAGTTGGATTAACGGTGCAGCTGCTTGTTCTAGAGGCAGTGTTGCAAAAGAGCCCCAAGGAAGTTCTGGTAGCGGGTCACCTTCAGGTAGTCCAGAATCCACAAACCCTATCCAACGATGCTCAATACCAATAATATTGGCAGCTTCTGCCATTTCTTCACGTCGGACACCGGGGAGGTCTCGGTGGGCTTTAGGGTTTTCATTCACCTGTTCGTTGAGAATATCGCCGCGTTCTCCGCCAGTCATCGTTGCTACCATAACTCGTGCCCCACGATGTATATATGCTGCCATTGTTGCAGAGCCTTTAGAAGACTCGTCATCGGGGTGTGCGTGTACCGCTAAAATACGTAGTCCTGCATAGTCCTCTGCTAAGGGTGAAGGCACCATATCTTTGAGGATACTGTTAGGGTGTTTTGAGTCGGTCACGAAGAACTCCAATATTTTTTCGTTAGAGTAGCTAAAATAGTACATCTAGAACGTCAGCAGATGATGCGAGAGCAAGAGGACACTCTATTCTAGCGAATATCTGATGGTGATAACCCAATCTAGGTTAACGAATATGAACGAAGGATGTCGTGACAACTAGCTTAGATTCACGCTATGGCAGGAAGCCTGCTCAAAGGAACATACCGACGTGGGTATGGGTTCTTTTAGCTGGTTGCGCTACCATCATCTCGATGCTTTTCGCTTGGTGGGTGCAAAGTGACTCTTCAGCAACATCTCCTCAAGCGCGTGATCTTTCACATCAGCTCACCAGTTCCGATGAAGTATCACTGACTTTTGAAGTGCTCAAGGACCCTCAGGTGAAAGCCGTCTGCGCGGTTAAAGCGTTGAACTCTTCACGTGCACCAGTTGGTTGGAAAGAAGTCACCATTCCTGCCGATACCGCTGGTGAGAGCTCGTCTCGAGTGCATGTTCAAACTGTTAACATACGGGTTCTCTCCCCCGCTGTCACCGCGACCGTTGATACCTGTTGGAGTATGCGAACCTCGTCATAAGGTTTAGAATTCACACCACAAACTAGCACTTGCATGTTAGAACGGGTAAAGTTCGCTACAACTACTCTAATTTTGAGGTTGAGGATAGCCGACAGATAGCTCCTTAGGCTCAAGATTTTATGAAAGGAAGATATATGAGCGCTCATGAAGGTGCTTGGCTCACCCAAGAGGCATACGACCGCCTCAAAAAAGAACTAGAACATATCTCTGGCCCTTACCGTCAAGAAATTATTGATCGTATTTCGGCTGCTCGTGATGAGGGTGACCTCAAAGAAAACGGTGGCTACCATGCTGCCCGTGAAGAGCAAGGCAAAAACGAAGCACGTATCGCTCAGCTAACTCAGTTGCTCGAGAACGCTCAAATTGGCGAAGCACCACATAATGACGGAGTTGTCGACTCTGGAATGGTGGTAGAAGCCGAACTTGCTGGTAGACCTTTTAAATTCCTGCTCGGTTCACGTGAGGTTGCAGATTCTTTGGTCGGTGATTCTGGTCTTCAGGTCTTTTCTGAAAATTCACCGATGGGCTCTGCTATTTTGGGTTGCCGTGCTGGTGACGAAACCTCATATGTTGCGCCCACCGGTAAGACAATTGATGTGAAGATTATTTCTGTCGTTCCTTTTGAAGGCTAAGAAACTCCACTGACGCCGTTACTCAGCTCAAAACAGTGATGCCACCGCATACCCTGACAATGGGTCAAATGCGGTGGCATCATGCATATTACAACACGTTTAATCAATGTTTTAGTATACAACGATTGGCTTATAGCCAGCACTTGTAAGACCATCAAGCACCTGCTGGATGTGCTCATTTCCTTTCGTTTCCATATCAATGGTGATAGAAACATCTCCCATAGAAAGGGCACCGCCGACACGTGTGTGGTCTACTCCGGTCACATTCGCATCTAAAGAAGAAATAATGGATGAGATAGTTGTTAGCTCGCCAGGGCGGTCATTTAACATCATCTTGATAGTTAAGTACCGTCCAGCAGCTGAAAGTCCTCGTTGAATTACTTTGAGCATCAGCATTGGGTCAATATTTCCGCCAGAGAGCAAACATACTGTTGTCCCAAGGTTCCCGTATTGTTGGAGGAGTTTTCCATCCATCAAAGCAGCAACAGGAACAGACCCTGCCGGCTCTACGACGAGCTTATTACGTTCCATCAAAAAGATGAGTGCCCGAGCAATATCATCTTCAGAGACGGTATGCACGTCATCAACAAGTTCTTTAATGATGGAGAAAGGCATCTGCCCAGGTCGCCCGACAGCAATACCGTCAGCGATGGTAGATACTTTTTTCAGGGGCACTAAAGCGTCAGCAGCTAAAGAGAGTGGGTATGCTGCAGCATGTTCTGCTTGAACACCAATAATACGAATCTTCCGACCAGTTTTTTGTTCAAGTTCTCGAACAGCAACAGATAGACCAGCAAGTAGCCCTCCCCCGCCAACACCGACGATGATAGTTTCAACATCAGGTACTTGTTCTAGGATTTCAATACCGATAGTTCCTTGACCTGCGATAATATCAGGGTTATCGAAGGGGTGAACAAAAACGGCGCCAGTTTCTTCGGCATAACGTTTTGCTTCTGCTAGGGCGTCGTCAACGGTTGCGCCGTGCAAGATAACCTGTGCCCCACGACTTTTAGTTGCAGCAACTTTCGGAAGAGCTGCACCTAAAGGCATATAGATGCGCGCTTTAATGCCTAGTTGTTGGGCGGCTAAAGCGACGCCTTGTGCGTGATTACCTGCTGAGGCGGCAACTACTCCACGTGATTTTTCGTCTTCAGTAAGTTTTGCCATACGGACGTATGCTCCGCGTACTTTAAAAGATCCAGAACGTTGTAGGTTCTCACATTTAAAGTAAACTTCTGAGCCAATCATTTCTGATAGTGCTAAGGAGTGGTCCACCGGTGTGCGTTCAATGACCGGCTTGAGAAGATGAGCGGCTTGTTCGATATCTGCATATTGAACAGGTAATTGTGTTGAAACAGTGGACACAGGTGTTTCCTTTATGCGTTAGAGAATATCCGAAGAATAGTTGTAAGAAACAAAAACTATCTCAAGAGTAGTGCAGTTATAGTGTTGATTCTTCTTGTTCGTGTTCTTTAAGTCGTTCAAGACGTTCTTTGACTTTATCAGCCACAGCTTTACGTTTTTTACGAGCAATTTCATGGTCGTAGAGAAACTCTTTAGTACGAATTTCTGGGTCTTTTTCCCACTCGCGTCGGGCCAGATAACGCACGATGGTATTCATCACGGCAAGAACAGGCACAGAGAACAACGCACCAAGTGGACCATAAAGGATAGTTCCGCTAGCTACCGCAAAAATGACGGCGAGAGGATGTAAGGAAACGGCTTTGCCCATTACTAGGGGTTGAAGGATATGTGATTCAATCTGTTGTACGAGCAGAACCATTAGCAACATAATCAGAGCGTTAAACCATCCATTAGCAACAAGCGCTAGAAGCACTGCAATTGCGCCGGTTACGAGAGCACCCACAATAGGGATAAAAGAGCCAAGGAATACGAGTACGCCCAGTGGAATAGCTAGCGGGACTCCGAGGAAGAACGCTGCTAAACCGATACCAAGAGCGTCCACGAAGGCAACAAAGACTTGGACGTGGACGTAGCTTACGAGAGAACGCCAGCCACGACGTCCGGCGCCGTTTACTGCTTCACGTGCGGTTACAGGGAAAAGCCCTACCAAGAAAATCCAGATTCTTTCACCTTCAAGAAGGAAGAAAATCAGGGTGAAAAGGACAAGGGCTGTGCCAGTTCCGATATCGGCAGCGGTAGAACCGAGTGAGGCAACTCCCGAGAGGATGGAGTCAGAGTTATTTTTGACGAATTGTGTAAACTCCGAAAAGTGTGAGTCTATTTCTTTCAGGTCTAGGGTAAGAGGAGATTGATCAATCATCCCGAGAACAGTGTGGTATCCCTGCACAATCTCATCTGATAGTGAAGAGAATCCAGAGGTAATTTGTTGTCCGACAAGGGTGAGTAGTCCAACAACAAGCGCGATGAATCCTAACTCGACGATAGCTGTTGCGTATCCTCGTCTAAGACCGTATTTGCGCAGGAAAAATACCGCTGGTGATATGAGCGCAGCGAGCAGTACTGCCACGGCGATAGAAATAATAATGATACTAATTTTTGCGGCAACCCAATGGAGGCAAGCTAATGCGAAGAGGACGATGATGAGTCTCCACGACCAAGCGGCAGCAGTGCGTAGGGCAAATGGAATGTATCGTTCGTCGCCGTGGTACCAAGAACTTTGTTCAACATGGTTTTTCGGTACTGGTGAGGGGGTAGTTTCGCTCATGCATACTATTCTTTCACATCTTTAGACAAGTCGTTATTTTCGGGGCGAAACAAACGTAAGAAAAGGTTGTATATAAACGTCAGGGCACACGATAGGTATCGTGTGCCCTGACGTTTAATGCTTTATTGGCGTTTAGCGTTCCATCATTTCACGAACGTACATGAGGATACGAAGAATCTCGATGTAGAGCCATACCAGAGATGAGGTCAGGGCGAATGCCATGCGCCATGATTCACGTTCTGGTGCACCGTATCGCACAGCTTCGCTGACGTGGGTGAAGTCAAGAATGAGGGAGTATACGCACAGAGCAACAGCAAAGAGCCCAATAATGAGACCGAGAGGAATGCCCATGACTTCGATGCTGCGAACGTTTGTTCCGCCGAAGAGGGTCATGCCAAGGTTGACGAGACAGAAAATTGCGTATGAGATAGCTGCGATGGTGAAGAATTTCGTCATCTTAGGTGATTCACGCAATTTACCGTTGCGGAAGAGAACCAGAACCGTACCAAAGACGATGAAGGTTGCTAGAACAGCCTGCCCAACGATACCGGGGTAGCGTGTTTCTGCCATGGCGGAGAAACCGCCAAGGAGCATACCCTGTGCTAGGGCGTATGCCATCACAAGTACGGGAGAAACTTCTTTTTTGAAACCGTTAACAAGTCCTAGAACAATGGAACCGACTAAACCGGCTACAACGAGTATGGGGAACATCACCGATGCGGCTGCGCCAACCAGTAGGATAACAAAGTTGATAGCAACTTTGACGATGACGTCGTTCATGGTCATCTGCCCCGTTTGAGCGCTTGTTGCACTGGGGGACTGGTACATTGCGTTTAGGTCAGCGGCGGTAGGAGTCTCCTCACGAGGTGAGGTAGGTGTATATCCGTACGGTGCGGAAGAGCTCTGACCGTTGGAGTATGCGCCACCAGCGCCGAATTGTCCAAAGCGAGAATCCTTCTTTTGAGAATCTAGCATGGAATTGATGAGGGGGTTGCCTGCCACGAGAACAATCTCCTTTAGTTTTATCAGTATGTCTCTACCAGACTATCGGAGAACCGTGATATTCGTGGGGACTTTTGGTGAAAAGCACAGTATTTCCTAGGGTTCTAACAGTTTTTAGAGAGGCTGAGTATCGTGGCATAGGAGCTCAGAATTCTTTATCGTGTATAAAAAAGTGACCCCATCAGTATGTACTGATGGGGTCACCTTTTGTCTGTGCTCCTACTGGGACTCGAACCCAGAACACAAGGATTTTAAGTCCTCTGCCTCTGCCAATTGGGCTATAGGAGCAATATCGGCAGCTAGATTTTAGAAAACAACTACCTTACCACTATACCGTATAGAACGAATAGTGTTGTCCTGCACCTAGATAACTCTAGGCACAGGACATTATTATAGCCATAAAATTGCGTTGAACGCACTTTTTATTACAGGCGTGCCTTGCTCTTTTCAGGAGCAGTTCCGGTTGCGCTTTGGAATGCGCGACGTGGAGAACGCTGATGGCGGATAGAAGAAGTGTCACGACCGAAGATTTGGTTCAACGCCCAAATGCTCATAACACGTACAGTACGCTCAGCGGTAGGAATCGCCATACCGTGGTATCCACGGTGCATCAACCATGCAAGAGGTCCACCAATGGTCTTACCCTTGAAGTTCGCAACACCCTTCCACAAGCCGAGTCCAGCAACAACGCCGATGGTCTCATGGTAGTAGTCGGTGAGTGCTTCACCTCGACGAGAAGCCAATAGGTTCTGTGCAAGCTTAACAGCCTGACGGGAAGCGTGCTGTGCGTTAGGAACGCAGAAACCGCCGACTCCGCCACCAGAAAGGTCAGGAACAGCAGCGTTATCGCCAGCTGCCCATGCACCTTCAATCACACCATCGTCGCCGGTAACACGTAGGTCTGCGCCGACACGTACACGACCGCGCTCATCCAAAGGAAGGTCAGTGTTCTTAAGCATTGGGGATGCTGCAACACCAGCAGTCCAAATGAGGGTGTCGGTATCAAGTTCACCGGCAGGAGACTTATCTCCCATGTTAATCAACGCGAGGTGACCGTCAGTAGCGTCTGCCAAGGAGGTGTTGAGAAGAACCTCAATACCGCGTCCACGGAGTTCTTCAACAACCTTCTCCGCACGGTCTGCAGGAACCTCAGGCATGATACGAGGTGCAGCTTCAACGAGAACGAAGCGAAGGTCAGATACGCGAAGACGACCATTACGTTCTACCGCTACACGAGCCATATCTTCAAGTTCGGAGATGGTCTCGACACCAGCGAAACCGCCACCAACAATGACGAAGGTGAGGGCGCGACGGCGTTC
The DNA here is from genome assembly GCF_048512815.1 of Rothia sp. CCM 9419. Classification (NCBI taxonomy): domain Bacteria; kingdom Bacillati; phylum Actinomycetota; class Actinomycetes; order Micrococcales; family Micrococcaceae; genus Rothia; species Rothia sp. CCM 9419. The sequence goes on along the minus strand of NZ_JBLXXY010000007.1, from coordinate 35,711 downwards.
ATCTGCATCATCAAGCATGGAAGCAACTTCGATACGCTCAAGAACCCAGTTACGGACAGAAACTGCTTCTTCTACGGTCTTCATACCGATAGCAATTTCTGCAAGACCAGGAATGGGGAATGCACGAGTAACAGCACCTGCGCCGATGACGATTTCGTCGTACGTTACCTCGAAAGATTCTCCAACGTCGATGGGTTCGATTGTTGCGGTGCGAGTTGCATGGTTAATTGCGGTGACTCGGCCACCAACAACTTCGCAGTTCTTGAGGTGCTGGCGTAGAGGAACGGTAGCGTTGCGACCTTCCATAGAACCTGCAGCAACTTCTGGCAAGAAGGGCTGGTAAGTCATATAAGGGTTAGGGTCTACAACGGTAACGATACCGCCAGTTTCTTTAATGGTCTTCTGAATTTTTTTGGCGACGGTGAATCCTACGTAGCCACCACCGACGATGAGAACTCGAGGACGATCCTGAGCTAGTTTGGTGAATGCCATATTTATTTTGCTACTTCCTTAGGTTGAGATACGGGAGCTGTCTATGCACTCGTATCTGTGTCTGCACCGCATGTTTAACTATTAAAAGTACAACATCCTTTAGAGCGCAAAACAGCGCGGTGAGAGGACAATTGCTCAATATGCTATCTTGCCACTTAAGCCGAAGTTTTCCTACTCTACAGGGCATTTTTTTCTTCAAGGATTTAGCTTTTCTTGATTCTTGATTTTATCGACCTTGTGGTCTACGCCTCTTCTGATGGGTTCTGACTAGCTGACTTAGCGAACGAATAGAAAATCTCGTAATAATAAATGCCCAGAGAAAAAATCCGCCCAACACAATAAATGGCAGAATCCCAGAATCTTCAACTGGACGACGAGGTTTCGGTGCCGATGCCACTGGAATATTCTCATCAGCATGGTGTATCGGAACACTCGCGCTAGGAGCAGGCTGGCTCTGGCTTTTACGATGGACCTGTATCCATTGGCTCATAGACCCTAAAGGGTTCTCTTGAACGTCATCAGAGGTTTTAGAGCTCAGAGCTTTTGCTGGATTAATAATGCCATACCCGTACAAGGCATCTCGCCCCGTTTCTCCAGCATCATCAGCTGAAGAAATAATACGCTGGATAATCTGTGAAGCAGTAAGGTTTGGGTATTTTTCTTTAATGAGAGCTGCCAAACCCGAGACAATAGGTGCTGCCCCAGAAGTGCCTGACCACACCGCATATTTGTTATCGGGAGTAGCTCCCATAAGGTTTTCGCTGGGGGCGACAACAGCAATCGAAATGCCCTGAGAAGATGAAGACCAAGAATCTTGTTTATTTTGGTTCACTCCCCCAACGGTCAGCACCCCCGGCATCGTTGCAGGAGCGCCTACCTGCGTAATACCAGAACCACGGTTACCGGCAGAGGCTACGATGATGACGCCTTTTTCCTCGGCATAGGCGAAGGCTCTATCCCATTGTTCTGGCCAGTTTGTGCTATCTGAGCCGACAGAAAGATTAATAATATCGGCGCCGTGATCTACCGCGTATCGTACGGCTTCAGGAAGTTGTTCATCAATACTTTTAGCGCCTTCAGAGACAGTACCAATTTCTAAAGATATTGGAAGAATTTTAGCTTCTGGCGCCACTCCAATCATGCCAGCTGGACGCTTACCGCCGGCCCCTGAGAAGGACGGTGTTTGGGGGTCGCGGTGCCCATGCCCCGCAATTAATGAGGCCACCATTGTTCCGTGTTCAGGCTCAACTCCAAGACCTTTCCACCCTCGAGCAGAACCAACACCGGAAACGTCTGTACCGGGTAAAACGTTGTCTCTAAGGTCTTGGTGGCTTTGGTCTACGCCAGTATCAATCACCGCAACGGTGATACCGCGTCCGGTAGCTTCTTTCCAGACGGAACTAAAACCATAATCTTTAAGCCAGTATTCTCGTGCGCGAACAGCATCACCTTCAGGTACCTCAATAGTCGGTATCGAGGGAAGCACCCTTGGAGGTTCTGACGGTACGCTTGGTACTTGAGGGGCGCTCGGTGGTTGCGGTGCAGGTGAAGCTGATGACTTTGGTGTAGGAGTCGGTGCAGCCACAGGTTGCGCCACCGATGCCGAAGAGAGCGCAAAAATACTCAGTAATAGTGTTGCCGTGAAACAGGCATATTTTCTCATTCGGTGCGAGGATGAAGGCATCGAAGAACAAGAATCAGGCGTTATGTGGTTAGGCATAGGCTCTCCCCAAAGAATGTTATCTCAAGAAAAACAACAAACATCACGATCAAACGGTGTTGAATACCTGAACGTGTTATCGCTGCGAGAGTACCAACCCATCAAGAATATCGTGTTCACTAGCAGTAGCGCTATAGACGGCCCCACCTGTGAGCTGTTCTAAACGTCGAATAATATGCGCCCAAATCACAGCTCCAGTGCCAATCACATCGACACGACCGGGGTGCATAAACCCACGTCCGGCACGTTCTTCAGCGGTCATTTGAGCGAGAGAATGGCATGCCTGCTCAATATCTTGGATGCTAAGTTCTGCACCGTTGATTCTTCGAGGATCGTAGCTTTCAAGACCGTAATGTTCTGCAACAATGGTGGTAACGGTACCAGCCACACCAACTACTCGTTGTGCTTGTGACAGTTGAACATGTGCAAGAGCTTCCTCAAGAGCTTCCTCAACATCAGCAATAATGCGTTGTTTCTGTTCCTCAGTCATAGGGGCACTGACCTGATGACGCTCGGTAAGACGTACACAACCAATGTTGACAGAACGAGCAGCAAACAGTGACTGATTATCGCCTAGAACAAATTCTGTTGAGCCTCCACCCAAGTCAATTACAAGGGTTTTCCCCTCATAGGGGTCAAGAGAGGAAAGCGCACCGTAGAAAGAAAGTTTGGCTTCTTCATCACCAGTAATAACTTCTGGGCTCACACCTAAAATATCTTGTATTCCCTGAATAAAAATATCTTTATTGGTGGCGTCTCTCGTTGCACTTGTTGCGCCAAAGCGAAGAGACTGAACACCGTGCTCAGCAATAATTTGTGCATATTCGCGGGCAACGTTAAAGGTTCTTTCAAGGGCTTCTTCTGAGAACTTGCCCGTAGCGTCAACGCCTTCTCCGAGGCGTACAATTCGCATAAGACGTACGATATCGTGAAGGGTGCTCACACCGTTCTGCGTCTCAACATCTGCAATGAGTAGTCGTAGGGAGTTTGTTCCGCAATCAATAGCACCAATACGCACGGTAGGGTCTTCTTTCTCCTATTGAGTGGTTTCTTCGTTGGTTGCCACAAAGCTATGGCGCCATTGTGGGTCACACGCGCATTGTTCAGGAGTCCACCATGGTGCAATCAGATCAAGTGTTTCATCGCCCATAGGGTTGATTCCACGACCGACAGAGAGGGTGTGCCCAAGTACCGCGTGGAGGCATTTTACGCGTACGGGCATACCACCAGCAGAAATACCGTCAATTTCAGGGACCTCTTCGGTGTGAGTTTTGAGGCGGATACGTTCACGTTCACTGAGATAGTTTTCGTGGGCTTGCTGATATTGCTGAGCCAAGTCAGTATCCTCAGCAAGACGATCAGTCATCTCGTACATTTTTCCTTCAGCTTCTAAACGGCTGGCAGCTGCAGTAATAGCAGGATGGGCTAGGTAGAAGACGGTTGGGAAAGGTGAACCGTTCGATAGTCGCGGTGCGGTCGCAGCGACGAGAGGGTTGCCACAACGGCAGCGGGCGGGAATCTCTGCGACATCACGTACTTTTCGTCCCAGTTGTTCAGATAACACGTGGATATCTAGTTCGGTGGGTTCTAGGGTTTCTGCGCTCACGCCGAAACCTTGTGGGTTGGTAGTGTTCGTCATCATGAAGTTCCTCGTGATATTGGTTTTAGTTAGTGAATAAAGTCTATTTTTAGGGTGCTGGAGTAGAGCTAGCTGGCGGGGTGGTTGGGGCGCTCGGATCAACTACGGGACGAGAAGTATCAGCAGGGGCTATCTCATCGGTAGGTGTTGTATTTGCCGGTTCCGAGGTGTTATCGGATGGTTTTTGGTGGGTTGCATCGTGTGCAAAAGCTGATTGTTCGAAAGAACTCCATAACCCTTTTGTCCAAGATTCTTTAGGGGCACTTTGTGCTGCTGCTGATGTATCGTCTGCACGATGCGCTGCTGGGTCTACTCCCACCACAAGATAGGGTGTTTCGCCTTCAGACATGTAGTATAGACGGCTCTTTGCTTGCTGTTTGACGTAGTTTTCATCTTGCCACCAGCTCAGCTGAGTTTGTAAACTATCGTGATTTTGTTGCAAGGCATCAATGTGCGATTCAACTTGGTGTATTTCTGCCTGTTGGCGGATATATGTTGAAACCGGCGCATAAGAAGAGATGAGAATAACAGCAAAAATGACCAGAGGTGCGACCATTCTGCCCGAAAAGGCATGTGCAGCAACAGGAGCATCAGAATCTTCTTTAGCGTTAGCGTCCTGAGAGCTTTGATATTTTTCTGTTCCAAAAAAGTTTGCCCATGAGCGACGACGTTGCTTATTATCTCGTGACATTTTACCCCTGACTACGTTTTTCACTCGCTCGATAGCTTTTTGTATATCTTCTAGCACAGAGAAAGAAGATACTGCGCATTAGCTATTCTACCCACCCAAAAAGTAAATCACTTCTAGGTTTTTGAAACGTACCCGTTAGATTCTAATTTTCGTGGTGTCTTCTCAGCTGTTTTAAAGTTTGTCTCTTACACGGACACTCTTTAAAACGACGTATCTCCACCAAGAAAGCTCCATATCAGAGACTCTCTTGGCGGAGATACTATCTATGAGTTTTTAGCTCCCTCGCGGAAACAGAAAACTCTATGCTTTGAAACGGGGGAATGAAGATGCCCCAGCGTAAACAGCTGCGTCGCCCAGTTCTTCTTCAATGCGTAGAAGCTGGTTGTATTTTGCAACGCGCTCAGAACGTGCAGGCGCACCGGTCTTAATCTGGCCCGCGTTGGTTGCAACAGCGAGGTCTGCGATGGTGACGTCTTCGGTCTCACCGGAGCGGTGGGAAACCATGCAACGGTATTCGTGACGCTGTGCCATTTCCATAGCGTCAAGAGTTTCAGTCAAAGAACCAATCTGGTTGACTTTCACCAACAGCGCATTTGCAGCACCAGATTCGATACCCTGAGCTAGGCGCTCTGGGTTGGTGACGAAGAGGTCGTCGCCCACAATCTGTACTTTGTCGCCGATTTCTTGGGTGAGGTTCTTGTAGCCTTCCCAGTCGTTTTCATCGAGAGGATCCTCAATGGAGACGAGTGGGTATTTAGCGACGAGATCTGCATAGTATGCGGACATTTCTGCAGCGGTCTTCTTCTGACCTTCAAACTCGTATGCGCCGTCGTTGTAGAACTCAGAGGAGGCAACGTCTAGTGCCAAAGCAATTTCTTCGCCGGGCTTGTAGCCAGCTTTTTCGATTGCTTCGATGATGAGGTCAAGAGCAGCAGCGTTTGACTCTAGGTTAGGAGCGAATCCGCCTTCGTCACCCAAACCGGTTGCAAGACCGCGGTCTTTGAGAACAGACTTGAGTGCATGGTATACCTCAACACCTGCCTGCAATGCTGCAGAGTAGGTATCGAAACCGATAGGAGCAATCATGAACTCCTGAATATCAACGTTGGAATCTGCGTGAGAACCACCGTTAAGGATGTTCATCATAGGAACAGGAAGAACGTGTGCGTTAGGTCCGCCTAGGTACTTGAACAGCGGAAGGTCTGCAGATTCTGCAGCAGCCTTTGCAGCGGCCAAAGATACGCCAAGAATAGCGTTTGCGCCGAGCTTACCTTTGTTCTTTGTGCCGTCAAGCTTAATCATTGCAGCGTCAAGTGCACGCTGGTCAGTTGCATCGATGCCGATGATTTCTTCAGCGATTTCGTCGATGACTGCACCGACAGCACCCAGAACAGACTTGCCAAGGTAGACGGATTTGTCGTCGTCACGACGTTCTACTGCTTCCCATTCACCGGTAGATGCACCGGAGGGAACTGCTGCGCGACCGAATGCGCCGTCTTCGAGAAGAACCTCTACCTCAACGGTAGGGTTGCCACGAGAATCGAGAATCTGACGTGCGTGAACTGCTGTAATTAAAGCCATGAATATGCTCCTTGAAGCTTAGATTGGTTGGCTATGAGTAAGCTCAGGCAAGTTTCACTAGTGCGCACTTACGTGAGCGTACGTTCAGCTACGATTTTACCAAAGAAACCCACATAAGCACACAGGGATTCAATAATTCCCACCAATATCTTTGAGATATTTTCCTACGCTACTCCCCTATCCGCCCAAAGATATTCCCACGAATAACAACATCAGCGGTAGATAACACCGCACAGCACGTTACTTCTCAGACGCCTGAATCAGCGCATACATTAAACGACGTAACGCACCTTCAGCATCAATCCCTTGAGCACGAGCACGCTGAACCATCTCAAACAACTCCACAGCACAAGCCGATTCTTCACCTCCATCAGCGGTAACACCAGCGACATCAAGCGACACCTGTCCCTTATCAGCCTTAGAAATCACCTTATCTGTTAAAGCTAACGCCGGAAGATGAGGAGGAATACCATCAAAAACAGATAAACGTTCCGGTTTCTCCTGCTTCTTCAGCTCATCCCACTGAGCAGTTACCTCTTGATCACTCAGCGAGTGAGCAGAAGAATCACCAAAAACGTGAGGATGCCGACGCTCAAGTTTCTGGTTCAAGCCCTCAACAACATCGGCGATACTAAAACCGCCCTCTTCTACGCTACGCTCACCAGCAATACGAGCATGAAAAAGAACCTGCAAAAGCACATCGCCCAGCTCTTCTTTCAAAAGCTCATAGTTCACTTGCTCTTGAGACTCAATAGCCTCAATTACCTCATATGATTCTTCAATCAAATACCGAACCAACGAGTGATGTGTCTGCTTCCCATCCCAAGGGCAGCCACCCTCAGAACGCAAAGTATCCATCAACTCAATCAAACGCTCAAACGCTTCCGGCGCACCCTGCGGAATAATACGTTGCTCTGCCATGACTACTCCTGCTCCTGAGCGACACGATTCTGCTCTTCAAAAACACTCATATATGCACCCTGAACAGCACGCATTAGATGCTGTTTCTCCTCCATCGAAATAAAAGCACCTTCGATAGCATTAGTTGTTAGTTCAAAGAAATCTTGCACCTGATACCCAAAAATATTCGCCAAATGCACAAATTCAGCAGTAACACTACTACCGCTCATCAAACGATTATCGGGGCTAATGGTCACAGCAAAACCAGCCTCACGCAAAGCATTGACGGGGTGTTCCGAAAGATTCTCAGCGATACGAGCAGAATCAACCACACCATGTTCAACAGCATAAGCGGCACGCGTTTGAATATTAGAACAAGGACACACTTCCAACGTGATACGACGATCTTTAACCCAGCTAGCGAGCGCACCAAGCTGAAGAATTTTCTGATCTTTGGGTGATTGGGGCATCATTTTCCCCTCGGGGTCAATCTCCCCGACCGTTGTATACGAAAAGTCTTCGGTAATACGTACGCCATGGCCGATACGTAGGGCACGTCCCACCAATAATGCAGAGCGAATCGAGCGTAGCCCCTCAGCTTCACCGGCATGAATCGTGACCGGCATAAAATTCTCTGCAAGATAATCTAGAGCTTCACGGTGTTGTTCTACAGGGTGGTTTTCTTCTGCACCGGCAAGGTCAAAACCTACCACACCTAAGGTGCGATATTTAACAGCAAGTTCTGCTATCTGCCGTGAATTATTGCGGTCTCTCATGGCGCAAAGTATCTGGTTAACAAGAACTCTTCCGCCTGCTTGAGCTACCATTTCCATACCGTCGTTGAGTCCTGTAGCAACAGCACGGACTGCTTCGTCAAGGCTAAGACCTGCACGCTGGTGCTGTTCTGGTGCCCATCGGACCTCTGCATAAATCACACCGTCTGCCGCGCACGCAAGAACATGTTCTTGAGCAATACGTTGCAAATCTTCTGCTCGTTGCATGAGAGCTAAAGTGTGGGTAAAGGTTTCAAGGTAGCGGTCAAGAGAGCCAGAATTTGCGGCGTCAAAGAACCATTGTTGGAGAGTTTCACGTTCTGTGCTGGGTAGTTCATACCCAATGTCTTGTGCAATATCAATCATTGTTTGTGGTTGCAAACCACCATCGAGATGATCGTGTAGACATACTTTTGGTAGTTTTTGAATCCATTGCTCATCGTGCTGTGTCATAGGTGATGTTCTTTCCTGATACGAGTATTTACGTCGATACGAAAACGCTGCCGAGTAGCCCCACTAGTGGAGTTTCTCGACAGCGTTCTATGCTCTCAAGGTTTAGAGAGTCCATGAAGCAAGCGCCCGATTCATATGTTCAGGAATGTTTGCTCCCGTACGGGGGAAGAGTCTGAGCTCTTCAACATATTGCTGTGCAGGTAGAGTGTCCTGGTATTTAGCGAAGGCGCCTTCATCGTTGTAGCTAAAGGACGCTACCGGCGGGATTCCAGGGGTGAAACGTAGGCTCATCGCTAGTGGGGAGCCCGCGCCTTCTTTATAGGAATCTGCTTTGAGTTGCAAAATAGCAAGAACATCTTCAGGGATGAGGTCGAAGGTTCGTTGTTGATCCCAGAAGCCGTTACGTCGTACGTGTGTTAGTGCGTCGTAGTAGGAGCCGAGGGCTCGCACACGAATGAGTACGGTGGAGACGTCCCGTGCTGTCCCGTTTTCTCCGAAGAGTTGTTCTTGTGCTTTAAGTAGTCGAGCAACAACCTGCGCTTCGGTGAGGACGAGGTTTCCTTCTGCTAGTTCGGTGGTAGAAGGCGGTTGCACCTCTTCTGTGGGGTTGTTGTAGGAGGGTGCTACGTCTACGCCTTGAGCGGCCTCAGGGAGGTCTGTTCCACGGGATTTGGTAGCTGAGGAACCAATAAGAGTATCTGGTTCTTCTTCCCACTCGTCATCGACGTGTTCTGGCAGTGACGCGCTGACCAGCGAAATATCATGTGCGGAAGTGAAGGTCTCTGCATCTGAGTGATGGGTTGCTGATTCTGCGTCTTCAGATGGGACAGGAGGAGTATTCTCGCTGGCTTCGGTATTTGTGGTTGGAGTTTTAGCGTCCCCTGCAGAATTTTCAGTAGCTTCTGTGGTGGTATCAGCTGCTGTTTCTACACTCGCAGTATTTGATGGGCGGGCAACAGCCAAACGCGCATGAGGTTCAACCCGTTCAGCCGCTGGAGCTGTTTGTTCAGTGCTTTGAGCCTGCGGAGCAACCACTGATGCAGTATTTTCTTCAACGCCCTGAGGGACATCTTCACCAGTTTCTGCACCAGTTTCAGCTGTAGCTGTCTCTGAGGTTTCTTCAGATTCTTCTACAACATCACGAGCAGGGTTGTGAGTGGCATCGTCTGCTGGCTCAGCCACGGTACCCGCTGCGGTGTTTTCCTCAGCTGGTGAAGTTTCAGTCTCGATATTTTTAGCAACAGATGATGTTTCTTCGACAGAGTCGTGAGCATCGGTTACTGATGTTGCAGAACTATTCTCTTGTGTAGCTTCTTCTGCGTTGACGTTATGCGCGACAGCAGTTTTTTCTGTTGACTGTGCTGCTTCAAAACGTTCTGAAACGCGTGCAAGAGGAGAGTCATCGGCAATGCCGTTCTGCTGATTTTCAGATGATACGTCTGCTCCAGCTACTTCTGTAGCTTCTGTAGCAGGCGTTTTCTCTGCTGGCTCGTTCGCCTTTTCCTCCACTTGATAATGCAGGTTGCAAGAGGTCTCATTCTTTGAGTTGAGGTAAGAGACCTGAGCATTAGTCCCTAAGAGAATGATGAGTGCACGAGTCCATGCACCGCGCGGGCTTTTTTCTTCTTCGGTGTAGAGTGCCGCAACATTTTCGAACCAAGGGTTTCCAGGAACAACAATGGTTTCTTCTACTTTTTTACCGTTCTCTTCAAAGCTCAACAACATGTCGTTGCCTGCTTGCTTCAGGTCAAGGGTCAGCTGACCATCACCTTTAGATTGCATCATACAAATCAGCGAGTGAAGAGCACTCTGTTCATTGAGCTCTTCAGAAGTTATAAGAGTAGAGGTGCTTTCTTCTACGGGAGGGGTTGGTACCTGTTCCTGCACCGGCGTTGCTGGTTCTGCAGGTTGCGCAACAGGTTGTGCTTCCGGTGTTGTTGTCGCTGCCGGTTCAGCAGCTTTCTTGTCTTTGCGACGGCTAAAAAGTCCCATGATGTTCTCTTTCTTCGGTGCGAACTATGAGTGTTCTTACGGGTAGTTTACTGCTGTTCAGTACTCACTTTATCTAGAATCAGCGGTTGAGGCTCATATTCTTTGCCGATAGTATAAGCATCTTCTAAGGATTCTAGCGCTCGTTCAAAGCGTTCGGGAGTGTCGGTCATCAATGTCATGAGGGGTTCGCCAGCACGCACAGTGTCTCCTGGTTTAGCGTGGAGACGGATTCCAGCGCCGGCTTGTACTTGGTCCTCTTTACGAGCTCGTCCAGCGCCCAAACGCCAAGAAGCAACACCCACGCTCAACGCATCGAGACGAGTTAGCACACCGCTGTCTGTTGCATAAACAGTGTGAGTTTCGCGAGCTTGAGGTAATGCAGCATCGGGGTCGCCACCTTGTGCACTGATCATGGTGCGCCATTTATCCATAGCTCGGCCATCGGCAAGAGCTTCAGCAGGATCTTCATCGATACCGCATGAAAGGAGCATTTCACGGGCAAGCGCCACCGTTAGTTCAACGACATCGGACGGTCCCCCACCGGCAAGTACTTCTACAGATTCTTCCACTTCACATGCGTTGCCAACGGTCAGCCCCAAGGGCGTGTCCATGTTGGTGAGCAAGGCTGTTGTTTTGACTCCGGCGTCTGTTCCTAAACGCACCATAGTACGTGCTAGTTCTTGTGCGTAGTCGAGGTCTTTCATAAAAGCACCGGAGCCAACTTTAACGTCAAGTACCAGAGAATCTGTTCCTTCAGCAATTTTTTTAGACATGATAGAACTTGCGATCAGCGGTATTGCCTCTACCGTGGAGGTGACATCACGTAGCGCATAAAGTTTTTTATCTGCTGGGGCTAGTCCACTTCCGGCAGCACAAATAACAGCGCCTTCGTCCGAGAGTATTTCGAGAGTTCGTTCGTTGCTCAAATATGCTTGCCAACCGGGGATGGACTCTAATTTATCGAGTGTTCCACCGGTATGCCCTAGTCCTCGACCAGATAGCTGCGGAACAGCAACGTTGTATACTGCTACCAATGGTGCTAGTGGCAGCGTGATTTTATCTCCTACACCACCGGTAGAATGTTTGTCGCTGGTTGCAATTTTCTTACCGGCACCAACAATAGAGGAGAAATCGAGTCGTTCACCCGAGTTAATCATGGCTTGGGTCCACTGTTGAATTTCAGTAGCGCTCATTCCGTTCAAGAAAATCGCCATAGCAAGTGCACTCATTTGTTCGTCAGCGACGACTCCACGCGTATATGCATCAATAACCCAGTCGATTTGTTCTTTCGTGAGTTCTTCGCGATCTCGTTTAGTGCGGATGACGTCTACAGCGTCGAATGGTTCGTAGGACATGTGTTTTCCTCCATCAAAGGTGTTAGGTGAGGTCAAGTGTGAATATTTTTAGAGCCGTTCAGGACCAAAAGCGTCGGGAAGCATCTGTTCGATAGAAAGTATTCCACTCACTGTTTTGATGAGCATATCTTTAGTGCTGTGTTCGTAGAGTAGTTGTCTGCACCGTCCACAAGGCATGAGTGCTTCACCATTTTTATCCACACACGTAAAGGCAAGGATTTTCCCTCCACCTGTTCTAAAAAGCTCTGAGATGAGGGAACATTCAGCACATAAGGTAAGCCCAAAGGACGCATTTTCGACGTTGCAACCGGTGATGATTCTGCCGTCGTCGGTGAGAGCAGCTGCTCCTACTGCGTAGTGTGAGTACGGTGAGTAGGATTTTTTCATCGCGCAGGTGGCATGCTCTGTGAGTTCTTCCCAGTTGATGGGGTGTTCTAGGGTTTCACGTTGGCTCATGCTTGGGGTCCTTGCAGGGGTGAAGATGTGCATATGGTGCCAGAGGGCACGATGAGGTTCCGACAGTGTGCACTATCGAAACCTCATCATTAGTATTTTCTCATAAGACCGAGGGCGGTTATCCCTTGGTGTACGCTTTACCGGCTGCTGCAGGTCCACGCGAACGACCGACCAGACCAGCCACTGCAAGAATCGTTACGACGTAAGGGAGCATAGCCAATAGTTCAGTAGGGATATCCGTTCCGAGTCCAGAAAGGATGAACTGCATCTGTAGGGAGAAACCGAAAAGGAGTGATGCGCTGAGTGCACCAAGTGGTTTCCACCGTCCAAAGATGAGAGCAGCCAACGCAATGTAGCCTTGTCCTGCTGTCATATCTGCGTTGAAGGAGCTGACGGCAACAAGGGTGAAGAATGCTCCACCCATACCAGCAACAGCGCCAGCAATCATAACGTTGCTAAAGCGTAGACGGTTCACGTTGACGCCAAGGGTATCTGCAGCTTGGGGATGTTCGCCAACCGCGCGGGTACGAAGCCCCCAACGTGTTTTGTTCAGAGAGAACCAAATCGTACCAACCACAATGTACATCAAGTACACGATAACGGACTGGTTGAATAATACTGGACCAATCACAGGGATTTGTGAAAGAACCGGAATTTCAAAGCTAGGTAGACGAGGAGCCGAGTTGAGGTGTGCTGCGTCTTGTTGGAGTACACGGGAGTATAAGAATCCGGTAAGTCCGGAGACGAGGACGTTCACCACAACACCAACGATGGTCTGATCAACAAGATATTTAATGGAGAAAGTTGCTAGTAGGAAGGATACGAGCATACCGCCGACCATCGCTGCGACAAGACCAATCCACGGGTTTCCTGTCATAGAACCAACAAGTACGGCAGAGAATGCACCAAAAAGAAGTTGACCTTCAATCGCAATGTTGATAATTCCAGAGCGTTCGCAAAGGAGTCCTCCCATCGAACCAAAAATCATGGGGACTGAGAGTGCAACAGCACCGGTAAGGATGGTAATCAACGATATTTCGGTCATACGTGCAGAGCCAATAGCCCAGATGAGTACACCAAAGATAAAAGAGAACCAAAAAATAGCTGAGAGATATAGCGGTGTTTTCTTACCGGAGAACGTGAGCTTAGCACACCATAAGGTGACGGCAATGAGGACGGCGGTAACAACCCAACCCGTTGTTGGCGTTGATAGGTTCAGCGCCGGAAGTTGAATGACGTCATTTTTGGTGGACAGACCAAGTACCACGTGTGAGGCAGGAGCGTTCAAGGCAAGAACTAGTAGCGATATGACGCTTAGCGTGCCGAAAATCCACGTGTTTTTCCAGTGACGTACGAGCACGGTATCTTGTGGTGTTGCGGTGTCGATAACAGCTGTCGTGCTCATTATTTTGCCTCCGCGGACTGAGTAGTTTTTTTCTTCTTTTTGGGCTTGTCGGGGTCTGGAAGCCTAAAGATGGCTCGTACCAGTGGTGGTGCAGCAATGAAGAGCACAATCAGTGCCTGAACCACGTCGACAAGGTCTACAGACGTTCCGGTACTGACTTGCATGGTCACACCACCTGCTCGAAGTGCCCCATAGAGAAGAGCTGCCAGAAGGGTTCCAACGGGTGTTGCTCGTCCAAGAAGTGCCACAGTAATAGCGTCAAAACCATAGGAGGAAGCGATACCGGTGCTCAAGACTTTTTCGGTTCCAGAGACTTGGGCGACACCGGCAAGACCTGCTAGCGCACCAGCAATAGCCATCACAATAATGTATCCATTAGCAACAGATACGCCCGCAGTTTTTGCAGCATGAGGGTTTGCCCCTACCGCACGGAGTTTGAATCCGATAGTTGAGCGGTTAATCAGCCACGAGACAAAGAGGACAGCCAGTAACGCGAGGATAAATCCGGCGTGAAGACGGAAGCTTTGTCCAAAGATTCTGGGGAAGATTGCTTCATCTGCTAATACAGGTGAAATGGGGTTTGAGCTTCCTTCGCGTTGCCATAGTGGTGTTTTGAGGAGGAAGAGAAGTAGGTTCGCAGCAATGTAGTTGAGCATGATGGATAGGATGACTTCATGCGCACCAGTTTTTGCTTTGAGCAATCCGACGAGACCACCCCACAGGCTACCACCAAGGATACCGCCAAGAACGATAAAAGGTAGTAGTAAGTAGCTGGGTAGGTGCCAGTTGATAGCAACGTAGCTGGCAACAATTGCGCCAAGGATAATTTGTCCTTGTGCACCGATGTTAAAGAGTCCGGTACGGAATGCGATTGCTACGGCAAGACCAGCAAAAATAAGTGGTGTTGCTACCGTGAGTGTTTCGGTCAGCGGGTAAATCGCTTTTGTGAAGGTGCTCGCTTCATAGTTGAAAATAGCGCCTCTAAATAATGCGAGGTATGCGTTGGTTGCTGCTTCCCAGCCGGCGCTGAGTGTGTCTAGGGGGCGGGCGAAGAAGTAGCGTGAGGCTTTTTGTGTTGCGGGGTCAGTGACCGCGATAAGAATACCACCGACGATGAGTGCAGCAAGTAGTGCGAAAAAGGACAAGCTGACGGAGCCGGATAGTATACGAGTCAGTACAGGAAGTTTTTCTTTTTCGGAAGGTTGTGTGTGTGCCGGTGGTACTGTTTCGGAGGCGGTGAGCACTGTATCGGTGGCTTCTGCGACGGTGGATTTACCTTCGGCGCTCATGCTTGGTCTCCTTCTGCCCAGGGGATATTTTCGGTTTCGGGGGTTTGTGTTTGGGGAGTGTTCTTATCTGTAGTAGAAACTTCCCCTGCCGCTTTGAGAGCTTCTTCATAGGGTGTTCCAGCCATCATCATACCCAAGACGTTACGTGGCGTTTCCGGTGGTGCAATGCCCATAAGTTCACCGTGGAAGAAGACGGCAATACGGTCTGCTAAGGCGTGTACTTCGTCCAATTCTGTAGAGATAATGATGACGGGTACGCCTTTGTCTCGTTCTTCAACGATTCTTTGGTGGATAAATTCGATAGATCCGACATCTACACCGCGAGTTGGCTGTGATGCGACAAAGAGTTTGAGGTCTCGGGTGAGTTCTCGTGCAACCACAATTTTTTGTTGGTTACCGCCAGATAACGTTGAGGCTGCATCGTGTTGTGATCCAACACGAATATCAAATTCTTTGATGGCTCTTTCTGCGTTCTGAGCGATTTCACTGTTGCGCAGTGTGCCGTATTGGGAGAATTCTTTGCGATTGTAGAGGTCGAGAATGAGGTTTTCTGCGATGGAGAAGGAACCTACTAGACCGTCGACATTTCGGTCTTCTGGGACAAAGCCAACGCCTGCGTCAAGTACTTGTCGAGTATTTTTGCCGAGGAGTTCGGTCTCCCCCAGCTTCATCGAACCGTGCGCTTTAGGGTGTAGCCCGATGATAGTTTCAGCGAGTTCAGTCTGCCCGTTTCCTTGTACACCGGCGATGGCGAGGATTTCGCCTCCGCGAACGTTGAAACTGACGTTTTTGAGAAGTGGTACGCCTTGGTCAGAGATGAGGTTGAGGTTTTCAACAGTGAAGTTTGCGTCAGTTAGTTGTGGGGTGTCTTTGTCGACGACGAGTTTGACGGCTTTTCCGACCATGAGGGAGGCGAGTTCGTCGGTGGTGGCGCTGGGGTCAGCGGTGCCGACGACTTTTCCTCGTCGGATGACGGTGATGTGGTCTGATACTTCGCGTACTTCTCGTAGTTTGTGAGAGATGAATAAGAGTGATTTACCGTCTTTGCGTAGCTGATCCATGATGCCGAGCAGCTGGTCAGTTTCTGCGGGGGTGAGCACGGCGGTGGGTTCGTCAAGGATGAGAATTTCGGCGTCTCGCACGAGAGCTTTAATGATTTCTACGCGCTGTTGTACACCTACGGGGAGGTCTTCAACGATGGCGTCTGGGTCGACGTCGAACCCGTAGCGTTGGGAAATTTCACGGATTTTGGTGCGGGTTGCTTCGAGGTTGAGAACGGTTCCGCGCGTTTCTTCTGAGCCGAGGGCAATATTTTCTGCGACGGTGAAGACGGGTACAAGCATGAAGTGCTGGTGTACCATGCCGATGCCGGCCGCCATGGCGTCTGAGGGGCCGGAGAATTCAACGGGTTTGTCGTCGATGAGGATTTGCCCGTCGGTGGGTTCGTAGAGTCCGTAGATGACGTTCATGAGTGTCGATTTTCCGGCACCGTTTTCGCCGAGTAGGCAATGGACAGTACCTGGTTCTACGACTAAATCAATGCTGTCATTTGCGGTAAAATCACCAAATTTTTTTGTGACTTTTCGCAGTTCGAGTTTCATCGATGTGCTTTCTTGTCATTGCTCAGACTCTGCTGGTGAGGGTTGGGGTTGGTTCTCTCAGCGTTTGAGCGGGGTTATCCGTGTGAATATGTGGTGGAGTTTTAAGCGCTGAGCGGCTGGCACGAAGAGGTGTCCCTCTGAGTGCCAGCCACTGAGCCCTATAAGGTTTTATTTCTGTGGTTTTCCGTCGGTGTTAACGGTAATTTCGCCAGAAATGATTTTGTCTTTGATGGTGCCAAGTTCAGTCTTGGTTTCGTCAGAGACTTTGGATTCGAAGTTGTGGAATGGAGCGAGTCCAACACCGTCATTTTCGAGGGTTCCAACGTATTTCTCGGAGGTGAACTTGCCTTCGAGGCTGTCGTGGATGGTGGATTCTACAGCTTCTTTCATCTTCTTCTGGATAGAGGTGAGGATGATGTCTTGGTAGTTCGGGTTGGTTTCGTAGCCGTCGGAGTCTACCCAGATAACAGATGCGGGTGCGTCTTGGTGGCTTGAGTTGTATTCGGTCACGGCGTCAAGGGTACCTGCACCAACTGGTCCTGCTACGGGCAGGATGATGTCTGCCCCTTGGTCAAGGAAGTTTTGGGTGTTGGTCTTGCCCTTGGTCTGGTCGGAGAAGTCGCCGGTGAAGGTTCCGCTCTTGGAGTCGTGATCCCAGCCGAGCACCTGAACGTTAGCGTTCTTTTGTTCGTTGTAGTATTTAACGCCTTGTGCGAAGCCGTCCATGAAGGTGGTAACGGTGGGGATTTCTAGACCACCGTAGGTTGCGACTTTACCGCTCTTGCTCTGTGCTGCAGCAAGGTAGCCGGCTTGGAAAGCTGCTTGTGCTGTGTCGTAGACGATGGGTCGGACGTTTTTAACGTCGATGTCGCCGTAGTCAACGATGGTGAAGTTAATGTCGGGGTTCTGCTCTGCGTATTCTTTAGTTGCGTCTGCTAGTGAGAATCCAACGGTGACGATGATGTTGCAGCCTGCTTGGACCATGTTGGTGAGGTTAGGGCCAAATTCAGACTCGGAGTTTGATTCTGCTTGTGCAGTTTGAATGCCGTAATCTTTTTCTGCTGCTTTGAGTCCAGCGTAGGAGTTTTCGTTGAAGGATTTGTCTTCGAAACCGCCGGAGTCGGAGACAATGCAGCCTTTGAAGTTGGAGTCTTTAGCTTGTGCATCGCCGGAGGATGCTTCGGGTGCTGCACCACAGCTTGCAAGGAGCATAGCTGAGATACCCAGGACTGAACCTGTTGCTGCAAAACGTTTACGATTGGTCATCGTCGTCCCTTCATGATGTGTTGAGTGGGGGTGCACTCATGGTGTGCCAGAAAGGTTCTGCCGTCCTAGCTCTGTTGAGGATGAGAGTGCGGTATATACGTTATATAGTAATGGGTCACACGTGGTTATGTCGTATCACACTCCGTGGGGCGGGGTACTGTTATCTGTCCGCGTTGGTGAGTGTTCAGGGTTTAGCCTAGCCACTATCTCTTTTCTGGTTCAATTTTTTCTTCCTGTAACACTTATTTTCTGTGGTTATTTAGTAGGTGTTGCTTGTTCGGAATTGTTCGGCAGAACGTTTTGCGATTTCCCAGCGTACGGCTCGTAGTGCCGTGGAGGCCATGACTTGTACCCCGTACCCGATAGCTCTTTCGTCGGGATTGTAGTCTCCTCGATGCAGGTCGTAGGTGACTCCTCCGGGGGTTCTTGTTCCTAGTCGTATCATGGTTCCGGGAACTTTTTGAAGCATCCATGCGAAGTCTTCTCCGCCCATAGATTGTTCGACGAGAACAACGGAGTCTTCGCCAAGTTCTGCTCGTGCCGCGTTTTCGACCATGGTTGTTTCGTCTTCGGTGTTTACAACTGGTGGTACTCCCTTGATATGTTCTAGCTCAACGGTGACCCCATAAGGTGCTGCAACTTGTTCGACCACTTCGTCGAGGATTTCTCCGGCTTGGTACCAGGCTTGGGCGTCGAGGCAACGCATCGTTCCGGCAAGGTAGCCTTCGGAGGGGATTGCGTTGGGTGCAACACCTGCTTGAATTTGCCCCCATGCGAGGAGTACACCTGAGCGCACGTCGATTCGTCGCGAGAGAACTGCGGGGACGTTGATAGCGATTTGGTTCATCGCATAGATGAGGTCTTCTGTGAGGTGTGGACGCGATGTGTGCCCGCCTCGTCCCGTGAGTCGTATTTTGATGGTATCTGAGGCTGAGGTGATGGGACCGATGCGGGTTCCAATTTTTCCGACATCCACTTTTGGTTCGCAGTGTAAAGCGAAGGCGCGTGGGACTCCTTCTAACGCATTTTGAGCGATAACTTCTACGGCTCCACCGGGGAGTTGTTCTTCAGCCGGTTGGAAGATGATGCGAATAGTGCGGGCGAGCGGGCTTTGTTGATGTATTTCCCAGAGTGTTAGCGCGACTCCGAGCATGACGGTTTGGTGAATATCGTGACCGCAGGCGTGCATAATGCCGGGGCGAGTGGAGCTGTAGTCTAAGCCGGTGTATTCGTTGATAGGTAACGCATCAATATCTGCCCGTAGTGCGGCAGCGATGGCGCCTTCTCCAATGTCTACGTAGCATCCGGTGTTTTTGTAACGCTGGGGACTCATACCGGCGACTTGTAGTCGGGCAACGATTCGCTCTGTGGTGTGGTGTTCTTTGAACGAGAGTTCTGGGTTTTGGTGAACGATTCTGCGGAATTGGCGCAGTTCTTCGGTGAGGTGTTTAATGCGTGTTCCGATGACGGGGCCAGATTCGTCGAGAAGTGCTAGTGCGGGTTTTTCTGCCATTTTTCTAATGTAGCGCGCTTTGGTGTTGTGGTGGGAGTTTTGTGAGGCTTCCCTTTGTTATCGCTACAGGATTCGTCAGTTAACGGTATCAACGTCAAAAATCAATATATACGCATGTAATTAAAGATACATTTTTAGTCTATTTTTTATATTTATTTTCGTAAAAATGGATATTTTTTACACGTGTTACACATTCATTAAATGCTTTTTCACTACTCGCACCGAGGATTCTCACAGAAACTTAATATTAATTTTCAATCACTATTTTCTATATTGAAAGTTTGTCCCCTAAAAAGAGACTGCTTTTTATTAAAAAATCCCTTAAGTCTTGCGTAATAAGCACGAAACAGGCTGAATATTCGGAAGGGATTCATTAGCGTTGAGGGTGTTATCGTTGTCCACCAAATAGGGTACTCATATTTAAGGGACAGTATATGAACCACTCAACAAAGCGTGGTGACAATAGATAACACGGCACCATAACTTCATATTTATTTCAATATATTATTGATTATTTTATATTTCCGCACCGCTAATGAGAGCATTCTAAGGAATACACCATGACTCAACACATTTCGCGACGAACCCTCGCAAAAGGTGCAGCGATTGCTGCACCCCTTGCCGTCGCCACCACTCCCGCTTGGGCAGCGCCTACCGTGCGTAGCTCAACCGGAGTGCCACAATACGCAGCAAGTTCAAATATTCTTGCAACATGCCAATTAGACGGCTCATGCGGGCCTTTCTATATTGACCAGAGAGATGCAGGCTCACATTCATCCATTAGAGAAGGAAACTTCCATTTCCTCATCCCCGTAGGGTCAACAATTCCACCCATGCGTTGGGAAGTTACTATCGTTCCAGTGCCGAACGATGACGATAAGACCATCACCAAAAAGCGTGATTTTAAGATTGAAGACCTTGCCGGAGACGGTGGAGGATCAGCAATTCCTACTGAATTTCCACGTACCAATGTCTCACCAGTTCAATACGATTCAAAGACTGGCGTAGAAACCATTACGTTTGATACTCCTGAGTTTGTTGATAAGCGTGGCGCAAAGCGCGGAACACTGAGCGTAGGTTTCAAAATTTTCACAGGCCTTACAGGACTCTTCCCTGGAAACAGACGCGCCGACAAGGTCATTGTTCGCGGATATCAAGGAGACACCTTAGTTGTAGACTACGACTCTATCGACCGTGCTTCTCCCGACAAGCGTCGCGGTGCTTCAAAATGGGATCCAAATCAGGACGGTCGAGTCTAAAACTTCTTCGATAATAGAACTTAATAACAGGTTATTGAAAGCAGACAACGAGAGGATACTAGGCCTCTCAACCCACCCCTGCCCAAAATGATATTAAAATCACAAAGCCACTCATAGTACGTTGCAAGACGCAGTGCCATGGGTGGCTTTTGTGCTTGAACCCAAATTTCCTTCAGTGTTAAACATCAGATTTTCTATCGCTTGACGTGCTCATACTTAACACAAAATCAGAACTTTCTACAAAAACCCACTTTCCAACGCTCTAGGCTGTGGGTTTTTAGGGGGCAGTATTCTTCTTAAAAGTTATATTTTTATCGGCCATTCGGGGGATATTTCCAGAATGAACCTCTTTATTTCTGAGGATTCGCTGATATTATTAGTCGGAAACCAGTTCTGTCCCCTAAATAGCTGAGTGCCCTGCTCATGCAGGTCTCAAAGAGTATGCACCCTAGTGCACATTCGTATTCTCTAGGTTAGAGGGCGTAACTGGTGACGTATCCCGATTATCCTCACTTAGCATCTTTTTGAGAAGGAAATATACTTATGACTCAAATTTCACGCCGTACCCTGGCTAAGGGTGCAGCATGGGCAGCTCCTGTTGTAGCTGCTTCTGCTGTTGTTCCCGCATACGCGTCTTCTACAGATAAACCTTATGGTGCTATCTGCGACCTTTTCTTTGGCACCGGTAACGTTAACGCGCAGCGAACCACTATTGGCCTCTCTGTCATCACACCAAACGGCATGATGAAAAAAGGCGATACTGTTAGCTGGGTATTCGACGCTACAAGCGCTCGTGTTCCTGGTCTTAATTACTCACAGAATGGTCGTTGGTCTCTCTCAGTAACTCCTCCAGAGCGTTCACGCACTACTGATGGTAAGTTCACTGTTACTCTTACTGCGAATACCGATATCTCCACTAGCGAAGTTAACTGTGTCGCAAAACTCCTTTGGGACAATGGTTCTTCCTCAAACTCATCTAACATTGACCCAGGTAGCCACATTAGCGTTGTTTCCTCCAACGGAACTGAAACCTACAACGTCGGCGTCACCATTCCTCTCCGTGATGGAAAAGTTAACAACAGCAAGTACAAGCCCGTTATTATCGACGGACCTTGCTACCCCACCGTTAAGTTCTCCTACACTGGTAACGCTACCCGTCTGGATCGCGACACCAAGGTTATCTTCAACGGTAAGGAATACCTACCTAACAGCAATGACGGTAACAACCAGCCAGTTCTTCGCGGTACTTGCGAAGGTTCTGAAGGTGTTGCAGGAACTCCCCGCTCCGCTGGTGACATCTCTACCGGTGGCTAAAACCTCCTAAAGGTTCTCTTCAAATAGAAGAACAACCATAAAGCAAAGCCCCTTTGACCTATCGGTGATAGGTCAAAGGGGCTTTGTGCTATCCACTCACACAACACCAACGCACATTTTCTGTATCACGACATAAAAATGTGGTGTCAGCTTCTACAGAAGCTAACACCACATCATCAAGAAAAGGGCACTTTTCTACAAGCTCTATACGAAAAAACAGAGCCGCCATTGTCTTAAAGAGAACGAGCTAGAATAGCCTGCTTCACCTCAGCAATAGCCTTCGTAATCTGAATACCGCGAGGACACGCATCAGTACAGTTAAACGTCGTACGACAACGCCACACGCCCTCTTTATCGTTGAGAATCTCAAGACGCATATCACCAGCATCATCACGAGAATCAAAAATAAAACGGTGAGCATTCACAATAGCTGACGGACCAAAATACTGGCCATCCGTCCAGAACACAGGGCAGGACGTCGTACACGCTGCACACAAGATGCACTTTGTTGTGTCGTCAAAACGTTCACGATCTTCAACAGACTGATAGCGTTCACGCTCTGGCTCATGCCCCTCATTCATCAAGAACGGCATAATCTCACGATACGACTGGAAGAACGGTTCCATGTCCACGATAAGGTCTTTTTCGCAAGGCAAACCTTTAATAGCCTCAATCGTAATCGGCTGAGAAATATCTAAATCCTTTAGCAAGGTTTTACACGCCAAACGATTTCTACCATTAATACGCATAGCATCAGAACCACAAATACCGTGAGCACATGAACGGCGGAACGATAACGAACCATCAATCTCCCACTTAATCTTGTGCAAGATATCAAGCACCCTATCGGTACCATACATTGTCACCTTGAATTCGTCCCAATGCGCTTGATCCGAAACTTCAGGATTATAACGACGAATTCTAACCGTCACATCATAGGTTTTAATACCTTGGGAGCCACCTTGCTCCGAGGCGATAGCAACCTTAGATTCTGGTTCGCGTGCTTCAAAATCAGACATTTTAGTACTTACGTTCCTTCGGCTCATAACGGGTAAAGACAACAGGCTTCGTACCAAAACGAAGACCGCGAATACCCTCAAACTCTGAGTTTTCGTCTCGATATACCATCGAATGTTTCATAAAGTTCACGTCATCACGATCCGGATAATCTTCACGGAAGTGACCGCCACGAGACTCCTGACGATGGAAAGCAGCAACAGACATCACCTTAGCGAGCTCAAGTAAGAATCCCAGTTCGACGGCCTCCAACAAATCAAGGTTGAAGCGCTTACCTTTGTCTTGAATAGAAATACGCTGATAACGTTCTTCTAATTCTGCAATCTTTGAAAGAGCGTTACGAATCGTATCGGCCGTGCGGAACACCTGCATATCGGCGTCCATCACATCTTGTAGTTCTTTACGGATGACACCAACTTTTTCGGTTCCCTCACCATCACGTAGAGACGTCAAAAGCTCTAAAGTGCGGTTTGCGGCATCCTCAGGGATAGGTAAGAACTCTGCAGAAGCAGCGTACTCTGCCGCTTTAATGCCGGCACGTTTACCAAAAACGTTAATATCAAGCAGAGAGTTCGTGCCCAAACGGTTAGAACCGTGCACAGATACGCACGCAACCTCGCCAGCGGCGTAAAGACCGGGGATAGTGTTCTCCGAATCTGCAAACACTTCTGTTTCGATGTTGGTGGGAATACCGCCCATTGCATAGTGTGCAGTGGGGAACACCGGAACAGGTTCGGTGTACGGTTCAACGCCTAGATAGGTGCGAGCGAACTCCGTGATGTCGGGAAGTTTCGCATCAATGTGGGCTGGTTCGAGGTGGGTCAAGTCTAGAAGAACATAATCCTTGTTCGGTCCACAACCGCGACCTTCACGCACCTCGTTTGCCATAGAACGCGCCACAATATCACGTGGGGCAAGGTCTTTGATGGTCGGGGCGTAGCGCTCCATGAAACGCTCACCGTCAGAGTTACGAAGAATACCGCCCTCACCTCGAGCAGCTTCCGATACGAGAATGCCTAGTCCGGCAAGACCCGTTGGGTGGAATTGCACAAACTCCATGTCTTCTAGCGGAATACCGTTACGTAGAGCAATCGCCATGCCGTCACCGGTGAGAGTATGCGCATTCGATGTCGTTTTAAAGATTTTTCCACAACCACCCGAAGCAAAAATAATGGATTTTGCTTGGAATACGTGCACATCGCCAGAAGCAAGGTCGTAACTAACCACGCCGGCGGGGCGACGCTGCCCGTTCTCGTCTTCAACCATGATGAGGTCAAGGACGTAGTATTCGTTATAGAACTCCACATTATGTTTTACGCAGTTCTGGTAGAGCGTCTGAAGAATCATGTGTCCGGTACGGTCTGCAGCGTAGCATGCTCGACGCACCGGTGCTTTACCGTGGTCGCGAGTGTGTCCGCCGAAACGACGTTGGTCAATACGTCCAGCGGGGGTACGGTTGAAGGGCAAACCCATTTTCTCTAGATCAAGAACAGCGTCAATTGCTTCTTTAGCCATGACTTCGGCGGCGTCTTGATCGACGAGGTAGTCGCCACCTTTGATGGTGTCAAAGGTGTGCCATTCCCAGTTGTCTTCTTCGACGTTGGCGAGGGCCGCGCACATGCCACCTTGAGCGGCTCCTGTATGGGAACGGGTTGGGTACAATTTGGTCAAAACGGCGGTTCGAGCGCGAGTGCCGGCTTCAATGGCGGCACGCATGCCAGCTCCACCAGCACCGATAATAACGACATCGTACTTATGTACCTGCATGTGAAAATGCTCTTTTCTAAAATCTAGTAGTAGGTTCAGCTATTTATGGGGCGGTACAGAAAGAAGGTAATAGTTCTGGTGCCGCACCAGTTGGGCATGGGTCAAACGTGAAGATTACGAGAGTTCCAATCAGAAGAACAAAAGCACCAGAACAGAACAACGCTAGTTTTAGGGTCAGGCGGGTGCTGTCTTTTTCTGCATAGTCCATGATGATGGTTCTAATACCGTTCATGCCGTGCAACATTGCAAGCCATAACAGGAGTAGATCCCATACTTGCCAGAAAGGTTGAGCTAATTTGCCACCAACGAAACCAAAGTCAATACGGTGAACGCCTTCACCCATCATGAGGTTGACGAAGAGGTGTCCAAAGATAAGGACAACGAGAATAACACCTGAGATGCGCATGAAAAGCCATGCGAACATTTCAAAGTTATTGCGTTTTGAGCTAGAGCGGTTGTATTTGACTCCGTTAACGGTGTTGTCTTTGCTTCTCGGAGCAGAAATTTTGATTTTCTGTGGTGAAACAGCCATGATGCGTTAGCCTCCGAAAGTGTTAATCATGTGGCGGATGAGGAAAGGAACCATAACAACGCCCCAGAGAAGGAGGACTCCCCAAAGCATTGTTTTATGGTTTTTTGCGCCATCTTTCCAAAAGTCAATCAGGATAATGCGAATACCGTTAAAGGCGTGGTAGACGATAGCTCCCACAAGTCCTGCTTCGCTTAGCCCCATGATGGGATTTTTATAAAGCTCCATCACGGAGTTATAGGATTCGGGGGAAACTCGAATAAGAGCGGTATCTAAGACGTGGATAAGAAGAAAAAAGAAAATAGCGATACCGGTGATGCGGTGAGCTACCCAAGACCACATGCCTTCACGGCCGCGGTACAAGGTTCCTCGTGAATTATTCGGCACTGAATAACCTCCTGCAAGCTGTTCGTGGCTGACCTTGTTTTGGCTCATCAAACAAGCGATGTCTACCATCGAATAGCTAATTAATGTGTGTTCATCTAGTCACACACAGTACCAGTTCACTTACGGTTTTATTGACAGTTAGTTGATAAAAAACCGGCTTATTTTAGCGTAATTAGCACAAATTTTTATGTCGATATTCAACTTTTCCGCGAGAACAAGGGAAATCCTCATCACATTGGGCTTAAAAAGTGACCAGCAATAGTTAGACATCTCAAAAAATTTTCAGAATTATGACGTAAAAATTCGCTATTCTTAGAGGTGATGAGAACACCACTAGATAAGTTTTACCCGCTCATTCCGGCCGGTGGGGTAGGGTCCCGCCTATGGCCATTATCGCGGGCACACGCACCTAAGTTTTTACTAGACCTTACCGGTAACGGATCTTCACTGCTACGCCAAACCTACGACAGGCTCAGCGGACTCACCCAAAGCTCAGTGATGATTGTGACCGGAGAATCGCACGCTCAAGCAGTACGCGAACAAGTTCGTGAACTCAACGACACCGACTTCGTCCTTGAACCCTCCCCCAAAGACTCGGCAGCAGCTATCGGATTAGCTTGCGCTATCCTCTACAAAAGAGATCGAGAAGCTATTGTTGGCTCTTTCGCTGCTGACCACGTCATCACACCGGTTGAGGAATTCCAAAAAGTGGTCAAAGAAGCGGTAGAAACTGCAGCTACCGGAAAAATCGTGACCATTGGTATCACCCCTACCGAACCATCCACAGCTTTTGGATATATCAAAGCAAAGTCTTCGCTCGGTATCGATAATGCCCCCTCAGCTCTAGCCGTAGAGTCGTTTGTCGAAAAACCTGACGCAGCAACAGCAGCAGACTATGTGAACTCCGGAGAATACACCTGGAATGCAGGAATGTTTGTCGCACCAGCAGAACTGATGCTCAAACACCTCAAAGAAAACGAACCAGAACTCTACGCCGGAATTAACGCTATCGCAGAAGATTGGGACACCCCACAACAGCACCAAACTCTTCAAAAACTATGGGATACTCTCCCCAAAACGGCCATCGACTACGCTGTTGCAGAACCAGCAGCAGCCGCAGGAGATGTCGCCATGGTGCCAGGCTCCTTTATGTGGGACGACGTGGGAGACTTCGACGCAGTCACCCGCCTGAACCAAGAGAAAACAGGTGAAAAGCTCACCGTATTAGGCGAAAAGAGCAATGTTCTCAACCAAGATTCCTCGGGGCTTATTGTCACCCATGCGGAACGCAAAATTGCTGTTATCGGTATTGAAAACCTCGTCGTGGTTGACACTCCCGATGCCTTACTCATTACGACACGAGATAAAGCTCAAGCAGTGAAAAACACTGTTGCAGATATTAAGGAGCTCAACCTCAACGAGCTGCTCTAAAAAAGAAACTCAACAGAGTAAAGCCTGTCTTATCGCAACAACGATAAGACAGGCTTTACTGTATCCGCCAGACCTACCAGCTAGAACCTAATCATGACTCGTATCTAGCGGAACCGTCCTAAGACAACGCCAAGTCCCTTGAACATGCTCACAGATTTGAAGATGATCTACGACAAAACGTTCAGCGGTAGAAGGTAATGACGCAAAATATTGCAAAGAATCCGTTAGCGCTCTCTGCCCCAAACGATTCGATACGCTCAGATGCGGAACATACGTAAAAGGAGAGCTAGACTCCCCTACCGCATCAATACACCGCTGACGTAAAGCCATCAAGTCTGTCGCGCCCTCTAGAACGGGCAGATAACTCACCTCAGATAACGGCATGAAGCTCTCAATAGACCCCATAGACACGCTAAAAGAGTATTGCCCATATAAGGCCTTCACCAAGGATGAGAGCACCATATCTTTCGTCGAAGGAGTAGGCTCATATAAAAAAATTGTTAGATGACTCGTCTGCACAGATTCAGCCACACCATGAGCACCCTGCCAGCACCGGACAAGACGAGATAACTCGCCTTGTACCGGCGCAATAACGCTCAAATGCCGGTCAAGCTCTAAAGCTCGCACAGCAGAAGACGATAAAGACATCAAAGGGCTCTTCAGCTAAAGCGTCGTCGCACCCATGAAGCCCACACGCTCGTAGACATTCTGCAACGTCACAGACGCAATTTCGCGAGCGCGTTGCGCACCGACAGCCAAGAGTTTATCGAGTTCGGCTGGGTCGTCGAGCAGTTCCAGAGAACGTTCACGAATGGGCGCTAGGGTTTGTACGAGAATTTCAGCGAGGTCGACTTTGAGGTGCCCGTACATTTTGCCGTCGTATTCTTCGACGATGTTTTCGATAGGGCGTCCGGTGATTGCTGAATAGATGGCAAGGAGGTTTGATACGCCCGGTTTGTCGGCTCGGTCGAAGGCGATGGTTGATCCGTCGTCAGTTACCGCAGACTTAATTTTTTTGGCGGTTTTCTTCGGGTCGTCGAGCAACCAGATAATGCCTTTATCGTTTTGGGCAGATTTGCTCATCTTGGAGATGGGGTCTTGCAGGTCATAGATTTTTGCGCTTTCGCGGAACTCTAATGGTTCTGGCAGGAGAAAGGTGGTGCCAAAGCGAGAGTTAAAGCGTTGTGCGATAGTGCGCGTAAGTTCTAGGTGCTGACGTTGGTCTTCGCCTACTGGGACACGGTCTGCTTGGTAAAGCAGGATGTCTGCTGCCATGAGCATGGGGTAGGTGAAGAGTCCGACGGTGGTGTTCTCGGAGCCTTGTTTGCTGGATTTGTCTTTGAATTGGGTCATGCGGGCGGCTTCACCGTAGCCGGTAATACAGTTGAGTACCCATGCGAGTTGTGCATGTTCAGGTACGTGAGATTGCACGAAAAGAGGTGTTTTTTGTGGGTCAATTCCGGCAGCAATATATTGTGCGGCAATGGTTCGGGTACGTTCACGAAGAACGTTTGGGTCTTGGCGTACGGTGATGGCGTGCATGTCGGGGATGAAGAAGAGACATTCGTTGTCTTCTTGCATTTGCACCCAGTTTTCTACTGCGCCGAGGTAGTTTCCTAGGTGTAAAGAGTCGGATGATGGTTGGGCGCCGGAGAAAGCGCGTGGTTTTCCTTTGGACGCGTTGGGGATGAGTGCGCGGTCTATGGTGTTGGTGGTTTCTTCTGCCACGGTGTGTCCTTCAATGGGTTGGCGTGTTGTGACGGGGTCTTGACCATGAGGGTATCAAAGTCCTCGAAGGTGTTAAGATTTTTGACTCGTGTGCTACGCGAATTGGTAGTCGACGACTAGAGGTGCGTGGTCGCTAAAACGCTGGTCGTAGGATGCGGCACGGTCAACAACTGAGCTGATGGCGCGTTGTGCCATGGCGGGTGTTGCCATCTGGTAGTCGATACGCCATCCTGCGTTGTTGTCGAAGGCTTGTCCACGGTAGGACCACCAGGTGTATGGGCCGTCGACGTCTCCAGCAAGCGAACGTGCAACGTCGACGTATCCGCTTTGTCCAAAGAATTTGTCGAAGTAGGCGCGTTCTTCGGGGAGGAATCCTGCTCGTTTTTGGTTTGCTTTCCAGTTTTTGAGGTCTCGTTCTGTGTGGCAGACGTTGAGGTCTCCCACAACGACAACGTTTTCGCTGTGTTGAGCGAGTTCGGGAAGACGCACAAGCATACGTTCGAGGAAACGGTATTTGTCGTCTTGTTTGGGGGTGTCTACTTCTCCGGAGTGTACGTAGGCGGAGACAACGGTAAGTTGTTCTCCGTTGGGAAGAGTGTAGTCTGCTTCGACCCAGCGTCCGGAGTGTTCAAAGTATTCTTCGCCGATGTGTGATCGGGTATTGATTGGTTCTGCGGCGGGAAGGATGGAGTTCTTGTGTGGGGTGCGTGCTGTGGCGATGAGGACTCCGGCGCGTCCTTTGTCGGCAGCTTCTGAGTGGAGGATATGCCAGTTTTCTTCGTTAAGTAGTTCTCGTACGATTTTGTCGGGGGCACGTACTTCTTGTAGGCAGAGGATGTCGACGTCACGTTCGTTGAGCCAGCTTTCCATGTCTTTACGGTATGCGGCGCGGATGCCGTTCACATTGACGCTGGCAATACGTAGGGTTTTAGGTGTTCTTGTCATGGGGTGATTAGTCTCTTTCTGCGTTGTTCTGCCCTTGGGCTTCTTTAATCATGCTCATGCCGTTAGAAGCTGTGGTGTTGATGGTGTCTAGTGCTCGTTCAATCATGGCAGGTGCATCTTGATTATCTGAGTGGAGGTGTTCTGCAATGACTTTTGATTGTACGAGAACGATTTGGAAGCTGTGAGATAGTTTGTCGTCGAGCATGGCGTCTTCTTCTGCTCGACGTGCTTGGAGGAAGAGTTCTTGATTTTTTTGGGTGGTGCGGGCTTGTTGTGTCACGATGATGGCGAGGTATCCGGCAACCCCTAGCCATGCCAGCAGAATACCTGCGACAATCCATCCGAGCACAGATTCTTCGTGCGAGGCTTGGTAGATGGCGAGAATACAGAGGACGAGGAGGATACCTCCCCCAATACTTGCCCCGATGAGAGCTTTTGAAAGTGTTTGGGTACGTGTTGTTGTGTCTGAACCGGAAGATTGCATACTTATCATTATGCCAGTGTGATAACCTCCAAGCACGATAGTGGGGAGCTTGGCTTTCCTCATAGTTTTTATGGTGGTTAAAACGGTTGAGGAGTGTATGCCGTTTATTGTGTGCGGTTATTGCCTGATACGTTATTGTCTGGTTGAGGAAGAAAAAACTCAAGAATTGTACTTTAACCAGATAGTATGAAGCTATGACTAGCGAAGACTCAATGACGATGGCCGCGACAGCACAGACTTCTGCATCTTTCGAGTTGCCCCCAAATAATCCACCAAAATATCTTCGTTTAGCGCATTATTTGTGTACAACATATATTGATCAGGGCACGCCCCATACTCTTTTGCCGACAGAAAGAGAGCTTCAGGAGCGTTTTAGTATTAGTCGAGATACGGTTCGGCGTGCTATTGCGACGTTGCAACGTCGAGGGTTGGTGTATAACATTCAGGGGTCTGGCACATATGTTGCAGACCGCTATTTACATGCGAAGGAACCGCGCCTGATTTCGTACACCGAAGATATGGATATTCGTGGGCAGAAGCCTGATACCTCGACGTTGAGATGTCACCCGATGGGTGCAGACGCTCAGACAGCAAAGAATCTTGAGATTCCAATAGGAACAACGGTGATTGAGATTGTAAAGATTCGTCGGGCTGATACTGAACCGATGTGCTATGAAAAAGCTCATTTTCTTCAGGAAGTTTTCACTCATATGGAGCCTGAAACACATGGTTCTTTGGACGAACAACTCTCGCGTAGTGGTTATCGTATTGAAAAGGCCACGCATCGTGTCAGTGCCACACTTGTGGCAGGAGAAGAAGCTCAAGCCCTTGACATCCCTTCTGGTTCTGCGGCGTTGAGGGTGGAGAAGATTGGTTATACCGATCGCGGTATTGCGGTAGAGAGCACGGTGTGTTTGTACCGTGCTGATAGGTATGACTATGAGTTTAGGCTTTCACGTTCTGGTAGATAGGTACGACCTTTGAGGGTGTTGTGACCTTGGGCTAGTTTAACGTTGATGGCGGTTGCCTCATCTATTAAGTATCCAGATGAGGCAACCGCCATCTTTTTCTTGTATGAGCTCGTTATAGAGATGGTGAGGGGCTAGGACACCGTTCTTTCTGCGGTATCGACAACGTTCACGAGGAGCATGGCGCGGGTCATGGGACCAACACCGCCGGGGTTTGGGGAGACCCAGCTAGCTTTAGCTCCAGCTTCTGGGCTGATATCTCCGCTAAGACGGTATTTTTCGGTGTCTTCGTCGAAGATGCGAGAGACTCCTACGTCAAAGACTACGGCGCCAGGGCGCACTTGATGTTCTTTGATGATGTGGGAGACTCCAACCGCGGCGATAATAATATCTGCGCTATGGAGAATTTCGTCAAGGTTTTGTGTTCCGGTATGAACGAGAGTTACCGTGGCGTTGATTTCACGGCGAGTGAGTAAGAGTCCAAGCGGACGCCCCACAGTAATTCCTCTACCGAGTACGACGACGTGTTTACCTGCCCATTCGATGCCGTGACGGCGACCTAACTCAACAATGCCGTGTGGGGTGCATGGTAGTGGGGAGTTAAGGGGCTCGTTGACGTTGAGGACGAGCTTGCCAAGGTTTGTGGGGTGCAAGCCATCGGCGTCTTTTTCGGGAGCAATTTTTTCAAGGATACGGTTGGTATCTAGGTGCTCAGGCAGAGGTAGTTGAACAATGTATCCAGTACATTCTGGGTTGTTGTTGAGTTCGTCTAGAACTGCTTCTAGCTCTTCTTGAGTGGTTTCAGCGGGGAGGTCACGTCGTATGGAAGCGATACCAACTTCTTGGCAGTCTTTGTGCTTACCTCCAACATAGGAGCGAGATGCGGGGTCGTCTCCAACCAGCACTGTTCCTAAACCGGGGGTGATGCCTTGTTTTTTGAGGGCCTCTACTCGCTGTGCTAGTTCTTTTTTGATGGCTTGTGCGGTTGCTTTTCCGTCAAGTATTTGTGTCATTACCACTCCTGAATACCGCCGTAGAGGGGGAATTTTTCACACAGTGCGGTGACTCTCTGTTGCAGGGCTTTAACGTCTGCACCAGGTTTGAGGGTTTCAGCGATGATGTCAGCAACTTCAGCAAAGGCGTTTTCGTCGAAGCCTCGGGTTGCGAGGGCTGGGGTGCCGATACGTAGCCCAGAGGTAACCATGGGTGGGCGAGGATCGTTGGGCACGGCGTTACGGTTGACGGTGATTCCGACTTCATGGAGGAGGTCTTCTGCTTCTTTGCCGTTGAGTGCTGAGTTGACGAGGCTGACGAGCACAAGGTGAACGTCTGTTCCTCCAGAGATGAGGCAGACTCCAGCTTCTGCAACGTCGGGTTGGCTCAAGCGTTCAGCAAGGATTTTGGCTCCTGCGAGAGTGCGTTTTTGACGGTCTTTGAATTCTTCACTTGCAGCAATTTTGAAGGCTGTTGCTTTGGCAGCGATGACATGCATGAGAGGGCCGCCTTGTTGCCCGGGGAATACGGCGGAATCAATTTTTTTCTTGAGTTCTTCCGTGCAGAGGATAAATCCGGAGCGGGGTCCGCCAATGGTTTTGTGAACGGTCGACGATACCACGTGTGCGTAGGGTACGGGATTGGGGTGAACTCCTGCAGCGACGAGACCAGCAAAGTGTGCCATGTCGACCCAGAGGTATGCTCCTACTTCATCCGCAATTTCTCGGAAGGTGGCAAAGTCCAGGTGACGGGTGTATGCGGACCATCCAGCAATAATGACTTGTGGTTTTTCGGTGTGTGCTAGTTCGCGTACTTGGCCCATGTCGACGCGTCCGGTTTCTTCGTCAACACCGTAGGCGACGACGTCGTAGAGTTTTCCGGAGACGTTGAGTTTCATTCCGTGGGTGAGGTGTCCTCCGTGTGCGAGGGAAAGACCCATAATTTTGTCGCCAGGGTTGAGTAGTGCGTGCATGACGGCGTTGTTTGCTTGGGCGCCAGCATGTGGTTGGACGTTAGCGTGTTCTGCTCCGAAGAGTTTTTTAGCTCGTTCGATGGCAAGGGTTTCGACGATGTCAACGTATTCACAACCGCCGTAGTATCGACGGGATGGGTATCCTTCAGCGTATTTATTGGTTAGTACGGAACCTTGAGCTTCGAGAACTGCACGTGGCGCAAAGTTCTCTGAGGCAATCATTTCGAGGGTATTTTGTTGGCGTTGCTGTTCTTGGGCGATAGCTTCAGCAACTTCTGGGTCTACTTGGGATAGTGGGAGGTTAGTAACCTGTTCGGTTTGGGACATGAGGTATTCCTTCCAAGAGGGAAGCTCGGTACAGGGCGTAAGTAGTTTTGTTCGTAGGTAGTTTCCCTGTTCGAATATTGACTACTCATCTAGTGTATTAGTGTTACCCACGCTACGTACATGTGTTACTTCAGCTAAGTTGTTGTTCATCGTAATATTTTTGATATTTCTATCACAACACTTCATGGTGCTACATGACTCTTGACCTAGCTCAATAGTAGACAGCGCGTATATTTTTCGACAGTTTCTACAGTTTTACTAACTTTATTTTAATAATCACTCAAGTTTTGAGTTTTTCGTTTTTAACTCACAAGAAGGATTTATCCACATTATAAGAAGGTGTCTCATGTAGGTCTGAGAATTTCGAGAACCTTAATTTTTAACAGCTCACTTATAATTTTATTGTTTCATCTAGTCAGGGCAATGTGGTCAGTTTCAGTAAAAACTTTTATTGATAAAAATATGTTTAAACAAGAAATAATCATCTCAAAAATTGCACTAATTATATCCATTTTTAAACAACTTCGTGGTATAAAAATTAACCGTACTTTATATGCTAAAGTATTAGGCTTGTAAGGATACATACTTTATTTATGCGCTCACGCATCTTCATACCAGTAAACAAACTCACCTACGGAGACAGAGCGGAAGGGTACAAATGGGGAACGCTCAATCTCGACGCGAAGCACGAGAAGCACAACGCAGAAAAAACATGCGCAAATGGACCGCAGTCGGAGGCGCAACAGCCATCCTACTAAGCGGCGGAATGCTCGCATATTACCTCAAAGGTAACAACACAGAAGACAAGGTAGTTAACGCACAATCCGTACCTACCTCCTGCGCAACTACTCAACGCGTCACCATTGAAACCACACCCATTATGGCGCAGGTCCTCCACAAAATCCCCGTCAATCCAGAAGACTGCATCGTCTTATCTGTTAGCCACGACACTTCCGTCGCTGACGTTGCAAGTCAAATTATTGCAGGAAAATCTGCACCAAACCTCTGGTTACCTGCATCATCGACACAAGCACAACTTGCCCTCGCAGGAAAAAGCGAGCTAGTGACTAAAGCCGAATCCCTCGCAAAAACCCCTAGCGTCATTGTCACCAAATCTTCAGATAAATACCCATCGTGGAACGAAGCGCTCAGCGATGTAACCGCCGTACACGTAGGCGATCCCAGCGTAGAACCTAGCTCGTTTATGGCCATCATCAACGCTACAGAAGAAAGCGCTAACGGTAAAACAAGCAAACAGTCATTGGCAAGCAACCTCGGCTCACGCGCACAAACTATCGGAGTTGAAGCAGCAGCAGAAAACGCTCAAGAACTCCTCTCAGGTGTAGAACATGACACCTACCGTTCAGCTATCGTCGGAGAAAATGACTACGTCTCGTACCTTAAAGAACACTCTGATTCCAAGCTCACCGCGTATGTTCCAGCAACTGGCAGTGGCGAATTAGACTATCCGCTCTATCAGCCAGCGTCTAGCGGTACAGAAGCCAATAAAACCATCGCACAAGCAGCCGATAAAATCACCAACTTCATCTCCTCTGAAGACGGCAAAAAGGCTCTCGCCGAAACAGGTCTACGCAATGCACAAGGCGAACCACTCGAAAAAGATTCCATCGGAAAGTTCACCAACCTGACCGGAGCAAAACCAGAAGTTCTCGCAGAAGCCTGGTCTACATACTCCCTTCAAGCAGCACCGTTGAACGCTCTCGTTGCGGTTGACGTCTCTGGCTCCATGGGATACAAAATTGAAGGCACCGACCAAACCCGTATGGACATTGCCGTCAACTCCATCCTTGCCGGATACAAACTCTTCCCCGCACGAGATTCCATGGGATTGTGGAGTTTCTCTAGCAACATGAGCCAAGACGCCCAAGGAAATACCGTCGATTACAAGAGCCTTGCTCCTATCCGCCACATGAGTGACGAAACCGACGGCCGTTCACAACGCAACCTTCTCCTTGAAGCAGGTTCTTCTCTCAAGCCTATCCCAGATAACTACACTGGACTCAACGACACCATTCTTGCGGCATTCCAGAATGTTAAAAAGGAATATAAAGTCGGCGCAGCAAACACCGTCATCATCATGACCGACGGTGAAAACCACGATGATAATTCCATCAGCACCGAAGACCTTATTAAGACCATCCAGTCTCAACAAGATCCAGAAGCTCCGATTTATATCATCCTTATCGGCATTTCAGCTGATGCAGATATGCAAGCGCTCCAAGAAATTGCGTCCCAAACCGGTGGACAGGCATTCCCCGCAAACTCTGCAGAAGATATCCAACTTATCTTCGCAGAAGCGTTCTCCTTCTCTAGCCAAGAGAAACAGGCACTAGCACATGCTGGAGCCGAAGAAGCGCAAGCACACCACCAAGAGACAGCAACCGAAAACCAATAAATACTAGGTTTTCCAAACTCAACTAAGAGGGGTGTGGGTCTGAAAAT